>JAEOSY010000235.1 GCA_016840125.1 Candidatus Helarchaeota archaeon | reverse complement strand
GGAGTAGGACGATGACAGGAGAAAGTATTACTACATTAAGGATTCTGGACTTGTTATTGTTCCTGTAATAAAGCGCTGCTATTACGAACAAGATACAAAATATTACTGGAATGAAAACAATCAAGTACCAGAGAATAGAGGGTACCAATGAAGCAGATGATGAATTTTCTAAGAAGGAAAAGAAACCATAGTCCATTGTCGAACCACTCCCGAATAAATAATCGTAAATAGCGGGATTTCCTGAGAGAAAATCAGCAAAAGTGTAGACTCCGATTGCGAGGAACCCTCCAATAGTCACAAGATAGATAAAACTAATGAGTATTGCAGGACCTATACCCAGGGTTTCTCGATCCATGGGCAGGAGCTTTTTAAGGAGTGAATTAAACCAACGAACCAGGGGGGGTGGCTTACGCCCTACCGTTTCATACTCATTGATCATGAATGGAACAAGGGCAATTAAAGTGATGAAGGTTGTATAGCTATAAACCAGTACAATTGCGAACGCATTTGCAGTTAGGAATAAAACCCCAATAAAAATTAATGCATCTATGAACATTAATATTGAAATACAAAGTTTTGTATGTGGTTTTCCTTCGATCTCCTTTTCTATACGCTCTGTTGCAGTTTCCAGCTTCTTTCGTTCCTGTTTCTCCTTTTTCGTTAACTTGTCTGGTTTTTCATCTTCGGGCATGCCCATTAGAGTTCACCTTACTTCAGGGTCAGGAAATAATATCCTCTTCGTTACTACAAAAATATTGTTCTGAGATACATGTTATTATTAAGGATGAAATAAAAACAATTGTAAAATGAATGCCTAAAGGTATAAAAAATGACGCACCAGTCTCCCTTGCTATTTGAAGAATTTCCAGGTTTAGTAGATAAAATCCCATATACTCCCTTGGTGAAAAAAACCGCAGTCCACAAATTGGAAGCATTGAGTACTGAGTTAAATGCCAACTTATGGATTAAGCGAGATGATCAAACTAATGACTTGTATGGTGGGAATAAACCGAGGAAACTAGAATTTGCACTGGCAGATGCCGTCGAAAAACAAAAAGCAAACATTATGACAACCGGTGGTACAGGTTCCAATCATTGCTTGGCTACTGCTATCTTTACAAAAGATCTAAATCTCCATCCAGTTCTTGTTTTGTTTCATCAACCTGTCACAGCAGATGTAAAGAAAAAATTGCTACTCTATCACTCTCTTGGGGCGGAGATGTTAGGACCCTATGGAGAACTGCGGGGATTATTTCAATTTTTCACCTTTAAACGCTTGAGAAGAAATACCTATTTCCTACCTCCGGGGGGATCATCCACAATTGGGGTTCTGGGATTCGTGAATGCGGCATTTGAATTGAAATCCCAGATCGAAAATGGGGAAATGGAGATGCCACACTATTTATTCGTGACCGTTGGATCCTTAGGGACAATGGCGGGCTTGCTTCTAGGGTGCAAATTAGCAAATCTCGATATTAACCTAGTTGGGGTTCGAGTTGTTCAGAATTTCATCTCCTTTTATCAATACACCTTTTCTTATGCCAATGCCGTCCGAAAGTTAGCCTTAAAGACCTTGAAGCTCTTACGGAAAGCGGATCAGTCCATCCCCAAAATCATGATTAAAGAAAAACCCACGGTTCTGGATGATTTTTATGGTGGGGGTTATGGGACAATCACCCCCGAGGCCGTTGAGGCAATCGAGCTCATGAAACAACACGAGAATATCACTTTAGATACAACTTATACCGGGAAGACCTTTGCAGGATTACTCAATTTTATCAAAGAAAAGGAAGTATCAGAAGAACCCATTCTGTTTTGGAATACCTATAACTCACAAGATATCTCTAAGTTGAAATCCCCAGATATTTCCTACCAAGATTTGCCGAAAGGATTTCATAAACTATTTGAAAAGGAATTATAATCGAAGATTATTTACGTACTTCAACTTGGAGCGCCACTCGCCTCATCCGAAGGCGGACTTTCATTCGGGACTTCATCTACAGCCGTAATAATGTAATAGTATGTAATCCCATTACTTAATCCCGAATCAAGATAATAATTTATGACTGGAGAGGCGATGAGATTAGTCATGTTGGGGGTGAATCCCGGTGTGGTAGTTCGGTAAATTTTGTAATTGGTGAGATCGCTTTCATTGCTAGCTGTCCAGGTAATGTTTAGGCTGTTACCCAATCCCAGGTCTATTATAGTAACACCTACAACTTTTTCAGGTGGAGTAGAGTCGTGAGGAGTCCCCGTGGCTTCAACTGAGGCAGTTCCTTCATTCGGTACTTCATCAAAAGCAGTAATTTTATAATAATAATCCACTCCATCTACTAATCCTGTATCATTGTAATAGTTGTTTGTTGTATTTCCTATATAGTATGAAGGGCCAGGGGTGAATCCAGACGTCGTGCTTCGATAAATTCTGTATCCCTCAAGATCAGGTGTACTTCCACTGAGATCAGTCCACTGTAAATTTATAGCATTCCCTGTGGGAAGCATTATTTTATTTACCCCAATAACCTGAGGGGGCGGGGTGGTATCCAGAGGAACCCCCGTAGCTTCATCAGAGTAAGTCCCTTCATTTGGAACTTCATCCAATGCCGATATTCGATAATAGTATAGGATCCCGTCTGTCAGGTTAGTATCTAAATAGTTATTAGTACTTGGACTGGCAACTAGATTCGATAGTTGGGGGGTGAATCCAGGTACTGTACTTCGATATATATTGTAATGATCCAAATCAGTCGCTGGGTTTGCCGTCCATGTGATATTTATGGCATTACCAGTGGGAACGGAGTTATAAATAACGCCTGTTACCTTACTTGGAGCTACAGAATCCGCAGGGATACCGCTGGCTTCATCCGAAGCGTCACCTTCATTTGGGACTTCATCCACTGCTAATACAATATAATAATATGTGGTGCCATCAGTGCGGCCCGAATCCGTATAGGAGTTGGTAGTACGATTCACAATATTCGTATAAGGTCCGCCACTGGTGGTGCTGCGATATACCCAGTATTCAACGAAATCGGGAGCTGTACTAGCATCCCAAGAAAGGGAAACCGCGTTCCCTTCAGGAACCACGGAGATACCTAATCCTGTTACTTGATCGGGGGCGACGGTATCACAAGGATTACAACTTGATTCGTCGGAGTAAGTTCCTTCGTTCGGAACCTCATCCACCGCGGAGATGCGATAGTAGTACGATATACCATCTATTAAACCTGAATCCAAGTACTGATTAGTCGCGGGACTTGCTATGAGATTCGTACCATTAGGAGTAAAGACAGGCGTAGTGCTGCGATAGACTTTGTAATTCGCCAGATCTGTTGCTGCGCTTGCCGTCCACGTCAAGTTTAACTGATTTCCGGTTGTGATCACAGAAATTGAAACACCTAATACCTTTGCGGGCGCCTCGGAATCGTGAGGGGTCCCGTTGACCTCATCGGAAGCCATTCCCTCATTCGGCACTTCATCGACTGCTGTTATTCTATAATAGTAAATGACATCATCTGTCAGGGCAGAATCGGAGTAGCTATTCGAGCCAGGCGTTCCAACTAAATTAGGGGGGCCAGGTGTGAAACCAGGGGTGGTACTGCGATAAACCTTGTAGTTGGTCAGGTCGGGCTCAGTATTGGCAGTCCATGAGAGGGAGAGGGCATTTCCTGCCGGTGCTACTGCGACTGAAACCCCTACAACCTTTGCAGGAGATAATGGGTCTTGGGGAGTGCCACTTGCTTCATCTGAGTAAGTCCCCTCATTCGGGACCTCATCCACCGCGGAGATGCGATAGTAGTATGTGGTACCATCAGTCAAGCCTGAATCCAGATATTGGCTAGTCAACGGACTGGCAATGAGATTCCCTCCACCGGGGGTGAACCCGGAGGTTGTGCTGCGAAAGATTTTATAATTCGCCAGATCTGTTGCTGCACTTGCAGTCCAAGTCAAATTCAGCGCATTCCCTGCAGGTACCACTGTAATTGCCACACCGGTTACTTTTGCGGGGGGGATTGTGTCTTGAGGGGTTGCTGATTGAACCGATGAATTAATACCATAGTTCGGAACTTCATCATAGGCTGAAATTTTATAATAATACGTTATTCCATCAATTAAACCAGTATCGTCATAACTCTCTTGACCTATGACATCTACTAAAAATGAATATGGACCTGTAAATACAGTGCTTCGATAAAGTCGATAGCCTGCGAGATCAAGATCTAATTTTGGATTCCAACCGAGTGAAATACCATTACCCGTAGCGATTGGAGTAATAAATGTCCATAATACTTGGCCCGGTGGTTGAGTGTCTGATGGGGTGCCACTCGCCTCGTCTGAATAGGTGCCCTCATTCGGGACTTCATCCACGGCGGAGATACGATAGTAGTATGTGGTATCATCAGTCAAGCCTGAATCCAGATATTGGCTAGTCAACGGACTGGCAATGAGATTCCCTCCACTGGGGATAAAGCCGATAGTGGTACTTCGGTATACTTTATAATTGATGAGGTCAGGAGCTGCACTGGGGCTCCACGTCAGGTTTAGGGTATTTCCTGTAGGGATAACCGTGACGACCACCCCAGTGACTTTGGGAGGGGGTGTCGTATCGGGAGGAGATCCAAATTCATCAGAAGGGGTGCCTTCGTTGGGTACCTCATCTACCGCAGAAACTTTGTAATAATAAGGATCAGTTGGATTGTCTACATAAGAATTGGATAAGGGAGTTGCAATTAACGAAGCGGGCCCCGGTGTAAAACCCGAAATATTACTACGATAGACTTTATAATTTGCTAAATCAGGTTCGGTATTGGCGGTCCATGAAAGAGAGAGGGACCCATTTGGAAGGATACTTGGTGAGACACCAACGACCTTTGCAGGAGGTTCTGAATCATGAGGAGTTTCGTTTGCTTGATCGGAGGGCTCACCTTCATTTGGAACCCAATCCACAGATGAGACTCGATAATAATAGGGGAGATTATCTGTCAAGCCAATATCTTGGTAGTAATTGGTGGAGGGCGTGGCTATCAGAGTTGAACTATTTGGAATGAAGCCCGAGTTAACACTACGATAAATGCGGTAGTGATCAAAATCAACGGCAGGGCAAGCAGTCCAAGCAAGATATAGCGAATTTCCTTCTGGAATTACAGATATTGTCAGCCCTGTAACTTTATTCGGAGGAATGGAATTAGTTGAAACCCCAGAAATTTCTATGGAAGGGGGCCCTTCATTCGGAACTTCGTCGTAGGCGGTCACTTTATAATAA
Source organism: Candidatus Helarchaeota archaeon (assembly GCA_016840125.1). The sequence goes on along the minus strand of JAEOSY010000235.1, from coordinate 19,881 downwards.
TACGGATTTCCATCGATTAGACCTGTATCCTGATGACTGGTTGAAGGGGTAATTCCCACCAAATAGACGGGGTGAATGGTGAAATTAGGGAAAGAACCCCTATAAACATTATATCCCACAACATCTGGGTCGGAACTCGCATCCCAAGAGAGGTCGAGTTGATTTCCGGTTTGTGGATTAGTAATGGTCACACCCGAAACCTGCCCCGGTGGAAGAGTATCCTGAGGGGTTCCATTTGCCTGATCTGAAGGAGTTCCATAGTTGGGTACTTCATCTATCGCAGCGATCCGATAATAATAGGGCGTGTCATCAGTTAGACTGGTATCAAGATAATGATTAGTCGAGACTCGTACATCAGGATTGAAGAGATCTACAGTAAATCCGGGTACAATGCTGCGATAAAGTCCATATTCGACGAGATCGGGGGCGGTGTTTGTGTCCCAGCTGATATTGAGCGTATTTCCAGTGGGAACGACGGTGACGATTACCCCAGTCACTTTCGTAGGAGCTGCCGAATCCTGAGGGCGCTCACTTCCTTCATTAGAGGGAGGCCCTTCGTTCGAATTTGCATCCACCGCGGTTACCCTATAGTAATAAAACTGCCCATCGATTAATCCCGTATCAGAATAGTGATTTTCGACGAGGGCGACGATTAAATTAGCAGGACCCGGAGTGAAACTCGGTGTGGTACTTCGGTAAATGTTATAATGGTCCAAATCCGATTCAGTATTCGCATCCCAAGTTAGGTTTAACGTATTACCCCATGGCCAAGCTGTTATATGGAGGTTCTGCACCTGACCAGGCGCATCTGTATCTGGGGGCGGGGGAAAAGGCGGGAAAAAAATAAATATGAAGCCCATTAGCAATGCAGATCCAAGCAACATGAACAAAAGAAAGAATTTTTTTAGGACGGCTAAGAGGTTTATTGGCTCCACTCACCAGAAAGGCGATCTACTACAATTAGTCTATGCTTTCACTATAAACTATATATTTACTTTTTGTGGGAGTTGGGTATATATACTAGAGAATGTTCAAGGATAGCCCTTGTTTCAGAAAGCTGCGGACGGTGGGGAGAAAGTGGCGCGAAGTGATCAGGCTGGGTTCCCAGACGCAGCTGTAATAGCATTTGGAGCAGTTATCACAAAAATAACAGTTATCTGGTTGAGTAGGAAGTTGGAAGCCCCTTGAATTTATAGAGATATTGGTCCAATTATATCGACACTCGTTTTTTATACCAGTCGCAAACCAATTACCGGAAATTAATAGTTTCCGATATGGGTTAGAGTTAATGAGGAAGTGACTTTTTGATTTCAGCAACGTTTTGCCAAGGGCGATGCGAGTTTCTTTTTTAGCAGGCGAGAAAGGTTGAATATTCACAGATATCCGCAACTTTTCACAGAAAGAAATCATATCTTCCACGAGATGGAGATTCCCTTCAGGTAAATTGGGGATATCATTTTTCCCAAAAACAGTCATAGCCAATGCATGGGGAATTTTATGCTTCTTTAGCAGCTTGATGTTTTTTAAAACGTGGCGAAAAAGCCCCTTCCGATTCCGAATCTGATCGTGCAGTTCGCTTGGGGCGTCTAATGAGATGCCGATTGCGGGGGTTTTGGGTAATTCCAGAAGCTGATCAATATACTTATTTAATATCACACCATTACTGGACACCTGCATCTCTAATACATACTTGGATGCAATCCTCAGCATCTCTATGAAGTTCGGATGCACTGTTGCTTCACCGCCGGTCATTTGCAGGTATAAGGGTCTGTATATTTTCAAAATGCGTTCATATTTATCTAATGGAATGTGTTCTTGTTTTAAGCGTTCTTCTCGAATCACGTAACAAAAAGGGCATCGCAGGTTACACGCATTCGTAACTTCGAATATTAGGCTCAACTTAGGACGGATGTGTGATAGAATTTTCCCAAGAACCATGCAATCAGCAAGAGTCTTTTTTAATTTTTACAAATAATCGCTTCATAGTGAGATGCAAACTCAGTTCTTCTCTCGTTTGAAATATAGATAATAAGTAATTTAAGTACGTTTCTTTTTTTTCGGGAGGTAATTGAGAAAGGATTGGAACGAGTGCGGCGGCTTTTAAAAAATTAAACAAATCTTCAGGGGTTTTAAAATCCACTTCGTGATTTTCGGTCCAAATTCGGATATCTTGATACCCAATGGTAGTGAGAAGCTTTTGAAGACTATGGGGTTTAACCAGTTTTATTGGATAATTCCAATTCTTATAGTAATTAGATAGATTTAATGGCTGGATGGGTAGCATAAAGAGGGTTGCTAGGTCACTATAACCGCCTATGGTAGGGGTTTGGGCTACAAGCCTCCCGCTTGGTTGTAAAAGAGCGTAAATTTTTTGATATAACTTGCGAGTCTCTTTAATCCAATGGAGCGCAGAGTTACTAAAAATGCCATGAAATTGGATCTCTGGTTCGTAATCAAGGATGCTATTCGTAATTAAATGAATATTTGTAAGACCACTCCTTGCGATATTTTCCTTTGCTTTGTCTATCATATCAGGATTAGGATCCAGCCCGATTATTATGCCTGAAGGATTTTTTTTGGCAAGTTCAATTGTCAACCGTCCAGTTCCACATCCAATATCAAGGATAGACTCCCCATTTTGGACATCGAATTCCTTAATAGTTTTTAAACCCAGTTTATATTGCACATCTGATTTTAAATCGTAAAAGTCCGCATCAAAGTTAAGCATTGAAGTCACCATTCCGGAATGAAGTAACCATTACGGATGCGATTTATTAAACACAGCTACGGTCGCAACGCCTTCACAAGCAATTTTTCGGGATTCATCGAGAAGGACTTGGATTTTGATATCAACAAAGTAGCGTTCTTTCTTTCCGATCTCTTGGGAATATTTCTTGATTATCTCAGCGCTGACACTAATTACATCATCAATTCCTACTGCATTATGGAATGTTGTATTTTTAAATCCCATCAGAGCTACTCCTTCTCCTACGAGGTGGGAGCCCACCACACCAGAGCAGAAACTCAAGACGAGGATTCCTTGTGCGATGTTTGTTTTGAAGAACGTGTTTTTACCATAATCAAGATTAACGTGAATAGGATTGTAATCATTCGAAATCATAGAGTAGAGGAGAATAATTTTTCTCGTGACTACTAAATGTAATGTACTTTTATCACCCACAGCGAGTTCGTCGAAAAAGCACTTTGGCAGAGTAATTTCAGGAATTTGGCTAAGAATTTCAGTTTCATCCAATTGCTCGAGAATTGGAGGGAGTTTATATTCAAAATGTTTATCTTTGGGCATTTAGATCACTTCAATTTTACATTATTAGATATTTTCAAACTAAAGCTATTTATTAGTTATCAAATCGGATTAGTTTCTATTCTCTTTTGGGAGTTTTATAAAAGTATTCTTTATTTTTTTAGAAAAGAAATAATTAAGACAATCCTTTCACCTGATTTTTATATTTTGTATAAATTCGAAATGGCAAGGGATAGCGGGGTAAGGAAACTACTGCTTCCCGTTTTGGTAAGTTTTGTATATATTGTTCCTGTATATCATTGACAGATATTATTTTGGATGAATATGGAACTCGAAAAACAAACTTCGCTTCCGAGTTCTCAACTAAGCTAAGAGAACGTTCAGGGTAAGCTGTGATGGAGATGAGACCAACCCCATGTTTCGCCAATAAACGCGGAATATCGCTTATAAAGCTGGTCTCTGGAACTTCGCGGAGGAGCGAGCTCCCTATGAGGTGGGCGTCTTCAATAACAAGAATAAACCGTAGTGAACTCGAAAATTCCTTGCATAAGATGTGATCTATGAAATGCTTCAAGATAATATTCAGGAGGAGCCGTTTTTCATTTTTTGTAACATTATCTGTAGGAGAATTGAAATTTAAAATTGTTTTCTGGAGGAGTAAATCATCGAAATTGAAGTGTATTTTTTCCCTATCTATTATAGATCCTCTCAAGTCACTCAATTGTTTAATCAAAGTCTCAATTGCTACAGATATCCTGTTCTCACCCTTTATCTGAGCCATACAACAGTTCAATTCCATAAGAAAATTTTCAAGATTCCGTGCTCTTACATTTTTGACTACCCTTTTTAGGGCATCCAGACAGATTTGATGTATTTGCTCCGTAAATGGCTCAGGAAAAGTTTCTTCGAGTATTTTCAAGAGCTTACGAGCATGTTCATTTGTGTTAGCTTGAAGTGGGTCAAATAAATTTATTGAGGTCGAACTTGATGGTGAAAGAACATCAATTACCTTCACGTCATCAGGTGAGATATCTTTTAATTGTAAAAATTTGTTATGGGAATCAAAAATGCACCAATTCACCTCGGGATATTCCTTGACGATTCTGTTTAATATGTATAGAGTTAGTGTTGATTTACCCATTCCCTTACCCCCAGTTATCAAAAGAGGCATTTGAAGATCTTCGAGACTTAGATGTAGAGGATAGAGGCTCTGATCATTTAGGAGAATGTTTCCTACCGGAATACCTGATTGCACTTCCAACTCAGGAGGAACATCAAATGTTGGTACTTCAGATCCTGAAAAGTTGGTTAAATTCTTTTGTGGTAGGTGGAATAGAACCGCGAAACTTTCGCTGGTTAGGGGGATCCATTCATGTAACGGGGCCCTCTCTAAAATCCGCGAAACTTCTCTCTTAAGAGCTTTGGAATCCACTAGCGAGAGTTCAATATTAAAATGGTTAGAGACAATTGATTGTGTTCTTGATATATCATTTTCGAGATTATAACGATTATTAGAACGAATGACAACATAACATGAAGTATTCCAACCCCCGGTTACTTCTGAATGGCGAATATATTGAAGTGATTTCTGAACATTTTTCTCATTAAATGGATTAAGGTTGAGATCATCCTCAAGTTGGGGAATCCTTGAGAAGGTGTGAATTTTAGATGATTCTGCGGATACGACATAGTTGCAATCAAGTTTCAATCCTAGTATATGTCTGATAAATTCTCCAATCTGAGTATCTTGGTAATTAGATTCGACATTAAGAAATTTAGGAGGCTTAACCATCTTCAATACTGCTAAATATTTATTTTGATCCCCACGATTAATTACCACTACGTTATTTTTAATTTTACAGCTGTAATCAACATAACCACCTAAAATTCCAGCCCATGCATCTAATAACGCCTTTCCTCGAAGAATTTGAAATTTGATTCCAGGAAAAACCGTCTGAAAAATAATAGATGTGAAATTCTTAAGTGACTCAATCTTTTCAGCCAGACTATCCAAATCTTTTGATATCTGCGAGATATAAATCCGTAGTTTGATATCATTGGATTTAATTCGAATTTCAAAAGAGATATTCGGGATTACCCCTGCAAGAAGCGTGAGATGGTCATGAATATATTGAAAAGTCCCTGGAATTACCAATTTCTCAATCGTTTTTTTTCTAATTCGATCTTCTTTCACTACAATCGTTTTTGGAATGTGATCTATTTGAAAAATAGCAATTCCCTTGAGTTTTTTTTGTTTTCTCGCCGGTATTACAACCATATTATGATGGATCATGTCTAGAGAAAGGAAAAATTTTCCGGATTCACCCTCCGTTAAAAAATAGAAGAAAAGGATAAACTGCATCGCTATATAAAAAATCCAAAAATCTGGACCATGGTATACCGCGACTGGGTTAAGGATTCGACCCAAAATTTCCGCAGTAACACATCCCGCAATTATACATATCTCAATTACAAGAATCCAAAACAATTTTATGAAAAATGGTGAATACTTGGGCTTTTGAGTATACAAGTGATATTCTTTAAAGAAATCTTTCAATGGATTTTTCCTCACCTTTAGACTTCTTCTGAAAACATACTGAAAATATCCATAACGCCGTCGGTGATCCAATCAATAAGCATGACAATTAGAAAAATTAACGCTACCACAATTCCAATTCCTATTACTAATGTTAGGGCATTCTCCATAATTGGTGTATAAAACATTGTATTGTTTGAATCGTACTTATTTTCATGCTTTAACTCTATACGAGCCCAATTAGAATCTATATTCGGATTAGTAAAGATGTAATACAGAAAAAAGAATAAAATAACGCTCAAACCGCTTCCATTTACCATAATAAGACTAAACATTTCAAAATCACTTCCAACTTACTCATAAAATCACCTTATTCTGGGATTAAAATTGATTCCAAAGAGTACTAGAGCTATCTAGCCAACTAAATACGGCGAAGATGAGTCCAATTACTCCGAGAATCACAACGATAGCAACAGCAATCAAAATACCTTCTTCCATAATAGGCGAAAATTGCCTTAAGTTCACCCTTGATAGGGAAAACTCATCAGACTTTCTTACAAAATAATTCATTACTACCTCACGTTCTTGCAGATGGAATATAGAATCCCATATTTATCAACACTTCAATTATACACAATAAAAAACACATATAAGCCCCATCAAATCTGATGAGAATAAAGGGAGGGGTTAACCTAACAAGGAACTGGATATAAAACAAAGGATGATAAAAATTAGTAAGGCCCAAAGCGAAAATCGGGCAGGTCTCTGAATTTTAACCAATTTCGCCAAAAAGAGCCCCGAGTAAACCACCATGAGGCATAAACTCAGCGTTATAGGAAAAGAATCCAAGAATCGAACCTCTACTCCGTTTTCAGGGAAAGAAATTAAAGAACTCATTTGAATCAGCATTGGTGTTAGTCCCGCAATTAATCCTATGACCCCTGCCATAATAAAAATTAGAAATTTTATTTTAAATTGCTGAGCTTTTATAACGCTCTCACGTTCCCTAATCAATTCCCGATTCACTTTCATTTGATGGAGAGTTGAAATAACACGTTCCCCTGCCTCACTGGAACTCTTTTCTACCATTCTACTTATTAGGTTCATGAGGAAATGAACTTGAGAACTAGTAAGGCCCTCCTTCAACTGGCTCCAACCCTCTTCAAATGAACTCCCCCCACAAAAAATCTCGATACTGCTTTGCTTAATTAATTGAGATAGGTGGCCTTTATAAGCGGTATACGCTTTCAGCAGGGCAATTTCCGGAGGTACCTTACGCTTCAATTCATTTCCAAAGTAGGTTAAAAAATTCAAGAACTCTAACATCTCAGAATCCCTTCCACCTAGCTCCTCGTGTTCTAACACACTCTCTTCGCCAAATAATTCAAACTGGTTTTTCATGGTTCGATCTCTTAATTTATGTATTGATATTATAAATAGAGGAAAAATTATCAAACAGAGGTAGTTTCCAGTAGTACCCAGGAACGAAAGGAATAAGCCAAAAACCATAGGAAGAAACAAACAGATTGCCATTAAAATAAGTAGCTTATTTTCTAGTTGCTCAGTAGCTATTGAGTATTCCAACCTTTTCTCACCCGCTATATTTTCCATTTGGTTCAGGAGCTTGTCAGGCTGAAAGTTTGTAGCCATAATCGTTAATAAACGTTCCTTTAATTCCCCAGAAGGCAACTCATAGAGAAATTGATTGATTAAAAATTCAGGAGATTTACGATTGAATGTTATTTCGAAGAGAATATCACTGAATTTCTCAGAAAGAACAGGATATCGCGCTTTTGATAGAAATTGGACAGCATCAAAAATAGAATTTGTGGTATTTAAGATCAAAGACAGATCTTGAAACGCCAGATCGCTATACTGCAAAAGAATACGTTGTATTTGATTATATTTTGCTATGGGATAATTAAAAACAGTATAGGCTGTTAAATAACTTACAAAAATGGGAATAATCAGTCCTAGTATGAGATGGACTTGAAGAAGTATGATCATGAGCGGAATGAAAGTTAAAAGAAAAGTCCCCATACAAGCAGCAATAATCTCCATTGGTAAAAGCGCGTAGCTTCTATTGAGGTAATCTGCAATTCCAGAAAGCTTTTTACTTAAAATCTTCTGACCTAGCTTTTTAAGTAATCCACTAAATTGAAAAAATTTACAATATTTTACATAAAATCCATCCCGAACTACTACCATTTTAGTCCATCCCTCGCTTGCCAGTCCGATATTTTTTCATCTCATGTATTCCCTCTAGGTGTTGATTAAGGTCAAAAACCGGACCATAATTAGACTGCCGATAACGAACCCAAGAATAATGATTAAGTCTTGGACTCCTGGTGCCCATGAGAGAAAAAAAAGAACATCGTTGATGAAGAATAAACTAAGTATAAACGCAGAGGCAATAATAAAAAATGAGACCCATTCATCTGCGAAGGCTAGATAGAAAAGTGCCAACCCCCAAACCGTCAAGACAATGATAGATAGCAGTGCGGATATTTTTTTACACCTCAAAGTTTGAAATGCCTATTCAAGAGAAATTCTAACTTCAAATTCTCTCTTAATGCGATTAAACTTTACAAATGTATAAAAAAAAGTATTTAACCTCCGCTTTCAATCAGAGGGGGCTTAAATATTTTTAAGCATACATATGATAAAGGAAGGCGAAAAATCCTGTATTATCTGGAAACTATAGATTGTACTCATTCAACTAAGGAGGAATTCAATCCAACCTATAATAAACCCTCTAAATTTGTTGAATTTGATTGTGAAAAGTGTATTTCCACTTCCAATGGTCAAAAAAATAATTTTTTGAATCAAATATGTTTTAAAAATATCATTAAAGTAATTCAAAATAATCTGGATGTAACGGAGATCATTTTTAATACCAAAGAAGGAAGAAATAAGCTGACAAAGGACCAATTAACATATTTTAAAGATTATTCGCGCCATTTAACTGAGATTCTTTTAAAATTTAAAGATACTTCTTTTCAAGAAAGAGGGGCTTGTACCGAAGATAAAAGGTGTAAGACGAAGCAAAATCATTTTTGGGAGCGAATTATAGGGAATAGATATAGCGAAGGGTTGATATTTACCGATTTGATAAAAGCTTATCAAGAAATCAGTCAAGAAATACGAATGATCACTCAGAATCTATTCAAAAAAGAAGAATGCCAGAAATGCTCTGCCCATTACCTACAATTTTTAAATAAATGTCGGTCGATACTTGAGAGAAGTGCAATCATAAAGAAATACCATGAGTTAAATATTGGCGGCAAGGGACTTTCAGAAATTTACTCCATAATTCTTGGGGATATGGGTGTAGATGACATTACATCACAGCCCCCTAAGCTAACAGAACGTCATACTTCTTACCAAGTCCATGCATATAACATCTTGATTGAAAAGAGGCGTGATTCTCAGGAATTTATTTACAAAGTTTCCACCATTCTTGAAGATCCGGCTCTAGCAGAAATTTTTACGAAAACTATCAAAACCACGCGCTCTAAACTCGATTCCATTTTCGATCCAGAACGGTTAATGAAATTGAGGGAGGTACTTCGTTCGGAGAAGAAACTAGCGATGCAATTAATTCGCCAGCAATATTCATCATTATCCAGTCAACTTATTTCTTACCTTGCTGAATTAATCTCGTTCGAAATAACAAGGATGAATCCTGTCATGGCCTTATTACTTGATGATGAGATCGAGGAAATCTACCTGGACGCCCTGAGATCGAAATATTACATTGATCACCGGCGATTTGGGCGGTGTCAAACGACGATTTCCCTCACATCAACTGAGGTTGAAAATTGGAAAACGACTGTACGGATCGAAGCAGAACAGCTACTTGATGAATCACACCCCTTTCTTAAAACAGAGATAATAACTGATTACTTCCATGTGAGAACTACTTTGGAGATAGCTTCGTTGGCTGTAGATGGCTTTCAGATGAGAATACGCAAATTACATAAGAAAGTGCTAACAATTACGGATTTAATCGCTAATAAAACAATGACAATTGAAGCTGCAGCTTATTTACTTTTTTGCTGGTTTCATGGGCGGTGCATACTCGTTATTGGGGAACCAGGTAGTGGGAAAACTACACTCATAAATAGTCTGGATATGCTTGGAGATAAAACGTGGAGAAAGGTCTATATTGAAGATGTAATTGAAAGTATCGACCAATCCGCCTTTGAATGCCGACAATCTCGCTTTCAGGTGAGTCCCGATGTAGAAGCTGCAGAATATTTTTCATCCAAAGCGTATCAAGTAAAGGAAAGTCTCCACCGAACACCGGATAGTATTTTTATTGGGGAGTTGATTAAATCCGATGCTGTTAAAGCCTTTTTCTATCTCCTGAAAGTAGGCTTGGGGCGTTGTCTCGCAACAGCTCATGGAACGTCCCCGGAGTTGATTGTAGAACGTTTTGTGTATGATGATGCAATTCCGCCAGTGCTTATTAAGAACTTGGATATAATTATCCATATGAAAAAAATAAAGCGTAAAGGAAAGACTCTCAGGCGGATTACGCGTATAACCGAAATAATGGACGAGATACCAGTAAATCCTGGCACCACTGAAAAAATTAATGTAACTTACCATGATATTTTCATTCGTGATGCGGAAAAGGACCAGTTAATCGATATCTATCAAACACCTCGCGACCTTTACAAGAAATCCATGACAATAAAGGAGATTAATAACTTACGGGGAGAGTTTGTGAACGAATCACGATTCACATCGGAGGTTGAGAAAATTAAAATCCTTCTGAGAAATATGCTGAACGAAAGTGTAACTGATTTAAAACCTGTGATTAAGGGATTCCAACGATTATGGATGGAGATTGACTCTTAATTAACTAAAGTTTTTATCCATTCAATTAAAGGAAGAATTAGTTGAAGCCCAACCATAACCGCAATTGTAAGGCTTATAGCAATCAGGATTGCTTTTTCAAGAGTTAGCTCTACCATATCATAACGTCATCTAAAAATCCATATAAGATCCGCTTTATTCAAATATAAAATTAATATAACTTCTATCTGATTAGTGGTTTTAAGTGATAAAAAGAGTTTCGCAGATATTTCTAGATAACTGATTAATTTTTTCCTTAAAATTTCGTTTTGAAGGGTTTAAAGTAATCACTATCCAAAATTGATTTACATGGGGAGTTTTAGAATTACTTAGATCATTTAATTTACGAATTAAAATGGATCTTTGCGGAAAGGTTAAAAGTATATCGGAACACCCCCCTAATTCCTTGTTCTTTTTTTCGTATGCTTTAAAAGTTGTTTTAATATCTTCTGCAAAAGTTAAGAGGCTAACTCGGGGGTCCTGTGTCTTTGAAAGAACCAAAACCTGGTCATCTTGTATAATTCCACCACTATAAAAGTTTTTTTCGTCAATAATTTCTTCTAATTCGGTCTGACATATCCGGATTTTATGAGTGGAGAAACGTTTGGTATCTTTAGAAAGAGATTCGCGCTTTTTCAACTGAGATAAACGATGAAATTTTTCATCAGACTTAACCATTTACATCTCCTATTAAAAAAGTGCTTAAAACTTCATCTAATAAAAATAATCATCAATGATGATTCAATTAGCATCTGTACGATCTTTAAGTTGGTTCATTATAGAAGTTTTTGCTGCCTTATGGATTTGAAATATGCGTTCAAGTAGATTTCTGAACGCTGGATATATATTTTCACTTTTAGTTGCGATTGTCTCATAAATTGGAGTATTTGACAGCAGCTCGAGTGTTGTTCGTACATAAGCCCCTGTTACTAATTCAGGGAGATCTCGCTTATTTAAACAAACTATAACAGGAATAATAGACTCCAAACGCGAGCTGAAGAATGATTTCAACTCATTCCAGCTCTTAATATTATCGTCTATTAAGCTATCTTGAGAATCTGCGACGAAAATGATGCCATCAGCTCCCTGGAGGACAGTGGATCTTGTGGCACAGTAAAAATCTTGCCCAGTTGCAGTCCAGAAGTTAAGTTTTAGTTTCCATGTACCAAATGTTAAATCAAGTGATCCATAATCATAAAAAAGCGTTCGACTGTTGTTTGAATGGCTAGTTTCAATTGAAACCAACGGTTCTTTCCCATTTAATTGGCTATGAAGCCCTTTAAGAGCTGTTGACTTCCCAGACATGGCGCATCCATAAAAAACAATTTTACTTTGCACGGTTCTTTGACCAAAATCAATTAACACTCTAAATCACTTCATCCAGTTTTCAAATCCATGTACCTAAATTGTTTTATAAGCTCCGCATCAAAATGCGGAAAAGAAGTGTCGAAGACTTTAGTCAACTTTGGTGTTTTTGGGGAGCTTTTAAGCAGTTTTTCACCACAAGGTGATAAACTCTAGGGCATGAAAAAAAATGGCAAGTGAATGTAAGCGATGTTTAAATGTCGAAACATTCGATACACTCCTTCAGAAACCTATCAGAATCACCACTGATGGGACGTGCAATCAGTGCATCGAATGGGAGAAGAGTTCGAAAGAATTTTTGAAGTTCCGTAGGGAAGCTAAAGAACAATTACCAAAAATATTTGAGAAGGTTAAAAAAGAGAACTACGAATATGACGCATTAGTATCTTTAAGTGGAGGAAAGGATAGTTCCGCTGCGCTGATTCTGGCAAGAGAAAAATATGATTTAAATGTTCTCGCCTTTACAACAGATAAAGGAAATTTTTATGATGGAGTAAAGGAGAATATTAACAGGTTGACTGACCAACTAGGCGTTGATCACATTTTCATCAGAGCTCCAACGCTACTGTTAAATCGTCTATTTCGATTTGGTATATCTACACTGTCTACTGGAGGGATACAATGTAAACTCTGCGGTGGACTTGTTCATGTTCCTATGTTAAGCCGATTTCTGATGAATTATAACATTCCAATAGTGATAACAGGATTAGACCTCTGGGAAATCCAAGCAGGATTTAATATTGAGAAGAGTCGCAATACAAAACTAGTTAATCCCTTTCTCTATACCCTCCCCTCTTTAAAAAAGCGTTGGAATCAATATCAAGGGACGATCGATGATTGCCTGAATCTACTGCAACGATTTTCAAGAAAAGAAGAATTTCTATTATTGAAAGTAGAGTTAATGGGGCTAGCAAATGAATTATTTTTCCGGTATGGCCTGAATTCGGAGGAAATTAAAGCTTTTAATAATAAAAACTTCTATGATATTGGACTTACTGCAATAGAGATCTCATCAAAACAAGACCAATTACAGTTATTAGAAGGATATGGCTGGCAACCACCTAAGGACTTATTTACGGGTGAATTAGTGGGGACTGATTGTAAAATTGGGGGTCTAGTTAATGCCATTACCACATATAATCAGAAGAGGAAAATGTGGTCCTACCGTATCCGTTCGGGTTTAGTGCAAAAGGCGTCAGCAATCGAAGAAATTTTGAAAGAAAAGCCGAATATTGAACGAATTTGTAAAACTCTAAAACAGTTAGGCATGAAACAATTAGAAAATCGGTTAATACGGGGATGGGAAAATGAAAAATTCAAAGCCCTCTACAACCTGGAATTAATTAAAAAAATAAATGCCCAGCTAAAGTAGAGTAGATTTCTTCTTTTTTTTCCTAAATTGGGAATTAAATAACGTTAGATCCTTTTTTCTCTCAAGGATTAAAAAAAAAGGGAGTTAGAGAATTAATAATTCATTTCTCTGGAAAACCCTAAGACCATCACGCTGAACGCAGCAATATCCAAGGACAATGGAATCCAATGTAGGTCGGTAAAGACGTAGCCAATAGGTACACCCGCGGCCGATACAACGACTCGCAGAAGTACTGACACAAAGAAGATGGTAAAGCCGATCCCAACTAAGAGGGGGTTGATGACCGAGAGTCGTTTTTGGAAATAGCAGAAATACCATGTTACTGTTAGCAAGAGCATAACTGGAATTGACATCATAAAGATGATGGTATGTAACGAATCTGCACTCCCGGTTAAGCCGAAGAAGCCGATGAGAAGCGTCCATAGAACAATCCAGCTGACAATAAACGTAGATCGCAACCGCTTTCGGTCAGGCATCCAAATGATCAAAAAGATTACCAGGTTTAAGCTCACTATTGCTAAGAATCCAAACATGCTAATAATCGATGTCACCTGCGTCACGGGCATGATTCCACTGAGACCCAGAGTGCTGTCAACGCGATCATACATGATGAACAGGAAGGAAACTGCAATGACAAAGGGTATATCGGAGAGATATCGAGGTGTGGCAGAGAGCCATTTCCGCAGCATAATGACAACGATCAAGCTGAGCAGTCCAATATGAACAAGAAATTCCGAGATGGTCGTCCAATAAATTAATGCCGTCACTTTTATTTACCTCATTTTTTTTATAGATTTCAATCTTTTCCATTTCTAACTACTTTAGATATAGAAAAGTATCAGACCTTAGTTCCCAAAAATGCTTAAAAGGATCGCAATTGTTAAAAATTGGACATTTTCGAAAAAGAGAAGAATGCTTAATTTGAAATTAAAATTTGATACGTTAGCTTAGTAAGGAATGATTTTGGAATTTAATTACAGCGAACAATGTATTTTTTATGCGGTTCTTATCTATTGCGCCCTAAATTTCATTTGTGCATTTTGAAGAGCCATTCAGGACTAAGGACAATTAATTGAAAAAAAGACCAAAACATGAACTTCGGTTAAGTATATACAGGTCTTGTACGAATTAATAATATTATTGGAGGAAGTTTCTTGGATCCATTTAGATCTTAACCGAATTTCGCCAGTCCTCTAATTCGCATTACCTATTGTGGCTTTTATATTGTATATTGATATAAGTTTGAATGAAAATAAAGAGGTGAAACTATTGCATTTTAATTTCTATGTTATGCAATCAAACGGGATTTGTTTGTACCACGAACAATTAGGAAGCTTAAACGAAGATCCGCAGGCAGTTTCCAATGTTCTCACAGCTGTATCACTCGTTTCAAAGGAGATTATCGGAGAATCTATTAAAACGATAATGACTGAAAACCATAAGTTTACATTCAAGAGGAATGGAGTTCTATCGTTCGCTTTATTCACTAATAGCTCAGAAAGTGATTTAAAAATCCGCCATTTCTTAAATGAAGTTGAGGATTCCTTTCATTCATGCTTTCCCGGTCTTTCTAATCAACTTAAATGTGGAAATTTGAGTCCTTTTAAAAAGTTCTCAGGTCCATTTGCGAACATCATAAAAAGATATAGTTAAGTATTTCCAGTAAAAATTCATGTGATATAAACGGAACCGAAAAGAAGTTTTACACTTTTTCTGGAATTCTACCCGTTATTAAAAATGTTGAGTAATTTTTGATGTTTTCCAGATTGATCCTCATAAATAGTATTATGATTTTCACCTGCTGTTGAAAAGAATAAGATTTCAAAGTTTTCAATGATGTTGTTTATCAAATCAGATCTAAATTTTCTTTTTCCTTTTGATTTTTTCTTTGCAGAGGTCCATCTGTTTTGAAGTGAAATCATCGAAAGATAATATGCCCATATTTCTGCGCTGGTTAGGATCGTCTTTCCATCAATCGGATCGAATAAAGAATAGGGGGGCGGATATACAGCCCGGTCATAGAAATCCCAATTGTAGGTATGAATTTTGAGGCCAAACTTTTTGGGATTTTGAAATGGCAGGGAACCAGGAATTGGAATCCAGATATTGAGAATTACAGATTGAATAAGTTCCTTTTTGTTTAAAAATTCAAGCTTTTCTAAGTTTTGAATTTTAGTTGATAAATTCTCACCACAAAAACCAACCATCCAGGTTGGAATTGAATTTAGCTTATATTTTTTCAACTTTTTTAGTGCATCTAATTGTTCTTCCCATGTTGGCTTTCCCATTATTTTTAAAATATTGGGATTTCCATTTTCCACCCCAATTGAAACATACCCATCGTCTTGGATTAACCGCTTCATGATTCGGAGTCGTTTATCGTCTGTGAGATTTGCGCGGGTTAACGCCATTTTAATAGGTGTAGTAGCCGAATTTATATATAAATCAACTAACTTTTCGAAATATCTCATGTTAATCGGTAAAATAGTATCCGAAAATTCAATGAGCCTCTTTGGAAATAACTCTTCAGCAATTAAGACCTCTTCAATTACGTTTTCAGGAGGTCTGAATCGCACTTTTTGTTGCCAAAACAAGGGGTTTGTGCAAAAAGTACAATGATACGCACATCCTCTTGTAGCAGTAAGAGGAATATAGATAAAATTATTTCTTTCACTCTTTGGGATAAGATCAAATGCAATTGGAGGAATTTGACTGAGTTCATTATTTGTTAATAATTTCTGGTCGGGATTACGCTTATTTTTTGTTGTGATTCCACGCACGCTATCCTCAATCAATTCTATAGATCCATTTTTCAGGAACTTTTTTGTGATATCTAACATTGTGCGCTCCCCCTCACCCCGAACAATAATATCAATCATATTATTGGACTCATCAATACTATATCGATCCAAAAATGATACGTGTGGACCCCCAATACACACAAGTACATTCGGATTTATGGATTTGATAATTTGTATGGACTCAAGCGCTGCATTGAAATTACTGGTGTATGAAGTCATCGCTACGATTTTCGGATTATATTTGTTTAGTAATCCAGAAATAGTATCATGTAATGTACCTTCGCCCTTAAAATGAGCCAAATCGTGATATTGACAGGAAATCCCCTCGGAACGTAGGTGGCTCGCCATTGATAATAGACCTAGATGTACAGAGACTATATCTTTCGTATTTTGGGAATGGTTATAGAAAACATGTACCAGATCTAATGGTCTGAGAATAGGTCTCATAGGTTGGACTAAAAATAATACATCAACTGAATTAGACATAATAATTCATCATCAAAAAATTTTGACTTATCGTTTTCTTAGAATTCATGAAAACCTATTTAAGCCCCCATAAAATCCTCTAAAAGTTCATACAAAAGCTATTAGGAACGGTCTGAACTGCTAGAGTCATCTCATAACAATACTATATTTTTGGTTATAGATATACACCATATTGAGATTCACTATTTGTTTATGGATGCAATATTTTTTGTAAAACTTTTTTTAGACATACATCCACATTTACTCCAGTTGTTGCAATTGTTTCGAGAATATCTATCGAGTCTCTGAGCGCTAAACGCTTTTTAAAATCATTAATGGGAATTGCCAAGGGATTATCCCTTTTATTTAAGGAGATAACAACGGGGACTTTTTTTTGGATGTTGGTGATCAATGACATGAGTTCGATCCAACTAGCCTCATTCTCCTTGATTAGGGTGGGAAGGCTGTCTGCCACAAATATGATCCCATCGGCCCCCGTCAATATTGTCGGGCGCGTTTGAGCGTAGAAATCCTGCCCAGTTGCACTCCACAAATCAACCTTTATTTTCCAACCGCCACTTTCAAAGAGAATCGAACCCCAATCGAAAAATAAGGTGCGTCCTGCTTGGGTTTCGATTGATCTTAAATCCTCAATATGTCCCATTTTCTCGAAAATTCGTTTTAAGGAGGTTGTTTTGCCAGACATCGCACAGCCAAAATAAACAACCTTTATTGTAATCGTTCTTGAGGCTAAATCCGTAATCATCTTAATTACCCACTTTATCTCTAAATGTTGAGCCCTTCTAAAAGGGCTTGATAATCGATGATCGGTCCAGAACATTTTTCGATTTCCATCAAGTGTTGGTTTATTTTTCGCACGTACTGTGGAATCATCATTCTTATTAGCCCAAGCCGCACTTTTCCTTTTGAGATGTAGGTACTAAAAATCCCCTCATTTAAATGATAGATAAAATGAGAATAGCTCCTACATTCGCATGTAACACTGGTGATAGCTGTTTTTTTCAACATGTAGATAATTCGTTTTGAGGCATCGAAAAGGGTAGAACTCATCGGTCCTTTAGATTGAATTGTGGGATCTAAAGAGTAATCGCAGATAGCATAGCCACCATTTAAAGTAATAGTGGCCACCTGCACTCCTTTCACATTATTTGAGAAATGGAACATCTCGCTGCCGATTTTCTCACGCAAATCAGATGAGATCATCATAGAACCCGAACTTATCGAGCTAGTTTCATCCCCTTGTTCCTTAGTTGAAAAGGTATTGAATATATTGTTCACTTCATCTTCTGAAAAATTTCTTAACGGCGGCTTAAATTCCTCATTAGAGTTATCTAACATCATTCTGATTGAAGGTAAAATTTGTTTCAGTTTCATGAAGATTGTGCCGAGAATTGTTTTTGGTTTCGTTGTAATTGCAATGAAATATTCAGTGTTATCAGGAAATCCTTGACTAATAACTTGAGGAGGCGAGTGTAGATGACTAGGTGGGAGGGTTCCATTCATGTTATAAAGAGGTGCCACTAAAATTTTAGCTTTTACGCCATCAATTAAAATATGGTTTAAAGAGCTTGTATGGATCTCTTCAGCGACATTGAAAATTGCTGCGGTTAGAGAACATACTCCGAAAATTTCATTTGCTGATAACCAAACGCCAGCAGATTGAATAGGTGCCCCATCTCGTTGGGAAAGTACAATATTTTCGACACCCGCGATTTTTTTTATTTTTACTAAGTGATTCTTCACATTATTAAGCAGACCCGTGGACACAGAATCCCTCTTGAGTATTTACTTCACCCTGTAAGAAAAAGTATAAAAGCCCACCACAACAATTAGGGTGGAGTATCGATGACTTTTCGTTAGATTTATCACGTATCTAGATGACGAGCTTAAGAATTATTAATTATTGGAGCTGGCGACTTTCGAACCCAGGTTTTAGAAGTGATATAGTAGTATAAGCTTAATTCTTTTAATATTTGAGGGAATTGTTTGATAATTTATGTGATAAAATAACTAAAGTGTTGTAAAAGTGATATTACTGAAAAATATGTAACTTATGATGGATTAAATGAGGGGCTTAAATAGAGTTTCCAAAGATCAATTATGAACTATGCACTCCTAACATAGATTTGTATATGGAGAGTGAATTATATGGATCAAGAGGTAGTTGTCCTACAACAAGAATTGAATCATTTAATCGAAAAATCCGGCTTTTTAGGGGGTCTTATAGCCTCCCAAGAGGGATTAGTTATTCTTGCATCCGAACAAAAGGATCCCTCAATAGAAATTGATAATTTAGCGGCTAATGCGGCATCTATCTTCAATGAAAATAGTATGTATTCGGATAGTGCCGAAGAAGTCATGATCTCCTACCCGAATCGAAAAGTTTTCATTCAAAAACTCTTGTTACCTGAAGACATATCTAATATACTATTGTTTATTTTAATAGTACCAAATCATCTTCGATATTTTAGGAGATCTGCCAATAAAGTAGCAAAATACTCACTTAACTTAGTGAGTTGTTTATAAATTCGCTTTAAATCTTTTTTTGAAGAGAGTTGAAACAGAGAGTTAAGCTTTTGCAGCTTAACTCTGCTGTAGGACAGATGGGGACTCTACTAGAGGAAAGAATTGATTAAAAAATCTAATTCGTTTTTAAAGTTGTCCAACAAGATGGGGTCAGATTTAGCTTTGATAGTCGTCAATTCAGGATGAATGTCATACAAGTGGTGTTCAGCGCGTCTTAAGAAATTTTGAACTGCATGAAAAGGATCTGACTTATCTACAAAAGCAACAAAAAGATATCCTTTATCTGAATAGAAAATAAATTTGTAGTTACTAGTTTCTATATTTTTAATAGGTTCTCCAACTACTGATTCTGCGAACATTGACACCGCGGTTAAAAAACCTGCAATTGCCTGTGGATCTTCTTCGAGACTGCCATATTTCTCGTGAAAAATACAAATTCCGTTTGGTTTGAGGATATAAAAATTATGAATCATAAACATCGACTTGATTCTCTTTAACAAAAAGTAGTTAAAAAGCGCATATAAAACCCTCAATTAAGAATGGGAATTAAAGATTGTAGATTGTGATAATAGAGGTTGCTTAGATATGAACTAAATGTTCTCTAATTGAATTATAATTTGATATCCCGTTAGATTTAAAATTGTCTTTAATCGAAATTCACGTCTATTTT
>JAEOSY010000234.1 GCA_016840125.1 Candidatus Helarchaeota archaeon | reverse complement strand
GGAAATCCAGCAGCTATTGTAATGTGTGATGAAATGGTGAGTTATATTAAACGCATCCTCCGTGGTTTCGAGATCAATGAAGATACGCTTGCGGTGGATGTAATTAGGAAAATCGGTCCCGGAGGTGAGTTCCTTTCCGAGAAGCACACCTTGAAATATTTCCGTAAGGAGCATTGGAAGCCAAAGCACATCAATCGAGAGAAGTATGATTTATGGAGAAGGAGTGGGAGTAAGGAGTATGGAGAGAAAGTCATTGAAAAGGCTAAGGAGATCCTAAAAACACACCGGTCTGATCCACTAAACTCTGAGATTGTTCAGAAACTAGATAAGATAGTGAAACATGCAGAAAAAGAGTTAGAGAATTTTCAATTTCCAGCGTGATTATCCCAAAAGGCGTTTAACGAGTTTTACCGCCTCAACAGCATTAGCGGCATATCCATCAGCGCCACAGTCTTGCGTCCATTTCTCAGTTACGGGAGCGCCACCTAGAATAACTTTAAATTGGTCGCGTTTTCCCTTTTCCTTTAAAATCTCAATCACTTTCTTTTGCCCGATCATCGTCGTTGTGAGAAGGGCAGAGACACCGATGATATCTACATCCTTTTCAATGGCATTTTCAACGATTTTCTCAGCAGAAACATCCGCACCTAGATCATACACTTCAAACCCAGAAGCGCTTAGCATAGTACCTACGATAGTCTT
Organism: Candidatus Helarchaeota archaeon; assembly: GCA_016840125.1. The sequence continues at coordinate 2,373 of JAEOSY010000234.1, read as the reverse complement.
CCCAATAGAGTGAATGTCATTTTCAATGGTCGCAATTGCTACTTTCCCTAAGATAGTGCGCTGCTGACCTTCTTGTAGGTGTGGAAGTAAGATATCTATAGATTGTTCGATGATTTTCGCCCCATACATTAATTCAGGCAAATAGAACTCGCCAGAGTCCCATAACTCACCTAAGTGACGAATACCAGCTCCAAATCCGTTCTCAACAACCTCTAGAATATCTAGTTTGTCTGTTATCGCTTTATTAGCTAGTTCCAAGGCTTTATCTTCATTTAAATTAATAATTGCATCAGAGATTTTTTTATAAAATTCGTCGTGTGGCATTCTTCAACTCACTCTCTTCATATGGTTTATTGGGGGTATTCACAGATGCCTTAACTTGAGGAGAGTAATCTCATTTATATTTCTTATTAATCTAGGAAAAAAAGAAAAAGAGAATTAGGGGGTTCAGTTTTTGATCAGCTAACTGTAAATGTTTCAATGATGTAATCTACACAGATTCCACCGGCATACGGCCATTCAGTCCAGACCGTTAGATAGACTTTATAGGTACCGGTCGGTACGGTCGCTCCAGAGGGAATATCGAAGTAGAATTTAACAACTGTATCGAGCCCCGCTTGTACTTGCACAGTTTCATTGTAAGTAAGATATCCATTCAGAGTGGGATCATCGGTGTGAGCCATCACCACATAACTCCCGCTCCCTAAATCGCCGCGGATCGTGACTTCATAGATAACTTGCTCCCCGCGGGTGAAATTGTCCTGTGGTGACCCCGTAGAGTTCGTGGTGGTCACATTATACAAGTCGGCATGTTCTGGGGGTGGAATATAGGCGGTAATATTTACCCAGACCACCTCCGTATCATTGATTTTTCCATATAGATTAACCGCTCTAATTTGAAGGTAGTTGATTCCAGCAAATCCGAAAATATTTGTCCAATTATAGATGTAAAGCGATCCATTGTATTGCAAGTCGCCTAGATATGTCGTATTCCGATACAACTCAACTGTTGTAATATTATTGAAATCAGTCACATTTGCACAAATTTGCAGATACTCTCTTTCTTCATATTGACTTCCATTGATTGGAGCTATGATTTTGACCGCGGGTGTCGAAATTTCGACCGTAACGAAAACCATGTCATTATCGAAATTTAATCCATCATTAAAGACAATGGTATAATTGAATAACCCGAAATTCAGTGTGTCAATATTAACATCAATACCCGTGTTATTAAACCACGACGTGGCATTGTGTCCTGTCACTGGTGTACCATTCCGATACACTGTATATGTCCCTGTTATGTTATCTCCATCTTGAATAACCCAAGTTATGTTCAGATTCGGAGTACCTTGAGTTATATTCAGGTCCATTGGATGGTTAATTTTACATATTCCAAACCAGTTGATTTTATCATATATGTCATCATCAAACTGCTCGGCTATCATTTCGTTTAATGCAAGATCCCCCGAAAAATCTCTGAATTCGACCAAATCCGTTTGATTATTGCTCTTCACATTATAAGGTGGTGGATTTGGAGGTGTCACGCCTGAATTATTAAAAATACAACCGTAGATCTGATCGGGCAAACTTGTGACTCCACTTAGATTTAGGAGAACACCATTTAAGGTAGGATGATCAAATAAACCATTATCAAGGCTTAATATTATCGGATTATTAGCGAAGTTAAGCCCACTTTCATCGGGATAATCAATTTTATAGTAATTAGCATCAAAGATACCCTGAATATTCAATGTTACACGACTATCAGCATCACCTTCAATGATAGCTCGATGGGTAGTATCGTAGCCATGAAGATTGAGCCGACCACCCGGATTCACTGTAAGTGTAGGAGTGGCAGCATTAGTGAAGGAGAGAATTGAATTAAATGAGGATGCAGCTTCTAAGGTAAGAGTTCCAGAAATCGAAACATTTTTACATGAGAGAATATATCCTTGGGGAATTTTTATGTTTCCTAAACTATTCACAGTTAAAGTACCATTGATTATTATCGGATTTATGGTATTAGCGGTGATATTTGCACTACTATCAATAACTAGATCATAGAAGTAGTTATTCGCGCCAGTGGCGATACTCCTAGAAATCCCAGTCAGCGTCACAAGTCCAGCATCTGCCTTAAAAATCCCACCTGAATCATCCCAATCACCATCTACTGTGATTTTATCCAAGGCCTCATCCATTATAATGGTACCAGTTACATTCAGAGTTCCCCCGACATACATCTGACAATCGGTCCCCGTCGTACCCTCAAAGTCAAAGGTAGCACCTGTTTCAATTACTAGATTCCCCATAATAGTAAGCTCATCGGTTGAAAAAGAGTGAAAGTAGGTGGTCCCAGGCTCGCGTAATTCG
>JAEOSY010000233.1 GCA_016840125.1 Candidatus Helarchaeota archaeon | reverse complement strand
TACTAAAAATGCCTTTTAAACAATTATTAGGATTTAGATATAAAATATCAATGATATCTAATAAAAAAAAAAGAAAATGATTTAATCGCGTTGACTTAATATGATCGTGGAACACACGCTAAAAGCACCACCAAGGTTATGACAGAGTCCAATCTTGGCATCAGGTAGAAACTCTCAACAAAATTTTAACAGAGAATGAGTGATTTCTTTATTTTTTTTTTATTTTCTCGTTTGACTTAGTTTTAGACTGTTCTGTCATCCTTACTGAGGTTATTTACAATTTTTGTGCTTCTGCTATTCATGGTAATGATGGATAATCGGTATAACCTTTTTCACCAGGAGTGTAAAAAGTCTGCTTATCCCATCGTGCTATATCACTATTAAGCTCAAATCTTTTTGGGAGATCCGGATTAGAAATAAAAAGTTTTCCAAACGCGACGAGATCGGCTAGATTCTCTTCCAAAACTCTATTCCCTTTTCTTTGGGTAAATTCGCTGTTTATCATTAGGTTGCCTTTATATAGCGGTCTAAAATGTTTTGCGATCTTGGTTTCGGCAAAGGACACATCAGATACATCTGTGAACGGTTCGGATAGGTGTAAATATGCTAAATCATAATTGTTCAGCTTTTTTACTATATATTCGAATGTAGGGATAGTCTCTTCGTCAACTGTAATTCCAAATATTTCATGAAACGAGGGATTTAACCTCACTCCAATACGATTCTCGGGCATAACTCCCTTTATTGCATCGATGACTTCAAATAGAAATTTAGTGCGATTTTCAATTGATCCCCCATACTCGTCCGTTCTATTATTAGAACATCTTGCGAAAAATTGATGGAATAAATACCCATTCGAGGAATGAACCTCAACACCATCAAATCCCGCTTTCATGGCATTACTAGCTGCATTCTTGAAATCTTGGATTGTCTGTTTGATGTCATCAAGAGTCATTGCCCTAGGAGTAACAGTATCCTTAAACCCCTCGGAAGTGAATGATTTCGATTTAGGGTTTATTGCAGATGGAGCTAGGGGCAGTTCGCCATTGTGAAGATCTGGATGTGACATTCTTCCAACATGCCATAATTGGATAAAGATTTTTCCTTCATTTTTATGAACAGCGTCAGTGACTAACTTCCAACCATCAATTTGCGCCTCTGAATAGATACCGGGAGTGTTAATGTAACCGACAGCATCTTTCGAGACTTGAGAACCACATGTGATTATCAACCCTGCAGACGATCTCTGCCCATAATATTTAGCCTGAAGCTCAGTGACGCGATTTTCTGGATTATTAGCCCTGTTACGAGTCATTGGAGCCATTACCATCCTATTTTTAAGGGGTAAATCCCCCATCATTATTTCTTTTAAAAGTGGTTGTTCTTTTGACATATCCGATCTCTTTATGTTGTATATGTATTCCAATTTAAGGATAATATTTAACGCTACTTTGTATAATCTATAATTATAGTGTTTGGGAAACAAGTAAAAACAATAAAGAAAAAAAATTGAAAAAATGTAATTTAATCTCGTTGACTTAATATGGTCGTGGAACAGACACTAAACGCACCACCAAGATTATGGCAGAGTCCAATTTTAGCATCAGGAACTTGTCTACCTTCAGCTCTACCTTGAACCTGTTTTGAAATTTCAGTTAGCATCCTGCAACCGGTACTTCCGATGGGATGACCAAAACTCTTCAATCCTCCAGATGGATTTACCGCAGTTTCTCCATCCCAGTTAAACGTACCGTTCTTGAGTTCTTCAGCGGCTTGTCCACGATCGCAAAATTGCAAGTCCTGACAGTTTATGAGTTCATTGACCGTTAATTACGCTAAGTAATCAACTGTAATCGTAAAACAGTCATGGACTTCTGCGCAATCGATTTGCTTGCGAGGATCTGTTATTCCCGCTTCTTGATATGCATATTTAGCGGCTTTCACGGTCGAGGGAAACGAAGTAAAGTCTGCTCCAGGACCGTTGGGAGGGATGTACCATGGAAAGTTCGTGTGGGCTGAGATTGCATTCGCTTTCACGAGCACGTAGTCATCAGCATGAGCATAACTCTCTGCCAGTTCTGGTGTCGTGAGAATCAACGCGGCAGCTCCGTCTGACAGTGCGTAAAAAAGTCGAATTGACAAATTTTTTGCGCAGCAGTCGAAGCGTCCGAGCGGGTCAGCGATCATGGGGGCCTTCATTGCAGCTTCAATGGAGATTTTGCTTCGAAAATGAGCTTTTGGATGATAAGAACCGTTATCGTGGTTCTTCACCGCGACTCGGGCTAAATCTTCCTTCGTCCATCCGAATTCGTGGAAGCATCTCGTTGCTGCCATCGAGAACATTGCGGGAGCCGATGGCGTCGGGTATAGTGGATGTCCAAATTGCTTGAATCCAGGCAAACCACTTCCTCCTTCGTCCATGAGCTTCTCGACTCCACAGGCGAGGACCATATCATATGCTCCAGAGGCGACAGCGAAACACGCAATTCGCAGAGTTACGATTAGTATACTCTATT
>JAEOSY010000003.1 GCA_016840125.1 Candidatus Helarchaeota archaeon | reverse complement strand
AGTTAAATAAGGAGAGGATGTTACCATCCTCTTCCTCTTTTAGGAACCCCGCGTGCAAGTTTCCCCGCACGGGGCTCGCGCCTCAAGAACCCGCATCACGTTGCCATGTTCCTTTGTTTCATGTTTCTCACAATCCCCCCGGAACTATCCAAGTCGCCTCAGATGTCCCTATAGGAAATGATCACATAGGCGTTGTTTCACGCCAGTACTTCCCATGTCGCTTACTCCAGTAATCGTGCAGACCCGCATCATATGGGCTATTATAGCCCTTAACGGGTGTATATCTTACACCCGCTCGGGAATCTCTACTAAACAATAGAGTATTATTTTCCCGTTCTCCGAAAATCCACGTCCGCTTATCTCTATTCATAAAATAACGGTACCGAATCCATTGTTTTCCTCTATTCTTATGACGTCGTAAACACCATTGCCACAACATCTTCCATATCCGATAATCCACGTAATTGAACGTCTCTTTTGCGCTACTATAACAATAGTAGTTAACCCAGCCTCTAATAATCGGGTTCAACTTAGAGATGAGCTCATCTGCTTTCATCTGCTTATTCTTTGAAATTACTGTTTTAATGTGTTCTAAATGACGTTTAACCGCCTTCTTAGAAGGCTTTGCCAAGCACACATTTCGAGCTTTACTGTAATATTGACGAATAGTAAATCCAAGAAAATCAAAGCCATCATCTCTATGTACAATTCTCGTCTTGGCTTCATTCAGCTCCATGCCTCTTTCTTTAAGAAAGGTTCTCAGCTTCGGAAGTACATAACTTACGATTCTCTCTCTTGACGGTGCTATTACCACAAAATCATCCGCATATCTAATTAAGTTAAGTCGTCTATTCTCGCCACGCCTACTGGATGGTTTAGTATAGTTCCCTTTGGAGTTTTCCGCCCCAAAGAGCCGTTCCATACCGTCCAAGGCTATATTTGCAAGCAATGGACTTATAATTCTACCCTGCGGCGTACCTGTTTTCGTCTGATAATACTTGCCAAATTCGATTATTCCCGATTTAAGCCATCTCCTAATAGTTTCCCGAAACACGGGAATTCTTTTAAGTAGTGCTTCATGAGTAATATTGTCAAAGCATCCCGATATATCTGCGTCCAAAATCCATTCACTCTTCTTTTGAGTTCTTAAAACCCTAATAGAATTCCAGATTTGCCAAATGGCGTCCATACATCGACGTCCCGGTCTGAAACCTTGCGAATGAGGTTCAAACCGTGCCTCCCACTCAGGTTCCAAAGCCAATTTCACGAGCATTTGCATGACTCGGTCTTTAACCGTTGGAATACCCAAGGGGCGTTTATCTCCGCTACTTTTTGGTATATAAACACGTCTAAGTGGTTTACATTTGTAGTTAAATACATTGGTCTGACAGACTTCTTTCACTAACTCAACACGCTCATTTGAAGTAGCGTAAGTCCGTCCGTCAATTCCCGGCGTATATTTCCCTTTATTTTCCTGCGTGACTCTTCTAACTGCTAAGAGTCTTGCAGAATGTGATCTGACAAGGAGTTTCTGAAGATTTTTAACCTTCACCCAGTCCTTCTCACGGGTTGCTCGAAAGATCCGTTCTTGAAGCCGTCTTACATGTCGCTTATGGATGTCCCATTGGACACTATCCCAGTCTGCTACACGCCCTTTGTTCTGTTCAATGCTTTCACACATCGTCTAACTTCACCTCCGGTTAAGATTTCTCAAAATGTTTCTTTCGTTGAGACCTGCTTAGGAAGTCAGCACCCTTTTGGGTTGGGTATCCCTGTAGTTCGATACTACAGCCCTATCCATACCATTACAGCATGACATTCGCTTCCTCCAGCATCCTCTGCCCACTAAGCCTTCCCCCTCCCTCGCGGGCGGGATACCATTCCACTCTCGTGTATGGGGCTCATTGGGTTTACCAAGTTTCTCATGCCCGACGTTCAGCAGAACCCTTAGGGAGATGCTTTCCCCCGGTTGCACAACGGATGACAAAGGAATGAAAAAAAACCATTCCTACCCGGCAACTCACCATTTTGGTCTCGGCGTATCAGCTATATTTCGCCGATTTATAATTACGAGGTTTATCACATCTTCACTGTCGTTTCCCATAGGTTCCTTGGCTAGCCCACAGCCCGCTTCATAGCTAAGCGCTGACGGTACATTGTCCTTGCCGCTTCACACATCATCATTACTAACGATGCATGGACAAGTAGCCATTATCAGTCATCTCGATATCAGTTTTTGAAAACTACCTCTATAGAGTTATGTTCTCAAGTCCTGTATTCGGACATAAGACTTTCTTGTCGCACTTTTTTTCTTTATATATGGGAAATAGAACATTATAGTAAACCAATCGAATTCAATTTTGATTAATTCATTTGGATATAAATTATGTGTACTGAAATTAATGATTTATATCAAGCTCTAATGGAAGCAGGTCTCAGTTTAAAGGATATTAAACAAAATATTAAGGCCAAAGCAGAAGAATATCAAGGATTTATGTCAGAAGAAGCTATATTATTTTTAATTGCTAAAGAATATAATCTGAAAGTTAATTCACCATATAGTGATTCAGATTTCTATGATGAATTCGAAGAAAAATTAGATTATGATGAATTTACTATCAGTATATCTGAGATTAAAGAAAATATGACGAATATTGTATTATTAGGGCGAATTGAAAAAAGAATTGGAGTAAGAAATTTTACTCATAAAGACGGTACTTCTGGTATTATTGGCTCATTTTTGATTAATGATGGTACTGGATGCATTAAAATTGTTCTATGGGGAGATCAATCGAAGATCATGGATAATAATTATTTTCAAAACGATGAGATTATAAGGATTATTGGGGGATATTCCAAAGAAGATACTCATAACGATTTGGAAGTACATTTAGGAAGAAATGGAAAGATAATTCTTGCTCCTGATGACATTAACTTAAAGAAATTTCCATTGCTTAATCAAACAAATAAGGTTAAAATTGAAAAAAATCCAACTCTAAAAATTCGAGATCTACAAAATTTTGATGGTTTT
>JAEOSY010000232.1 GCA_016840125.1 Candidatus Helarchaeota archaeon | reverse complement strand
TAAAATAATAATCATGTGCGATGCAGATGTGGATGGAGCTCACATTAAAACGCTCCTATTAACGTTCTTTTTCCGGTATATGCGTACATTGATTGATGAAGGGCATATTTATGTCGCAGTACCCCCCATATTTAAACTAAGTTATAAAAAACACATGAAATATCTGTATAAAGAAAGTGAATTGGCAGAAGCCTCTAACAAGTTTTCAAAGAAGCATAATATTTCAGACCCCACTAAGTTAAGAGTCCAAAGGTATAAGGGGTTGGGTGAAATGAATCCCGAGGAACTTTGGGATACTACCATGAACCCAGATGGGCGAAGACTCATTAGGATTGTCTATGATGATTTGGTGGCAGCCGATAACATTTTTTCAATTCTTATGGGGAGTGAGGTAAGACCACGTCGAAATTTTATTATGAATAATTATCATAAAATAATGAACCTGGATATCTAATTTTAAAACAAAAAAATCGCATTTCTACGTACAAAAATGAGTGATTGAAACATGACAGATACTGATGATAAATCAGCTTCAAATCATGTACAAGAGATTCAAGAGCGAGACATAAAAGACGAGATGTCTGAATCCTATATTGATTATTCAATGAGTATTATAGTAGGGCGGGCTATTCCCGATGTGCGTGATGGTCTCAAGCCTGTTCATAGGCGTATTCTTTACTCTATGGAGGTAAGCAACTTTCATTACGATAAACCTCATCGAAAATCGGCCCGTATCGTTGGGGATGTTTTAGGAAAATATCATCCTCATGGGGATTTGTCGATTTATCATGCATTAGTTAGAATGGGTCAAAAATTTTCTCTACGGTATCCATTAATCGATAGTCAGGGCAACTTTGGCTCAGTAGATGGTGATCCGCCGGCTGCCATGCGCTATTGTGTAACTGGAGACACACTTATCCTTACCAAAAAAGGTTTAATCCCCATCAAAGAGCTTTCAGAGCGTGTTGAGAATAAAATGACCTCTCTTTCAAGGAATACGATTGGTATTCAGCTGGACGGTAAAACCTACAATTTGACAAACAGTGAGGCATCTCAATCAATCGATACCCAAGGTTATGAAGGAGATATAGATATCGAAATTCTCTCATACAATGGAAATACTAACAGAGCTACGAAATTTTTTGATTCTGGATTTCACAATATCATCCAGGTGGTTACTAATCAAGGTTATTCGATTAAGGGATCAGAAAACCACCCCATTCTATGTTGGAGTACGGATCTCAATGGGAAACCAATTACCGTCTGGAAAACTTTGGGGAAGCTTTGCAAGGATGATATTATCATTCTCAATCGAAGGGGCTTATTTCCAAAAGGAAATTATTGCACAGAGCGCCATATTCCGAAATCTTCTGATAGAAGAAAAAAAGTTGAATTCCCAACAGAAATTACCTCAAGATTAGCCTTTTCTCTTGGAGCTCTTGTGGCGGAGGGAAGTACCTCAGATACTGTTCAACAGCGACTCTCCTTCAATAATAAGGACCCAGAATATTACAAAAAGGTGAAGAGAGGATTGTTAGACGCATTCCCTGGAATTTCTCTTTACGAGAGGAAGGAATATAATGGTTGGAAAGAGTTTTCATTACATTATAGGGATGTCCTTGAATTTCTTTATAGCATCGGACTTCATCCTGTTAAATCGGATGCTAAAGAGATTCCATTTTCGGTATTGAGATCAAGTAAAAAAATTATTGCTTCCTTTTTACAAGGCTTATTTGAGGGTGACGGGTCCATTCAGATAACTAAGGATGCAAGACATGGAGGGCGGGCATCTAATTTAACCTACATCTCAAAAAGTGTCAAATTACTTCGCCAGCTTAAATACATCCTACTTAACTTTGGGATCTTGACTAGTCATCTCATCATAGATCCAAGAAATGATACATATAGGATCACTATCCTTGGAATGGAATCCAAGCTCAGATTTGCTGACGAAATTGGATTCTTTTCATCAAGGAAAACAAAGAAGCTTGAGAAACTTCGGGAATTCGATGATACTAGACTTAGCAAGACGGATTTCATTCCCTACCTAACCGACTACTTCAGAGGTAAGTACAACTATCAATTCAATGAATACTTCCAAAAACAGAACATCGATCGCTATAATTCTCTTAGAAAGAAGATGAATCACATCCAAACACTAGTTGAAGTGAACGATGCGTCATTCCTCGAAGAAATTATCGAAAATAACTATCTTTTCCAAGGAATTACTTCTATTAATCAACTCCCCGAGGAGCGCGTTTTCTCAATTCGCGTAGACTCGGATTGCCACTCCTTCATCGCAAATGGTTTTATTAATCACAACACAGAAGCACGTTTGGCCCGAATTTCAAATGAATTATTTGAAGATTTGGATAAAGATACAGTTGAAATGCGAGAGAATTTTGATGGATCCTTAAAAGAACCGGTTTATTTACCAGCAAAACTCCCTAATTTATTAATAAATGGCACTTCTGGGATTGCAGTGGGAATGGCAACTAATATTCCGCCTCATAATCTAAAAGAAGTTGGTGAAGCGATTTGTGCAGCAATTGATGTAGGACCCGACCACTTTCAGACCAAAGATGTCTATAAATATATTAAAGGCCCAGATTTTCCCACTGGTGGTATAATTTTAGGTGATGAAGGCATTTTAAACGCAATAGAAACCGGGAAAGGTTCAATTGTGCTTCGATCAAAAACCGAAATTATTAAAGAAGGGGCGGGGAAAAATAAGGATTCAATTATTATTACGGAATTACCTTATCAAGTAAATAAAGCCAACTTAGTCAAAAAAATTGCTGATTTGGTAAATAGTGGGATTATCCCCGAAATTGCTGATATTCGAGACGAATCCGATCGAAAGGGATTGCAAATTTACATTGCGTTAAAGAAGAACTCAGATCCAAACGCATGTTTAAATCGGTTATTTATCAGAACCAATCTACAAATTAAGTTTGGTATTAATAATTTAGCATTATTTAAGAATGGTTTACAGCCCAAAATTCTATCATATGCAGAAATACTTCGCGAATTTATTACTCATAGAGTAATTATCGTTCGCAAGCGTACAGAATACAACTTAAAGAAAGCCGAAAATCGACTTCATATCAATGAGGGATTATTAATAGCGATTAATAATATCGATGCAGTAGTTGAATTAATCAAAAAAAGTGAGAATCCACAGGAAGCTCACCAAAAATTAATTCAAGAATTCTCTTTAAGTGATCTTCAAGCTGAAGCAATACTTAAAATGCCACTTAGCCGCCTCACAAACCTTCAAACTCAAAAACTTATTACAGAAAAACAAGATCTACTCTCGAATATAACTGAATATAAAGCAATTCTTGTTGATAAACAAAAAATATATGGAATTATTAAAAAAGAAACGCGCGATTTAATAGATAAATATGGAGATGACCGCCTTACAGAGATACGTGAAAAAGCACCTAGTGTAAATTTAACTCTTAAAGAAACAATCCCTGAAGAAGAATCAGTCATTATACTAACAGAAAACCAACTAATTAAACGAATGGCCTTATCACTTTATCAATCTCAAAGACGGGGTGGAAAAGGAAAACGAGGCATTAAGATTCGCGAAGAAGATCTAATTCAACAAATGTTTATTACATCCAGTCATGATACCATTTTATTATTTACACAACAGGGACGAGTTTATTCAATTTCCGCTTATGAAATACCACTCGGTTCCCGCTACTCACAGGGTAAGGCACTTATAAATTATATTGGTTTGAAATCTGAAGAAATAATAATAGATATCACCGCAATTTCCGATTTTCAAGATGCGAAAAGTCTCATATTCGTTACTAAAAAAGGTTTTATTAAAAAAACAGAACTAAAGGAATTCTCGAACATAACGCGGAATGGCATAATTTGTATGAATTTACATGAAGGCGATGAACTCGTCCGGGTGAAACTTTGCGATCCTCAAGATCATATTTTTATTCCTACAAAGAAAGGGTATGCAATCCATTTTGAAGAGGGCGAATTGCGCCCTATTGGAAGAAGTACAATGGGTGTTCGAGGTCTTCAGCTTCGTCAGAAAAATGATGAAGTAGTAGATTTAGTAATTTCAGAGCCAAATGCAAGGATCTTGACAATTACAAAGCAAGGTTATGGAAAAATTAGTGTACTTAATCTTTATCGATTGACTCATAGAGCTGGTAAGGGAGTTAGAAATATTCGATTTAGCATTGAAAATGATGAAGTCATCGCTTCTAAAACAGTTAAATATAATGAGGATTTATTAATGGCGAGTTCAAAAGGAATATTAATTCGTATTCCCACTAAAGAGATTCGGGATACCGGAAGATCTACCCAAGGCGTTAGATTGATGAGATTAGATGAAGATGATGAAATAAGCTCAGTTGCATTATGTGCAACCGATGAAAATGGAAATGAAGATTAATTATTCCTTAACAAGTCCTTTAGGGAAATGTATACGGAACATATAATCTCTAATCTTTTCATATAATTTTAAGAATTTTTTGATCGCAGTTCGATTAATGTGAAATATAGCAGTTTTACGGGTAACTGATTAGTTCTTATAGAATCTGTTGAAATAAGCTAGAATAATGGTTCATCAAGACTCGTAAGCTCCGATCGTCCGTATCCTTAGATAGAGTCGTAAGAATTAGTTTTTTCGAGGGGATATGTTTGAGATATATTCGCGTACCATCAGTCATTTGAAACGTTCCTTCCTCTAGCTCATTTACCCTATAAAGTTGTCGCCAAACATTTGCTAGATAGGCAGATAATGTCCGACCCTCGGGCATGTCACTTGGAACCTTCGAACTTAAATGCAACCCATTATCTCGTAACAAAATCGAGCCTTTTATCTGTTGATGATGGTTCAACTTTTGATGCAGGATTTCCATCTTCACTTCTAAATTCATTTGGGACATAAGTGAAGATAAGTTTTGAAATTCAAATATTTGAAGAATATGTAGGTATTATCTTAATCCCATCCAGTTGCATGGGTTTTCTTCCATTCCAGAAACCATTCATCGAAACCCACTTCAAGCAGGCGCTTCCACTCAGCTCTCGGAGTGACCATGGAAAATTCGCGTTCAAGTTGAATCGTTGCCTTGTGACGCCAGGCTAAATCACGTATTTCTTCCTGTTGGCACACCGGAAATGTTTTAGAATCCATGACAATCTCCATTCCATGGTATAATTCCCAATTCTTCGTGAGTATTTTTAGTCCATATCTATCAGGCTGTGGAAAGATCGGTGAGCCCGGAAAAGGAGCGATCAAGGGAAAATCAAAATAATCTAGTTCAGGCGAATATGCGATATTCTCCAACATGTGATTTTTCGTTTGGGATGGAAGCCCGATAACAAAATTACCCTTTACAAAATAATCCAATTCTTTTAATATTTTCAAGGCATGTTTGATTTGAGCAAATGTTATTGATTTACTCAAATTTTGTAATACGGAATCATGAATGTCCTCAATGCCAAGAAAACATGTTCCTGCGCCAAAATTTTTCATAATTTTTAATATATCTCGATTGATTAAATCAGCTCTGGTCTTAAATAACCAATTCTTCAACTCTAGGTTTCTCTTTTTAACTTCCTCGAGGAATCGCTTTACTTTTGTATGATCTAAGAGGAACGTCGCGTCAGTAATATCAAAGGAAAAATTCTTGAATAATTGCTGGTACCTTTCTAAAACGTCAGTAACCCAAGTTTCAGGGAAGTAGCGGGGCGTTCTTTTGAAAAAGGGAGATTGACAGCAAAATGCGCATTCATGAATACATCCTCGTGAAAATTCAACTTGAAGAGAGAATGAGGGATAAAATTTCTTTTCAATTAATTCAAAATTAGGAGCAGGAATTTTATTCAAATCAGGTAAAGTTACTTGATTACTCTTGATAATTTCATTTTTTCTATAGGCAATGTTATCGATATTGGAGAACTCGCGTTTATTAGCCATCCCTTTGATTATATCAACAATGACATGTTCAGTCTCACCTAATGCTACTATGTCGATAAAGGGATTCTGTTTGAGGCATTCTGTGGCTTGAAATGTAACATGGTATCCCCCTATCAATATCTGAAGGTTATCATTTTCTTGCTTACACATTCGCGCGATTCTGAGCGCAATAAGATAATTTTCAGTCACGGAACTGATTCCAACAATATCAGGGTTGAATTTCTTATAGTGCTGCAGAAATTCTTTAGGAGTAAGAGGGGCGGGGAGAAAATTATTTCTGTAAGGTTTTTCGGCATTAATATCGAGTATTTTCGTTTCAAATCCATTTTTGTTCAAGATAGTGCCGAGGATAATCGTCCCTAGGGGAGGCGAGTATGGCTCCTCAAGGTATTTGAAAGGTGGATTAATTAACAAAATTTTAACGTTCAAATTACCAACAGTGATTACCTAAACGAGGCGTTTGACCGAATATTTTTGACTATGGTGCGTATATCTGATTTCAAAAAATCGTTCCTGAAATCTTCTTTTGATGTTAGATTATGCACGACTATCTTTAAATCATCCATCGATATTCCTTCCCGTTTACATGCAGCTAATTTATTTTCCACGGATTTTATTTGCTTCTCAGGCAGTCTGATACGATTCAACTCAGGACTAAACGCTTTAGAAATAATCTTTTGATCTTCCGGTCTTACTACTTTCGGATGCGGGGTCGGATTGGCACTTACTCTATCTTTTGGCCTACGTCTTCTAAATAATCCCATATTACTTCACTTTATTTTTTTCAATAGAACTATTGTTTCTTTAAAAATTTTATGAGAAATTTTGATTGATAATTCAATCTTCTAATATCTTCACTTAATAAAGCTTTGGAGATCTCGAACCGAATTAATTTAGAAAGTCCCGATATGCTTCAATCGCCGCATTATGTCCCAATATGCGCCGCGGTAGCCCTTTTTAATTGCATCCACAAGGATGAAATTTTCGTTGTAGTTATAATTAGAATCCTGATTCCTCGGATCCGCGAAGAACCACATGGGATCCGTCCCAACAAGTTGGGCAATATAGGAAAAGATGGATTCACCGCCCATGTCTGAGGAAAGGTAATAGAGTGGTTTAAGGAAGGCTACATTGTTTTCTTTAACACCATATATATTAGGATTTTGCATGAGGGGACCTTCTTCTTGAACTATCTGGGCGAGTTTGGTTCCAGAGTACACTCGTACTCCAATGGAGAACCCTGCGCG
This sequence comes from Candidatus Helarchaeota archaeon, assembly GCA_016840125.1. Next base: position 6,389 of record JAEOSY010000232.1, on the reverse strand, counting down.
GTCGGGTTGTACTTCTTTCATTAAATCAATTGTGGTTTTCACAGAAGCTTTCGTTTCACCGGGACCGCCAATCAGCAAATCATACATGAGAACGATTTCATGGGCTTTACAAATTTCAGTTAATCGAATGATGTCGCTAGGATTATAGGAGTGCCCGAGAGTCCGAAGTGTCTCGTCATCGCCACTATCCACCCCGAAGTTAATCCCTGCACAGCCAGCTTCCTTCATTAACTGGGCTAATTCTTCGTCAAAGGGGGTTGGGCAACAATAAGCATACCATGTCATGTGGGTTTGAAGTTCGCCCTTTATGATTTCCCGGCAGACTGCCTTCGCATGAGCGAGATGGTTATTGAACTCGCTATCGCAGAGGTGAAAGCAATCCACGCCTTGATTGATAAGGGTCTGAAACTCAGCATAAACGGATTTGGGGGGTTTTAACCGAACTTTTGAGCCTTTGCAAATTGGATCTGCGCAATAAATACATTTTTGATCACAACCTCGCTTGGTTTCAATATTTCCTTGACCTCCCTCTGTAAAGTATCGCTCATTATTTATGAGGTCGCGAGGGGGATGAAACTCTTTGAAATCCATGAATTTCGTAGGATTCTGCATCAAAACCTCGTCTTTTCGGAAGATTAAATTGGGAACAGCAGCGAACTCTTGATCGGTTTGAAGGGCTTTTAAAAACCGAGGCAACGCTACTTCCCCCTCACCCCAGATTCCGTACTCGGCACCACAATATTCTATGACAGCTTTGGGGGCAATTGAGAATCCTACGCCCCCTAAAATAACCGGGGCATCTTGAACTGAATTTAAATAGGTAATTAATTCTCTTACTTCATCTAGGAAAAAGGCTTGTCCTTGAAACAAACATGTATCGGTGTTTCTAACTGTAATTCCGATCGCTAAAGGATTATTATTTTTGAAATATCGTTGAAGAGATTCCTTAAGATCACTAAAAGCATGGTCAATAAAATTAATTTCGTATCCTGCTTTTTTCAAAGCATACCCTATATAATCCAATCCGATTGGACCCACAACTGGGCGAATTCGAATGGGATTAATTAATAGAATGGTATTATTAGGGGACAATAAAACTCCAGCTAAGTCGTGTGTTAATCTTAAGAATTTTATTCAAGATTACAAATTTAAATTGCTCTACAGAAGTCAAAAATCCCCTAATTTTCTTTAGAAATGGCACCCACCAATTATTCCTTTTTTTTCAAAATATTGTTGATGATATTCTTCAGCCTTATAAAATTCACTCGCTTTGGTAATTTCCGTGACAATGGGATTCTTAAATCGCCCCTCCTTATCTAATTGTTCTTTGATGGCAGTGGCTTTATCCCGTTGTTCGTCAGTAAGATAAAAAATAGCGGAACGATATTGATGTCCGAAATCGGGACCTTGACGATTTAAAGTGGTGGGATCGTGAATGGCAAAAAGAACTTCAAGCAATTGATCATATGATACCTTTTGAGGGTCAAATTCAACAAGAATCGCCTCTGCATGTCCCGTTGTACCGGTGCAGACATCTTTATAGGAGGGCTTTTTGGTGAGTCCGCCCGTGTATCCGACGGTTGTGTTCGTGACACCTTTCACTTTCCGAAAGGCGGCTTCAACACCCCAAAAACAGCCAGCGGCAAATATCGCTTTATTCATATTACTTTCACCTCTTTGATGTTAAATTCGGGGTAAAAGAAAAAAGAACTGGCAATTCTTACAACTAAGAGTCTAGTTTTGTGATTATGAAATACTCATTTAAATAACTCATTTCATTTTTTCTATTTCATACAATGAAAGGGTTTTCAATATTGCTCCCCATCTATGGAATTTATAATTTTACACTCGGGCTTATATTCGTGCTAATCGTACCTTTTATGCTCTTTATTGCTAGAAGGAATTTCCGCGAGAACCAACGGCATGGAGGATATTCAATCTTGGTTACAGTTCTCGCAGCTGTTGTTGTAGGCATCTATTTTATGGTGAATGCGGTGTCTATTTATATTGAATCGCTGACATACATGGATCCCTCCTTGCGGTTAGAATTTGTTCAAGAAAGTTTCTATGTAGTCGGACTCTATCCATATAACTTCGCGGCGGTGGTATTATATTCTCTCCCCTTGTTCATAATTACCATTGGAGTTTTTGCATGGGCAGTTGATTTTGCGGAGAACAAGGGATTATCGAAAGGAGCAAATAACCCCCAAAAAACCACTAGCTCTATTGATTTAGAGATCTCCCGAAAATTATTTCATATTGGTTTGATTGCCGTCTTAGTATGTTATATCATAGTAGGGAAGATGTTTATGACAAATATATATTCATATTATAGTGAAGTTTTTACCTCTGGGAATTTGGCGGGTAATTTTATTCCCTTTGATGATTTTTTCAATAACCATCTTCTTAATTATGAGCCTTATATGGGGCAAACCCTCATATTGTTTGCGTTTATTGCGGTTTTTTTTCTCCTCCTTTTCACAGATTTAGTCCGCATATATAAACCAAAATATTACCTCTTGAAATCGATCTCTCAACAATGGCGTGCCCATGAACTCCATTCTTTTGGACCCCACGTTCATATGTTAATGGGATGTATCTTCGTTGCAGTTTTCTTTCGCCCTCCTATTGCTGCCGTGGCGTTAACTATAACCGCGTTAGGGGATGGAATTGCGACAATTATTGGAGTCACGAAAGGCAAACGTCCATTGAAAAAAGGCTCAAAAAAAACATGGGAAGGTGCGATTGCAGGCTTTCTATCATCATTTATCCTTGGATTTATGCTTTATTTTACTATGATCAATTTGGCACCAATTTATCCTGGAAGTTTTTATCAAGGCACAATACTGGGGGGAATCATCATTTCTTTGGTTGGAGCGGTGACATTTTTCTTTATTGACTATATTTCACCCCCAATATCTGATAATATCCTTAATCCCGTTGTGTGCGGGTGTATGATGTTCCTAGTATCATTAATAATTATATGAAAATGTGGTGATAAACATGATTGACTATTATTTGGTTGATTTTTTGATTGGATTAGGTCAGAGCATTACTGTAATTCTCATGTGTATTTTCTTCTTCTTCTATATGCTATTTGAGAAGCATCGCAAACCATTACTCATCTTAACTTTTGTATTTGCTGCGGTTAATTTTGTTATTTTGGTTTTTTCTGCGGCATGGCCATACATCCTCTAAAAATCATCTTCAACCTTTTGTACAATGGGGAAAAGTCGCCGATTTTTTTGTTTGTAGAATTGACAAAAGCTATGTTGATCCAACAAAACACTTATAAAGGAGTGTAGATACAACAATATGTAGAATCAACAATGATGAGATGGTAAAAATGGCAATGGAAAAGTCAGTCATTCCACTCTTGATAAAGGAGTTCCAAGAGATTTATAACCTTACAATTGAGAACGAAACCATCAATGACGAGAATTTCAGAAAGTACCGGTTTAATGTCGCCCGGTTTTTACTGGACATGTATGAAGAACTGGATAAATTACCATATCATCGAAAATTAAATTAAAAACTAAGTAGGTTTTAAAAAATGAGTGAAGAAGTAGAATTTTCAGAAGAAAGTTTGAGACGAATTGCTGCACAAAAGGTAACCTTCCGATATTCAGTGAGGATCCATGCAATGGCGTATGTTTTAGTAAACCTCCTTCTTGTGGTGATAAATTGGATCTTTAGTCCCCAGTCCTGGTGGGTATTATATCCGATCTTTGGGTGGCTAATTGGACTTGCAATGCATGCGTTAGCATATTCCCTGTATGCAGAAGGGGTCGAGTCTATCAGTTACAGAGGAGTTGTATATAATGCTGTCGCTTATATTTTCACAATAATGCTCCTAATAGTCGTTGATCTTATGGATACTGGTATTGTAGAGTGGGCGTGGATTGTTGCAGTCTGTTGGATTGCGGGTTTAGTTGTACATTTATCCTTACATATAATGTTCTTTAGGGCAACTGGAGCTAAACCAGAGAAGAAAATATCCCGTAAAGAAAAGGCCGTTGATAAAGAAATGGAAAAAATGCGCAGGAAAATGAAAAAACAACAGGAAGCACTGTAAAAATGTGGTTAGGAAAGATTTTAGACCTCAAGGATGACATCCCACAGAAGATTAAAGACAGGTTTTTAAAAACCTTTGAAATAAAAAAACTTACACCATTGGAATTCACGATCCTTGAGAGTATTTTTAATACAAAACAAATTTCAGGTTATGATCTCATCCATAATTTGAATAAGCATTTTGCAGGAACATGGAAAGCCCGCTCTGGAACAATTTATCCATTGCTCTCGAAGTTAAAGCGGAAGGGTTTCTTGGATTCAAAATCAAGAAAAAGTCCTATTGGTCCAATGGTGACAATTTATCATTTGACCGAGATGGGAGAAGAAATATTGAAGAATAAGGTTAACAAGAATTTTGTAGATCAGTTGAAACTAATTGAAAATCTTTTAATTGAATTATCTAAAATCTATGTACAGTCATTTCCAGACGCGGAAAGGGAGGACCAAAAGCTTCAGGTGCAAGATTTACTGAGGAAGACTTTGCAATCCATAATAAATGGTATTTCGGTGAGCCGTATTATTGAAACAAAATGCCCAAACTGTAATGCCGATATTGATCGCGCCGATTCGAGTTTCTGTTCTTTTTGTGGGGTCCGCCTTGACGAATGAAAGTACCTAACTTACTCAATTCTTTTTTTTAGGTGTTTAATTATGAAAATATTATATACTAATCCCGCAAAACTAGATTCGGGACTAGATGCGATCACAAAAATAAACAAGCTTAAACCTCCGCCTCGATCTGGTTGGAGCCAAGAAGCAAGGTCTTTTTCTTCATAAAAAGCTTTATAAATGTTGTTCGCTAACAACTTTTCCTAACGCGGGAGTTAGTAAAGATGAGTAAAGAAGCATTACTTTCAGAAGAGACACTAAGAAAGTTAGCATCACATAAAGTAACTTTTCGATATTCAGTAAGAGTTCATGCATTATGTTATGTTTCAATTAACGGACTCTTATTTCTCTTAAATTTACTTTTCAGTCTAGGTCAGTGGTGGGTCGTGTTTCCGACTTTTGGTTGGTTGATTGGATTGGCGCTCCATATAACAGCTTACATTGGTTGGGTCAAAGGTATAGCGTATGGAAGACGAGCAATTCTCTTCCATTTTGTCGGTTATATTTTTACTATACTACTATTACTGTTAACGAATTATACCATGTCAGGAACACTTGATTGGATTATATATCCTGTGGTAGGCTGGGGATGTGGGTTATTCTTGCATATTTTCTTCTATTACTTGCTGACTAAAACTTCCTCTGCAGAAGGCGAGGAGGGAATTTCAAGAAAGGAACGAGCTATTGAAAAAGAAATGGAGAAATTGAGGAAGAAATTAGGACAGTAGGGGGAAAAAAACTAAAAATGTGGTTAACAAAGTTTTTAGAGATAGATAATTTAGAGGACGAGGTTTCTCAAAAGATCTTTAAAGAATTTATTATACAATTGGGAAAAAAGAAATTTACACCCCTAGAATTTACAATTTTAGAACTAATTTTCAATGTAGGGAATATATCTTCAGATGATTTAATTTTAAAGTTGCAAGATCATTTTGTTGGGTTATGGGAAACGGAATCCAAAACGGTCAAACCGATATTGAGTAAGCTGAAAGGAAAAGGGTTCCTTAAAACCACCAAAAGAAAATCAGAGATCGGGCCACTCGTAAAATTTTACTCTGTTACAGACGCTGGCAGGGAGATTCTCAAAGCGAAAGTGAATGAGAATTTCGCAGATCAATTCAGATTATTGAAGAACTTTTTGATCGAATTATCCTCTATGTATGTGGGGTCATTCCCTGAGCCTCAGAAAGAGGATAAGCTGTCAGAGGTTCAGAATCTATTAGATGAGATAATGCAAACTATTAGAGGGGAGAAAAAATAAAAATTTATGTTGATTTGGCTGTGAAAATATGAATACCTTGCTAATTTATCCGCCATTTCAAGTAGGATCAGGGATGGGGAAGGTCATGCTTTCCCCGCCCCTATCCGTGTTGCAGTTGACGGGCATGATCCCCGCCTTATTCGTTCAAAATAGATTTAAATAACAGTTCCAATTTATTTTTTTTTTAATTTTTGTAAGTAATTCAGTGGGGTATTCAGTTTTGAGTAAAAATACCATTCAATATTATACTATTGATACCGAAAAAGTGAGTGACGATGATTTATCAGGTTTAGGGCCGCGAGATGTGTATAAATTCCTCAAAGATTATTTAATTGAACATGATATAGAGTTTGCTTCCAATGTGGAGCGGATTGATCTTCATCAAAAAGGAATAGCTTACATTGATTTCGCGCCCATGAAAAAATTTCCTGATTTAAAAGAACTC
>JAEOSY010000231.1 GCA_016840125.1 Candidatus Helarchaeota archaeon | reverse complement strand
TAAATCTATGACATCAAAGAGATCCAATTGCTCTTCATTATCCATTGCAATAAGTGGTGTGTAGTCATCAAAACCCAAATGAGTTCCGTATTCATTGTTATTTTGCATTTTTTACACCTAAAAAAAAAGGATGAGTAAATTATGCGTTTGATTTTTCTATAGCAGGTCTAAATTTTAAACCAGGAAAGATATAGGAAGCTAGAATTTCGGGAGCAATTTCTTTATAGACAAACTCAGGGATCCGCCGGCGTCGTGCCTTATGGATGGATAGTCCATGAACGTCTTCACAAGTTTCAAGTACTAGTTCAGACATAGTTGGGTGGCTATGAATTGTTTTAGTAACATCTTCTACTGTAAGATTATTATTCATAGCAAGAGCAATCTCAGCTATTAGCTCAGGAGCTTCTGCTCCAATGCAGGATGCCCCTAAAATTTCATCAGTCTCTTGGTCAGCTATTACCATCAGGAATCCTTCTTCTTCACCTTCGCATTTGGCTTTGCCTAGCGCATTATAGGCGAATCGTCCTGTAAAGATTTTATAACCCAGACTTCGTGCCGCCTTTTCTCTAAGTCCCACGGAACCAATTTCGGGGTTAGTGAAAATTGTTGCGGGTACAACATCATAAGCCGCCCTTTCGGATTCAACATCGAACTCATCTAAACTTGCTAGTGAATTGGATACCGCAACATCACCTTCGTAACTCGCCACATGTGCAAGCATGAGCCCCCCTGTTACATCGCCTATTGCGTAAATTCCAGGTTCGTAGGTTTCAAGAGTAACGGGATCAACTATAATTTGGCCTCGATCCATTTGGATCTGAGTGTTTTCAAGCCCAAGATTTTCGGTGTATTTGGCTCTTCCGATTGAAACTAAACAATAGTCTGCCGTGAAGTGCTGTTTTTCCGCAGATTCGATTTCTTCGGGGGGGGTACCAGCTGGACAAGTAGTAATTGTAACACTATCACCATTATTTTCAACATTCAAGCAATTAATCTTCTCTTGAATCTTTATATCTATTGCCTGAAACTTCTTTTTCAATTCTTTTACAATAGATTTTTCTTCAGTTGCTAAAATACTGTCTAGATATTCTAATATCATTACATTGGAGCCCAATTTGCGAAAGATATACCCGAATTCACAGCCAATTACGCCACCTCCTATGATAAGAAGGGTTTTCGGAATTGTTTTAAAATTGGGGTCTAAAATATCATCACTCGTTAGAATCCGATCGTGATCTATATTAAAAGCGGGGATTAATGCCGGTTTTGAGCCAGTTGCGAGTATAATCCGTCTTCCTTTTATAACGGTGGATTCCGAGCCCTCAACACTAATATGAAATCCAGCATCTATGTTTCCATCCCGGATAGAACCAAAACCAGAGTACAGAGTAACCCCATTTCTTTTGAGTAAATGTTCTATATCACAAACCATTTCACTGACAAGTTGATTTTTGTTCTCAACTACTTGAGTGAAATTCACTTGGGGTTCTTCAACGAGAGTAATTCCAAATTTCTTAGATTTAATTTCAATATCTTCTAATAACTTAGCAGAAGAATAGAGCGCTTTTGTTGGAATACATCCCCTGTTCAAACAGGTTCCACCAACGTAATCCTTTTCTATTAATGCAACTTTTGCACCAAATTGGGCAGCTCGAATGGCCGCATGGTAGCCACCGGGTCCACCACCAATAACTATTAAATCATACTGTTCGGGTTTGATTAATTCTTCCATTTCATTTTCAACCTCCTTTTTATTCATCCTCTCGAGATCTATTAAGGTATAAAAGTTCAAATAATCAGGGATTTGCATTTTTTTAGTTGTTCCAAATAGTTAATTGTTTGTTATAGGCAATCTCTGGAATTAAATATGATTTTTCAGTCCAGAGAACTGCCCTTTGGATTGTATTTCTTAGGATTCTATTCAGAATATTCACTTCTCTCATTATTTCTTGGCTCGTCTCGCTTCACGCTTTAATTCTTCTTTTAGTAATTTAATTTTGGTTTGAACGGTTCTAATGGCCAAGGAAACAGTTTGTATATAAGGCGTGACTGATTTATATTGGTTTTCAAGTGCCTTAGAATTCCCCAGCGTCCATGAATTCATGGCCATCGCCTTTTGGCTCTGCTGGAGTTGGGTTTTAAAATTTCGTAACCACTTGATTTTTTCATTGGTTGTCTCCATATTTGAGAGTAGTTTCTCAATATAGGTAAAATCAAAGCCAGGTACCTTTAAAGGTAATTCCGATTTTTTATGGACGCAAGTAGAACTCTCTTCGGAGAGTTGTTCCTTTTCAGAATCTAGTTCAACTTCAACTTCTAATTCATTTTCTTCCAAAACTTCTTGCCAATACACATTTTCTAATTCCATTTTTTCTTTCACCTTACCTTTTGGTTCAAGTAATAACATAGAAGCATTGAAATTATACTTTCTGTAAGTAGACTATACAAGAAAAAGTAGAAACCATAATAAGGATCGATCTGTATACTTATACTTGGAAAATGATACTTAAATTACACTTGATGTGAATGCTATGGGTATAAGAAAATTACAGAACACAAGAAGTGGAAGTTTCTTTATAACCTTGCCCAAAAATTGGGTTCAAGAGAAGGAAATGGATAAAGGCGAAGAATTGATGGTCTCTTTTGATGAGGATGGAGATTTAAAAGTTTCTCCGTTAGGGAGTCAAAAGAAATATTACAATGAGTTTATAATTCAAATAGAGGATTACCCTGAAGAAAATTCACTAGAGCGAAGTATTCAAAGTTCATACATCCAAGGATCAGATGTAATTTCGATAATTTCTAAAAACACGATTGCCGTGGAGAAGAAGAATTTGATTGAACAAATCACTGCCTCTTTGATAGGTACAGAGGTCTCCGAAGAATTTTCGAAGAAGATAACCATAAGAATATTAGTGGATCCGACAAGATTTCCTCTACATATATTAATACGGCGAATATATACGCTTGTGCATTCAATGCATGTAGATGCCATTAATGCATTTATTGAGATCGATGAAATCCTTGCTAAAGATGTTATTAATCGGGAGAAGCAAGTAGTCAAGTTATATTATTTAATGTTACGCCAATTGAATCTATCTTTAAGCAACAGACTAAATTTTGCAGAAATTTGCACTAGCGAAATGAAAATTGATTGTGTTTTGGGTATTATTCTAGCCCGTGATTTGAGTAAAATGGCGCACTATGCAGTACAAATTGCCAAACAAACCATCAACCTGAAAGATAAGCAAATTGCCCCCGCATTAAAGGAACACTTGAAAAAAATGTCCAGTTTTGTAGTAACCATGCAGCAAAATGCCATTTTAGCATTCTTCAAAAATAACTTCATGCGGGCAAATCGAGTCATCAACAGCATCTCTGAGGTGAGAATATTCGATCTTAAAAC
>JAEOSY010000021.1 GCA_016840125.1 Candidatus Helarchaeota archaeon | reverse complement strand
CGTATTAAAAGTTTAGCTGGTATTAAATACAGCAAACATACTGTTCATGAGTTACAATCCTGTCTAGAACATAAGCAAGGACATTATACTATTCTATTTGGCTTTGACGAAATGTTATCCAGCGGGCTTACCGCTGGCGCGCCTGGAGCCGTTGGCAGCACTTATAACTTTGCAGCACCTCTTTATGGTCGAATTATTGAGGCTTTTCAGCAAGGTAATCTGGAAGAAACCCGGAAGTATCAGGCTTTATCCATTAAGATGGTTCGTATTTTACTGCGTTACCGCGGCCAACCAGCTTTTAAGGCGATAATGAAGTTAATCGGTTTAGACTGTGGTCCCAATAGATTACCACTTAAAACACTTTTCCCGGAGGAGCTGGAATCATTGAAAAAGGAACTGGAAGAGATTGGGTTTTTTGAATGGGGGCGGAAGCTATAAACCCACATAATGCGATTGCAAAAAACAGCAATCGCATTAATTTGGTTTAAGCGACCGATTCGGGAGCCGATTTGTAGCGCAAGAAATAACCGAGATTATCCTTGATCAGGTCTGTAATATTTTTTTCCGTATCTGCTCTTGTACAGATATGGCACTCACGACATTCATTGGTGCGGCTGAATTCTCTGACCAGTTGTTTCCGCGAGCGAAAATATTTATTAACCATAGCACATGGGGTAAACCTCCCATCTGGATTCACTACGAGGAAACGGTATCCAGCCTGGCACCTTGTGGTCTCGTGATTGACAAGGAAATTATAATATTCCCATAGTATTCGTTCAGAAGTAAGAACCTTGTGTCCATTTCTCTTGAGAGATATAACCTCTTCAATCGACTGGCGAAAATCTTTTGCAAGGTCTTCATCGTTTACCAGAAATTTGGGATCTTCAGTACGCAAAGAAGTATAGGAAGAGAAATTGAGCCCTATACCCCATGACATCGCTAAACGGACTATATTCGGTAATACGAGGGCGTTAGCTCCTGTTATACAACAATTAACAAGAATATCTTCCCTCTTAAACGCTGCAATTTCAGGTAAATTTGTACTCAGTCTTTTGAAAAGGCCAGGAATGTTGCGCCACTCGTCTTGACGTTCATCAGGGAAATCCAGGGAAACACAAAAACGGTCGACACCTGCCTTTCGCAATTCCTCATATTTTTTTACATTAAATCTTGCGCCGTGAGTTACTATTTCTACAATTGGTGCTCCATTTGGATTTGATATCGCGGCTGCAATGTCATAGATATCCGATCTAAGGGTTGGTTCTCCACCTGAAAGGACAGCAAGAACCGGTTTCAACTCACGGCAAATCTCGCCATATTCGGCGGCTGTAAGCCGGGTCTCCTGTGTAACTCCTCCCCAGTTACAGTGTTGACAGTTGGCGCTGCATTTATGAGTTACTTCAAATGAAACAGATATTGGTCTTTTTAAGATAATGTTTTTTACTCCCCTGAATCCAACTTTTATATATCTTCCTAAAGTAAATCCAACCATTAATTTTTCCTTTCAGTGTATTGGCTAATGATAATTTTATCTTGAACTTGAATAATAATGCTCAGGTTTTAATATTTTTAGTAATGATAGTCGCAACATATCTTCATTAATTTCACCCTCTGTTGTAAATAAATGTTGAATTCGTGCCTTTTTATTGTGTACTAACTGCAACATTTTGGGGCTTAGAATCTCACCCATAGAAGCCACCATACATCCCTCTGGCGCAACGTTTAATACAAGATCAATACCATTATTCAACTGCGATATTGTTTCGCCTACATAAGGAACCAGTTCTCCAAAAGGTTTATATTTAGGGAGTACCGGTTTAGCAGTTGCAATAGCCTTTTCATTGGATGCGGAATTTCCAGACCAGCAGCTTCATACAATGGTCCGGCTAACACGTTTCTGAGATTATTAATAGTTTTTGTCGTTGCTTTAATATTATTTTCCTTCTCCTCGATTAATTTTATTAATCTATCTTTCTCTTCTTTTTCGTTTGCATCCTTAATTTTATTTTCATACATTTCAATGTCTCTATTGGAAATCAAATTTCTTGATTCTAAAATATATTCAAGAAAACTCCACCCCGATGTATAGGTAAGGTTAAAAGCACCATGTCCGAGAGTATCTATAAGTATTTTTAGAATTTCTTCAATTTGAGCAACTCTTAAATATATCTCACCCTCTACATGAATATTTAACTTTCCAGTTTTTAAGTCTGTTCCATCAGCATGATTGCGTATCCATTTATCGCCGAATTCTTTAAAATTTTTACGAAATCCGTTATTGTTATATAGACCATAGCCAAAATATTGAGCCAATCCACCAAGTTTAGGAAGGTTGCGTTCAATTTTATCAACTACAATTCTGGAAAACCTATTGGGTTTTACATTATGCTCTAACTTGTCGAAAATAGTTTGCTTAAATTTCCTATAATCGAGTTTTAGTTTCTCAAATTCTTCAAAATTCTTACAATTCGAACTGGCCTTTAAATATATAGAATGTAATACCCCTTTCACAGCTATGGCGTGAAATCCCTGTAAGACTGCCCATTTTTCTACTTCTGTGATAAAATCTCTTTTGCTATGTAAACTGGTAGCAATATTTTCCAGAAATTTTAAAGGGAAACGTCCGTTTTGTGGATCATCAATCTCTTCAAGTTTACCTAACATTTTGTAAAAATTGAGCTTACATATATCGACATACTGTCCCTGGCGGCAGGGACCATCTCCTGTGT
>JAEOSY010000230.1 GCA_016840125.1 Candidatus Helarchaeota archaeon | reverse complement strand
ATGTGCTCCGCCCGGTTCATATTAAAAACGCCTATGTGCCCGGCCCGGCGGTCGAAGTGTGCGTACGTAATGATATCGCCTATGTTTCCGGCGATACTTCGGGACTATATCTTGTCGATATCGATCCCTTAAATAACGCCACTTGCGTTGGAACCTATGATACCCCCGGAGCTGCCTTCTGGGCCTGCGCCGACGGGAATTTCGCCTATGTCGCCGACCGGGATTCAGGATTGCAGATAATCGATTGCGGCGATCCGGCCAACCCTGTTTTCGCGGCAGGCTACCAAACCTCCGGACCGGCGAACTGCGTTTGTGTCGACGGGGGATATATCTATCTGACCGACACCGAAAAATTCTATATCTTCAATCTTAGGCTATGATTTTGCCGCTGTAAGTTTAATTCCGTCAAGCCGTGAAGGCAATATACGTCTGTTATAATAAATATGGAGCGGTTAATCGGTAAGTGTGTCGTCAGGTCACCCGACCTGACTACTTTTATTTTGCGGGCAGTACTGCGAAATATTTGCAGAGCAAGGGGAAAGTGCGGGGGGGTTAACACATAATTATGCAAAAAATTAGTGCTTTATTCATTAATTATTTTAATCCTTTCTTTAATTCTTCTTCTGCTTCTTTTAACCAAGCGAATATGCTATTCCTTTGATCGAATTTATATACAAAATAATCTGTGTTATCTTGGATCGGTTCAACTAAATCATTTACAGCGAATTTATATGACATAAGAAAACCATTTTTATTAATTATTCCCCCCTTTGGCCTTAATTCAATTTTCTTAGAATTTATTTTGACCCAATAATAGGTATCAAATAAGGCGTCCATATCATCTTCATAAAGTAGTATGATATGTACAACCATAACGGAATCTTGCGAAAAATATCTTATTTTTTTCTCAAAATTAACGGAATCTTCTGCTCCTGGCAAAATCGTTCTCTTATAGAAAAACTCCTTTTCGCGCATGTCATAGAATTGCCAATTCTTCCTTTTGTCTTCATCCAACATTTCGTACCGCAAGATCGGACTTGCGGTAAACGAGTCTATAACAGAAACCGCTCTTAAGTGAGCATTTGATTTCCCTGTATTTTTTAATTTTAGGTTACCTTTTATAGTAACATCAAATTTAATTTCAGGCATCCCCTTTTCTTTAGAGAAATCAAACGATTTTATGGCAAAATCCCACCTCAAATCATCCAGGGGATTTATTAATTCGAGAATCGGGGAGTCCATTGTGGCATTCTGTAGATAAACTAATTTTTCGTATTTTTCATCTTGAATTTTATTATGGCAGTCTGACCGAATTGCGACAATAAGTGCCACAATGCTTATTATGACAGGTACAAGTATTTTGAAAATATCGCTTCTAAATATCGAAATTGCCTTTTCCTTTATTCCCGCTATTTTCATAGCAATATTGGGCATTTAAAACCCCTCCGGCACCAGGCCTAAATTATTTATGCTGGCATTCACAAATTCCAAGCTCTCGTGAATTCTCGAAACTTCCTCGTAATCCCAGTATTTCAACTTGTCTCTTAATTCTCTGACATCTGCCGCATGCTTTTTTATTCTTTCAAGCTGATTGTTATCTGAAACAGCCACAATTCCCTGCACCGCCGGATTATTCAAGGACTTCAATAAATTCAATATAAGGCTGTCTATGCTACCTTTGGTTTGAACCTCGAATACATAAATTACCCTGCCCATGTTTCCGATAGTAGATTCCCATATGGTATCAACCTTTGAACCCTCCGATACTTTTCTTTCTATAGAGGCCGTAAATCCTAACCATTGGCCTATATCCCTCAATTTATCCCGGATATCATCGTGAACGAATTCGGCAGCTTCTGTAATTTCTGTTTCTACTACTTTGGTGGTTTTTGTTTCTTTAACATAAATCTTGCTTAAATTATCCTCAACCTGTAGTTCCTCCCATATAAAATAATCTACAGCCAATAAATTGTTATCTTCGAAGCCAGAATTCTTTAATTCGGTTGAAATCTCTTTGCAAACATTACATAGATTTTCGTAGACTTTTCCTGTCAATTGGTAATCATATCTCGTCAGATTTTTGACATTCAAATAATTTAGACCCACATAAGCACGCCTATTCCAGAGCATAAAATCATAAGGGTGCGTTTTACAGAGAATTTCGCTGATCATAGCCGGTCCCATACCTTTTATATTGCTTCTAAAATCGTCCCATCTTTCGCTAATTTCTTCCTTACCCCAAATTAACTGCGCGAGCCTTTTTTTAAAGTTCACAAGTCCATTATCTTCTATAATCTTATCTACTACGTAATGCTTGTTTCCCCAAATGAGCATCGCCCATAGTCTGGATAGATATTCATAAATATCATCTTCAGTCATGCTCATAATTTTATCGTGCGTATAACTTTGATAAGATGATATTAAGGCTGTCCGTTCTTTCATATCTTCTTTGAATTTCTCCGGTTCCTTTTTTGAAAAAGATAGATAGCTCTTAATGTGCTTTTTTAATAATTCGGTGTTCATGATTAACATCCTTTTTAGTTTTGTCGGGTTTCTCGATCCTTCGGATCTTCGGAACTGATATTTACCCGATTTTTCGGACACTTTTATTAGGTTGAGTGTTTTTCCTCTCATATCCAACGGGGCTTTCATACCCCAAAGTTGAATGACGTCTGACCCTATTGTAATACGTTTCAATCCAT
>JAEOSY010000020.1 GCA_016840125.1 Candidatus Helarchaeota archaeon | reverse complement strand
GAGGATTTCGATGAAATTACTCTTTTCTCATTTAAAACATCTATTCGACAGAATCCTTCGGTCAGGGTTAACTACAGTTACAATTTCGTAAGAATTTACGAAAAACGCCTTTTAAATCTTTGTAGTGGTTGATCACTACACTCTAAAGGGGCCGAGATACAGCTCACAGCTTTCAGGAGGGAGATCTAATGCTTTTTCTACTTATATCTCCCGTAATCCTGTTGCACTATTCTTTACGCGCGCCATAAAGTGTATCTGGAACTTACGTCCGATGACATGTCTCATAGAGTGCTTCCAAGAGTGTTTCTGTGATATTAAAACCAGTAAAAACTTCTAAAAATTAGAAACCACATCCTCTGATCATCAAAAAATTAAAATTTTTTTTAAAATTTAAAAAGATCTCAGCTTATGAAATAATCAGGTTACATTGAAAATAATTAAAAATTTTGTACCCTTGCATAGCTATAAGTTATAATCGTGGTATCTTTATTGAAATAGATATTAACCCTAATTTTGGGAAGTTATAAACGGTGAGCCAAGAAAAAATCAAGAGATATAAAAGGGCAACAGCCATCAAACTACATATAAATCACTTGATCTCTGGAAGTCATGTAAAAGATGAGGGCAACAACTATATTGAAACTGCATTTGGACTTCCGGTTTCTCGTGTACGGATATTAGGGACAATCGTTGGAAAGTGGATGCCATATGCTAAGAATGGGGCCCAAACTGACAAAAAGCCACAAGCCTCATTAACTTTAGATGATTGCACTGAGACTATTAGGATTAAGGCTTGGACAGAGGAGATCAAGAAATTTGAGGGGTTTGAAATTGGAGATATTGTAGATATAATCGGACATGTTCGTGAATATGAAACGGAAATATATATTACCCCCGAAATTATCAAAAAAATTGAGGATCCCAATTGGGAACTAGTTCGGGAATTGGAAATTATTGAATTTCTTGATAAAATTACCCATCAAACGAAGTTGCAGCCGATTTCATCTATAACACAAAGATCCGATAGTAAAGATTTAGATACCGTTAATCCAAAATCTAAAGAGAAAGGATTTTTTAAAGATCAAATTGTAGAATTAATTAATCAGCTAGATGAAAGTAAAGGAGTTAGTCTTAGCGATCTAAAAGAAAATATTAAAATGGCTGAAGATGATTTCCAAGACGCGCTCAAAGAGCTAATTAACGAAGGAACAATTTATCAGCCTAGCCAGGGTAGATATAAAATCTTATAAAAGGTGAATATAATGGATGATGAATCTTATGTTGTCTTGTTAGAACGAGCAAGATCCAAAATTCCCAAGAATGTCTTTGAACATACTCGATTTAAAATTCCTATGCTAAGGATTTTTTTTGAAGGAAATAAAACAAGTATTTTAAATTTTAAAGAGGTTGCAGATCTCCTAAATCGAGATCCACAGCACATTATGAAATTTTTTTTACGTGAATTAGCCACTCGTGGTAACTTCGAGGGTAACCGTTCTACCTTTATTGGAAAATTCGGACAGTTAACTCTTAAATCACTAATGAAAAGGTATACTGAAAAATTCGTCCTCTGCCAATTCTGTAAGAAACCAGAAACCCGCATGATGAGAGAGGGGAAATTTCTCTTCCTTCAATGTCAAGCATGTGGGGCGAAGGAAAGTATAAAACAGTTAAAGTGATTTTTTGTGCAAATGTATATGCGAATTCATAATGTTCAAGGAGAATTTATGGTATCAATTTGTGATGAAGGCTGTTTAGGGAAGACATATCGTGAGGGAAAACTTATTCTTAAGGTAACTCCACAATTCTACGGAGATAAATTGGTCACGATGGATAAAGCCATTTTTGAATTAAAAAGAGCAACGATAGGAAATGTAGTTGGTGAATTTATTGTGAATGAATGTGTAAAATCGGGGCTAGTAAACGAAAAAGCAGTGATCCGCATTAATGGAATCCCTCATGCCCAAATAATTTTATTGAAAAAATCAGAGTCTGTTTAAATTCAAATCGATAATGAATAATATCTCGTTTTAATAATAGTTTAAGATTGAATAGAAGATGCAAGCATTTTGCTATAAGTGTGGAAAATTAGATGATGAGCAGGTTAAGTTTATAGATAATTTATGTCATCAATGCTACATTGAAATACATCCACTTCTTAAATTCCCTCACCCTTTAATATTGAAATTATGTAAAAAGTGCAATCGCTATTATGGAAATAAGCGATGGGTTTCGTCACACTCTTTCAATTTAGAATCCATATTGGATAGTGCATTGAAAGAATGTATTCCATTATTAATCGAATATTCTCCAGAAACTGAAATTGAAGTAGTATCTAACGTTTTTGGAAATTTGGATTCAATTTTAAAGACGAATTTGATATCGGTTGACATTGAAGCAAAAGGGCGCTCACATAATTTATTGAATATTTTTGACGAAAAATACAACAATTTAAGTATTAAGCTTGTTTTCACCGTATGTCCGTCATGTTTAAGTTTGAAAAGAGGGGACTATCTAGCTGTACTACATATTATTTCTCCAGGTCGTGGTCTTTTAGATTCAGAACGCGATTATATCATTTCCTTGATAGAAAATGAAAGTGATAAATCTATTAAAGTTGACAATTTATCTTATATTTCCAAATTTACTATGAAGAAAGGAAAAATAACATTTTATGTTGGATCAGAGAAATTTGCTCGTTCTCTCGCCTCTCTTATCAGTTACAATCTAGGAGGTTTCTTAAAAGAAACTTATAAATCGGGTTCTCGAAGAATTCCGAAAGAAATAAAACGAAATAAATTGTATATTAGTTTATATCTTCCTTCATTCGTTACTGGTGATTTGTTATGGATAAATGATACTCCATTTTATATAACTAAAATTCAAGGTAAAAATGCGTTTGGTGTTAATTTAAAAACTCGAGAAAAATTTAAAAGACCCCTTAAAACTCTTAAAAATGCAAATATCTTACAGCATGCGAGCGATCTCCGTTCCTTTATTTATTTCTCTCAAACTAAAGATACTATCGAACTTATTGATCTTGATAGCAATCAAATTTATGAAGTTTCAAAATCTCCTGAAAGAGAAGAATTCGAAATCGGTAAATTTTTAAAAGGATTTGAGGTTGATAGTAGAATTTATTTAATTCCAATTCGATGAGTGATTAAAATGGATTCCGTAATTATAGTAGGGGCAGGTCCTGCTGGCGCGGTATGCGCTGAAACCCTCGCTAAAAAGGGTTTTCAAGTAATTTTGATTGAAAAAGCAAAACTTCCGCGCTATAAAGCTTGTGGTGGGGCAATTCCAAGAGAAATGGTAGACGAATTCAAAATTCCGTCAGATATCATCCAAAATAACTTCAATTCATTAATTTTACATCATGTCACAAAGGATATCGTTATTGAAAGGAAGGGTGAAGGTGCGGTTCTTTGGAGATCAGATTTAGACGCATATCTTACTCAACGTGCTTGTAATTTTGGTGCTCAACTTGAAGAGGAAACTTTAGTCCAAAAAATATTGAAAAAGGATGAAAAATTGAGGATCATAACTAATCGAGGTGAGTTCACTAGTGACTGGGTTGTTGCAGCAGATGGTGTGAATTCTACGGTTTTACAATTATGTGGCTGGAAGAAGTTTTCACGGGATGAATTGGCGATTACTATCACCCACGAAGTAAAACTTTCAAAAAAAATTATTGAAGACCGACTCGGATCGGATAAACTTCACATTTATTTTGGTAAAAGGAACTTCGGGACGGGTTATGGCTGGATTTTTCCAAAGAAGGAAATGGTAAGTGTAGGATGGGGTTGCCGGCTCACAGAAATTCGCAATTCAAGTAAACAATTCAAAGAATTCACAGAGTTAGTTAAAAACGAAATTAAAGGTGGTACTCTAAAAAGAAAATCTGCACACCTTATTCCTGTAAGTATTCGATCCATTTATAATGATCGGATTATCGCCACAGGTGACGCTGCTGGATTCGTAGATCCTCTTAGTGGTAAAGGGATTATCTATGCTGCATGGTCTGGTCAGATTGCGGGACAAGTTTTAAAGAAGGTAATTGATAAAAATACCTTAGATAAATTCAAAGAGTTGTATGAAAAAAAACTGAGGCAAGCCTTTCTGACTGCTTTACTTGCAAAACGCGATATCCAACCTGAAGTTTATGATTCAGATGAAAATCTATTACGATTTATGAAACTCTGGCAGGAACACCGCTCTACAGATATCGCATTGAGCTTTTGGAAAAACAAATGAAGGTTTAATATTTGGATGATAGAATAGATGATTTAGAATCAAAAATTGATAAAAGGAATATACGCAGAAAGAGATCTGAAGATCAGAGCGTTGTTGAAAGTGTATTTGATACCGAAACACGAAAAACAATATACGAATTATATAACCGAAAAATTCTGGATGAAATAGGATTTATAATATCTACTGGAAAGGAAGCGAACGTTTATTATGCTCTGGGGCCGGATTCGGTGGTTGCAGTAAAAATTTATCGAATAAAAACTGCTGAAACTCGATTTATGTGGCCTTATGTCACCGGAGATCCTCGATTTAAGAAAGTGCGACGTAAAACCAGAGATCTTATTTTTACGTGGGCTGAGAAAGAATTTAAAAATTTAAATCGCGCTCGTTCAGCTAAGGTCAGAGTTCCAAAACCTATTTTTGTTCGAAAAAATGTTTTGGTTATGGAATTTATTGGACTAAAAGATGATCCAGCACCTCTTATAAAAGATTGTGTTCTCTCTAATCCGCAGAAAGTTTTTGAAACAGTTCTTCACTATGTCAAGTTACTTTTTCAGGATGCTAAATTAATCCACGCAGATCTGAGTGAATATAATATACTCTATACTGATGAACCTGTTATAATTGATATTTCCCAAGGAGTCGTCCTAGCACACCCAAATGCTCGTGATTTTCTTATTCGAGATATTAAATACCTTTTACATTCTTTTTCAAAATATGATATAGAATTACCTACACTAGCAGAGGCTTATAAATACGTAACTGAGGGTGTTAATAATGAAGGCTGAGGAACATGTTAAAATTCCCATGACCCGCATCGCCGTTGTAATTGGAAAAAACGGTGAAACAAAAACTAAAATCGAAAATTTAACTCGAACTTCAATTGAAATTGATAGTAAAGATGGAGTCGTACACATCATTAATACCCCTGAAACTGAGAATCCCCTTGCTGTATGGAAAGCGCGGGATATAATAAAAGCAATTGGGCGCGGCTTTAGTCCAGAAAGAGCGCTTTTCCTCCTTGAGGAGGACGCTTATTTGGATCTCATCGATTTAACAACACTTTTTGGACGAAATGATAAGGCAATTAAACGAATTAAAGGACGAATTATTGGCGAGGCAGGAAAAACCAGACGTTTAATCGAAGAGACTACTGAAACGGCCCTCTCTGTTTACGGAACCACAATTTCATTTATAGGCCCTTTAAAAACTCTTCGAATAGCACAAAAAGCAGTCAAAATGTTGATCAATGGCGCGTCCCATAGCACTGTCTATCAGTTTCTTTATAAAAGACGACGGGAAGTGAAGAAAGATCGTACTAATTTATGGAAAATCGCACCTTTTTAAATCCTCTTTTCTAAAATGAAAAGGCTATTAATTTTCATATACATAAAGTTAATATAAATCAAATAATTTTCCTTATCCATTAGTAATCAAGAACCTTTTAAGCCGCCGTTTAGCCGCCGTAACAATCAATTTCGGTTGTGGCGACAGCACAGTTAGGTAGTGCGATGGGCTGTTAGTTTCCCGAGAGGAAAGCAGATACCCATCGGTCGTAGGTTCGAGTCCTACCGGCGGCGCTTAATTCCTTTTAATCATGCCCCGGTGGTGTAGTCCGGCCAAGCATTTAGGGCTTTCACCCCTAAGCTAGACCCTTCTAGGGGAACGACCCGGGTCCGAATCCCGGCCGGGGCACTATCTCTAATTTTCGGTTGAACATCAGTTTTAGCGAATATTTTTACAGTAACCGATAACTTGAAAATCCTCGTCATCAAATTCATCGAGTGTCCAATTTAGAACATCATTTTTTAATTTCTGTAAAAGTTCGGGATCCCCTCTTAACGTCTCATTGAAAACTTGAATTTTATAATTCGTTTTGATCCAATCAATAATCGCAAGTTTAAAAAATTCTTTACTTCCATTCCGAGAAATTTGAAACTTCTCTGAAATACCTATAATTAACTGTTCACTTACCTTTAACAGATTAGAAATAGGAATTTCCATTGAACATCACACAATTTTAATTGATTAAGTCGATAAGATATGTAACAGAATCTTTTTATGAATACATATTAATCCAAATTAGAACGTATTGTAACCGCGTAAAAAATATGAGTTTTTCTAAAAATGTATAATATAGTTTTTATCACCACGCCTGAAAAGGATGGAACCAAAATTGCCGAAATCCTTGTAAAACAGAAATTGGCAGCTTGTGTAAATATCATACCAGTCCGGTCAATTTATAGTTGGAAAGGAAAAATTGAAAATGATAAAGAAAACCTTTTGATTGTCAAAACCAAAGATTTTCTAATTGAAAAATTGAAAAAAACTATCACAGAAATTCATTCCTACGAAGTACCTGAATGTATCGTCCTTTCAATTGAAGATGGTTTACCTGATTATTTAAAATGGATTGACGACACTGTATCAGAATAAAATATGATAGATGGGTGTGTTTAAATTACAAACTGATATCGTAACCTTCTTCATATTTATTTTACTCTTTTGGATGTGCCTCTATATAATCGGTAAACTTTTAAAACTTGAAAAAAGGGGTTGGGAAATCGCTCCAGGTTTCCTTCTCGCAAAAACTACGAGATTAAATCGTTTTATTAATAAAGTCGCGATGCGTTCCCCGCGATTTTGGAGAGTTTTATGGACTATCGGTATTGGATTTGGCTTTTTCGCCATGGGTTTCACAATGTTCTGGTTGGGAATAAATCTGCATGCACTAATAACTGCCCCCCAACCAGAGAATGCTATTGTACCATTTATTCCAGGTGTCACTGTTACAGGACTTCCGTTATTATACATGATAATTCCAATTGCCATAATTATGCTTTCTCATGAGATAGCTCATGGAATAGCCGCTCGGATTGATGGGGTTACTGTAAAGTCTTCTGGATTCCTAGCCCTCATTATTTTATTTGGGGCATTTGTCGAATTTGATGAGGAACAAGCGGCAAAGAAGAGTCGGCTCACACGCCAACGTATTTTTGTTGCAGGATCCTTCATCAATTTAATCATTGCACTCTTTTCACTTATTATAGTCACTAATATGTATGCCGTTGGAGAGGGATCTTATCTTTATAAGGTCGAGGAAAATAGCCCGTCATATGGGATCCTGCAGCCTGAGGAGATCATTATTGGTGTAAACGGTGTTTCCATAACAGATTCAGTTCAACTTGATACTTTCTTGGATCAATTCAAACCTTTCGATCCTGTTGTTTTCACCACCAAATCAGATGTGGGCACTATTACAAATGGGACTGTTATCACTGGTTTTAATCGTTCGAAAATTAATAATCCTTGGGAAAATCTAAAAATATATAACGGAACTCTCGTTAACGGAGCACTTGAAAATCTAACTGTAAATGATCAGTTCAGAGTTACTTTCAATTCCTCTAATAACTATCTAAATTTCTCATTCCTGATTAATATATCAACCTATGGTATGGATGCTTCAAATCTTACGACTTTAGTTGTAGATCTGAATATCAATGCTAGTTTAGATAATTTTAATATCAGTAAAGTAGTATTAGTTAACTTTTCAAGCCAAAACCAACCCTACGAATTTTTTACGCTCCAAAACTTATCCTCTGAAAACATTCTTACAGGAAATATCACTAGAAACGCTGGATTTGCTCTTGAAGATTATGTTAATGGATCCGATATTCTAGCATTGAACTTCGCATTCAACGATTCTAGTGAATTTGAAGTTAGTATTGATTTATGTAAATTATACATGATAGATAACCAAACTTCGGGGTATTTCGGTATATGGATTGGTGATTATCTTGTTGATCGCGAACTAGCTTTAATCTTTGGTCCATTAGCTCCACATATTCATCAAACATTTTTCTATCTCTATATGTTCTCGCTTGCTGTGGGGCTCATTAACCTTCTTCCAATTCCCCCCTTTGATGGAGATCATCTATTCGTTTCACTCTTCAAAAAACAACAACCTGTTCTAAATGAGAAAAACGCCTCTAATCAATCAAAGAATGATGAATCGAAGAACCACAAGCCAAAAGAACCCTGGACTTGGAGAAACACTGTGATATGGAGTGTGAGAGGACTCGCAATATTTCTTTTCCTTTCCAATATCATTCTTTCCCTTATCTTGTTTGACATCTTTAGTATATTTTCCGGAATATTTTACTAGTTGGGCCTAGTTTGACACAATGTATGAAATGCAGGAAACAAGCTGTTTATTATCGTCCCTATTCAGGAGAAAACCTCTGCAAAAAACACTTTTTAGAGTCAATTGAGAGAAAAGTTGCCCGTACCATTGCTAGACATCGGATGCTCCACGAAAATGACAGAATCGGGGTTGGAATTAGTGGAGGAAAGGATAGTACTGTGCTTCTATACATTCTCAAGAAAATTGAACAGCGCTTTCCTAAATCCTCTCTGATTGCACTCACAGTTGATGAAGGTATTAACGGTTATAGGGAAGAAGGGTTGAAGCTTGCTAGATTTATCGCTTCTGAATGTGAAATAGAACATATGATTACATCCTTTAAGGAGCTTTTTGGCTATGCTTTGGATGAAATTGTTGAAATCTTTAAAAAATCATCCGAAACCGCACATAGCGCCTGCTTTTTCTGCGGAATTATGCGCCGACGTAGCCTTAATCAACTGGCTCGTGAGTTGAAACTCGATAAATTGGCCATTGGGCACAACTTGGATGATGAGGCCCAAACAGTTTTAATGAATATTTTCAGGAGTGATATAATTCGAATGGGACGAACCAATCTGGACACCCGGCAAATTCATGAGTTATTCGTAAATCGTATTAAACCCCTTCGCGAAATTCCAGAAAGGGAAATTGCAGTGTATGCTTTCTTACGTGATTTACCGTTTCATTCCCAAGACTGCCCATACGCTGAAGGTGTTCTTCGAAATGACATCCAACGGATTCTCAACGAGATGGAACAAAAACGACCTGGGACCAAACATTCCATCCGTCGTTCTGGTGATAAAATCAAGGAATTTATTCATATTAAACAGGAGATCCACCCTTGTTCCGTCTGTCAGGAGCCTGCCACTAAAAAAGTTTGTAGATTTTGCCAAATAATGGCAGATCTTCAAGCATTTTCTGCAAAGAAAAATACGAGAGATTGATTTCATAGGCTTTCACCTACTCAATCAATACCTGTATTTCAAGCCTTTAAAATTTAAATGTTATAGCTTTTTAAATTTTCATTTATACGTTTGATAATCTTTTAAGTGTGGGGCTTAAAAGCGAGGAGTTTTAATCCTTGAAGGAGAAAATATCACCCATCATTAAAAAAGGTTTGCAGGTGAAATGCGCAAACATTACTTTTGCACAAAAACGTACATGAAAATACACATTATCAAAAAGATTTACGAAATTTATAAATGAGATTAATTCCTTTTGTTATATGATAAGCTAGTAGGGTGTCCAGGGCGCACCTGATGGAAGCAATTCCGGACCGCAAACGCTCTATAGGGCGGTATAAAAGCCAATGTGAGGTTCTGAAACGGCTATACGAGCTCTATCACGGCAATGAGGATTGGCCCCATGGGATTGGCGGTGGATTAGGCGTCATCTGAAGGGATGGCGTCACTATCCTTTGATGGACGAACCCAGCGAGGCCAGGGATGGAGCAGCGTAAGTCCTAACGTTCGATGCTCATGGGATACTGGTCTGAGACCAGATAGAGAAGTTCGATAGTCGGGAAGGTGTCGAGCATTGGGTTTATCACCCCGGTGATTTTTAGAAAAGAAAGAATATGCGCCGAGAGAGGGATTTGAACCCTCGCCTTATCTGATTCACTTAGTCCTTACATATTTTTTCTGCTATTCGCGTAATGGCGCGGAGAGGGGGATTTGAACCCCCGCGTGCAAGTACACAATGGATTAGCAGTCCATCTCCCTGCCAGGCTAGGACATCTCCGCACGAACGAGTGAGTGTTTGTAGATTACTAACTCCAGTAGTATTCGTGCTATTAAGAATTTTCGTCCCAAACTCATTTTCTCGAATTAGTGGTATTGACCTCATTAAATCATCTTTTATAGCTAACTTTGCAGTGTCTCTATGATTGTAGACCCCTCTCACAGTAGTTCCTTAATGTACTGCCCTACTCGATCCGTTTGGAAGTCTTGCATATATGCATCCCGCCTCGTTTCAGGGATTATTAAGTCAATACTCTTCATACTGCACCTGCGTACAGTCATTTCCCCACCCTTTCGTTTTTTGCTACGAATGGGGGTTTGACTCAAGTAATTATTCCAGAGTGTTGTAAATCGTTCCTCATTTATCACATAGAGCCAATAAGGTATCTCGTTTCGGGATAAAGGTTTCCGTATTTTATCTACTTGCATAGCAACGCATTCGGGTTTTGTTTTGCCTCCGAGTGATCCCACACCAACGGCCTCTGGTACTGGTTCGGCTACAATAATCAATACTGCAATGCCCTTCAACAACACTTCGATCTGAGTATCAGTTATCTCAATCATATCCCTATAAACTGCAACGTCTCCCGATTTCGATCTCTGCATGCATCTCGTTCGATTGAATTTCATTTCACCGATTTTCATATCATCCTCAATCTCGAAGGGGAAATCTCCGACGACGATTCTCATTGGAACATTATCAAGCATTATAGGATTGGGACA
Organism: Candidatus Helarchaeota archaeon; assembly: GCA_016840125.1. The sequence goes on along the minus strand of JAEOSY010000020.1, from coordinate 37,651 downwards.
CCGACCTAACTCCCCAATACAATGCCAGACCCGTACTCCTGCTCGAAACAAAGAATTCATCGTGGCGAATTGTGTATCCCTTTCTGATGTGAAATATAGTTCTTCCATTTCCCACTTTATCTCATTATCCATAAAATCTTAACTCCATAACTTGGATTCATTCATCTTCAAATAACATCCTTATTTCGTCTGCAATGCGACCATTAAAGAAATCCTTGATCGTTAAAGAGACCTTTGATTCAGGAACAAGTTTATTCAACTGTGTTAGATTTAAACGCTTATAATGTCTCTCAATTTTTCTCCACGTTTTCGTCCTCCATGCTGACGCTTCAAGAAAATCCTGATAAAAAACTCTAAATCGCTTTTGATTTAGCAAGTATACTTCGTATGGAATTTCCCCTTTACTTATACGGTTATGATATTCTTCTAGTAACAGTCTTTGACAATCTTCTTTTGTAGCTCCTTTTGGTCTATTTATATGAACCGTTGAAGGAGGAATTTCCGCTACTATTATCAAAATTCCCCCTCCTTTTCGCATAAGACAAATCTGACCTTTCGTTATCTGGGGTGTATCACGGCCTGCTTGATAACTTTTCTTTGCTGAAATCCATCTGCAGGTTTCTTTCGAAATCTTTACTTCACATACATGATATTTCGCTGTATCGAAAAAAACGAAATCGCCACTGACCGGGGCTAGGGGTAAATTTTTTATTATAATGGGATCGGGGCATTGCCAACCCTCAGCCCGCAATTCCAAACTTTTACTCCCCTGTTAAATAGGGCGTTCATAATAGCTAATCGTATTTCCTCTTCTGAAGTAAAGAATTGTTCTTTCATCTTAAATTCTATTTCTTTTTCAATCAATTTTGATATCCTTCACTATAATAAGTTTGATAGAAAATTTTTGTGTTTTCGGGTGAGCTGTTCGAATCCTCATATAATTACTTATGAAAAAGATCCCTATGAACACCCCCTTCAAAATTCAAATTTTATCACTATTTTAAGAAGTAGGTTGTAATAACTCAAAGTCAAACCATATTACTATCTCGCGGCCAAAACCACAGGATTAGCAGTCCTGTTTTAGGTTAGAATCAAGCCACCAATCCTAACTTCCTACCAGACTGGAAAATCTCGGAATTATTTATTTTAATTATTTCTCTACTTACTTAATTTATGAACAAACGTATAAATGATCAAAAGTATAAAAATAATTATGAATGACAATTTATTTGTTGCAATTCACAATGTAACAGGAATTCAAAAGATTAAAGAATACACGCATGTGCTAATGGGATTTAAAATCAAGACAGTGATAATTTCCAGAGCAGTGGGTTCCGCGGCGATGTCAGGTGTGCCGCAAGCGCAAAAAATGGTTTTTAAAAAGGGTGGGAATTTATTGTATGTGGAGGACATCCCAGATATTATCGAACTACTGAACCCTGACGAAATATATGTAATAGCTCCCCAACCTTATGCGAAAAATAAATTTAATCCCGAAAATATAGTCGAGAAGTTAAAAAGTCGCAAGAAAGTACTGTTAATATTTGGAGGAAGCGATCCAGGACTTTCGAAACGGGAATTGCAGTTCGGAATTGATTCATATCTCGAAGTTCCCGCAGATATCGGAACGATTGGAACTGCAGCGATTATCCTCTATCAGATTTTTAATAAACTCTGAGAAATAAGACGATAAGAGTTTATGTTAATAAAATTTATAAGTAAGATCATCCTTCAGACCATGGATCCAAGAAGTGAATTATTTTGATGGGTCTGAGAAAGGCGCAGGTAGCGGGCGTTTGGCGATATTTGGCGAAGAAAGGTTGCCCAACACTCTCCTAAACTTACATTTATAAGGGGGATCATCCGTCGCCCGTTACCGCGTACGGAGCCAGCCGGTCTCCGGACGGATCGATTTCACTGCTTAAATCACCATTAAAGAGCAAAATTCCAAATCGACCTATGGAGGGTTTTAGATATTTCTCTAACTGCCTTACCTCAGTAGCAGTAATTTATGTAATTAAATAATTTTTAAACTCAACAATGATGTAGTAAATACGCTAAATTTGGCAATGAAATATATTGTTTGTTGAGATAACATCACAAGTCAAGTTTCTGCCATAACTGCTGAAATTTCTTCACGACCACGCCTAATTCTCTTGTGTTTGTGCTTAACATCTCGGTGAGGAGAGTTTGAATCTCTTCAACTTCAGATTTAAATTGATTTGTGTTAATAAACTCCCCCCGGAGTGCGTTAATTTCTGCGACTGCAACGGATGTGTTGTAGAGGTCCGATAGCGTTTGCGAGGTACCTTGCAGCTGGTCGCTCTCTGCATCTCGCACGAAAACGTCGAGGTATGAGATTTTTACATCGTCAGTGGTGGTAACATTCGTTGGCGTTTCGTCTTTAATCTCAGTTATGCGGGTGACCCGCCTGAGAATTCTTCCGCCGTGCTTGATCTTTTTCAAGTGGACCAGGATGTCCAAGTTCCCCATCAAGATGGGAGGAATCTTATCGTCATGGATGAAACGCTTCACGATGAGCTCAGGGGATGATCCATGCGCAGTGGCGAGGCACCGCCCCAATCCGACTTTTAAGAGATAGAAAAAGGCATTAACAGCGTCAGCCTTGATTAACTCTCCAATGAATACACTGTCGGGGGTTCGATGCAGGCTCTCCTTCACTTGGTACGCTTTAGATGAATAGTAATCCGCTGCTTCAGCGTCAGGGCTCACCTGAAAGCGGGATTGGCGGCAATCAAACGCGGATTGGTCGATGCTCTCAATTACATCTTCAATACTAATTTTGCGCCAGGTCTTATCACCGAGCACGTCTAGACTGTTTATGAGGGTCGTCTTTCCGCTGCCAGGTTCCCCTATTACGAGGATGCACCGCCCATGGACCCAGCAAAAGAGCAGGTACGCCGCGGCTTCCGCGGTGAGGGTATTATTTGAAATTAAGTCCGTTATCGTTAGGATTTTTTTATGCAGCTTGCGGATTCTCATTTGGAATCCATCCACGGCCAACGAGGCGATTTCTAACGTAACTCGTGCATGGAAATACTCTGTGATAATCTCGGTTTTTAAGAAGGGGTGGGACTCGTCGAGCAGCTGTTCCGCCTCGATCCGTGCCGTCGTCTTCCAGCTCTCAATCTCAGTCGGCGTGAGTGAGAGGGTTGTCTGGCACCGGCCGAAGAGACGATGATCTATGTAGAGATTCGCCCTTTGAGAGTCCAGGTATATTTCTTCAATCTCGTCATCGAGCAGTAGGGCCATGATCGGATTCAGTCGAGTTATTTCGAACGAAACTAATTCAGAAAGGTGGGATACTAATTCGGCGGTTAATGAGGAATATCGCTGGCGGAGTAATTGGGCTGCCAACCTCTTTTCGGCGCGGAGCACCTCGCCCAACTTCATTGAGCCGCTCGAATCGGAGATTAAATGTAAATGCTCCTTGACCTCTTGGAGGATGGTCGTGAAAATTTCTTCCAAACCCGGATCATCAGTGAGGGGGGATACATTGTAAATATACTCGCGCGAATCCCGTCTCTTTTCAACTGTTATGCTGTACCCATGAACCTGATAGGTAGTGTGAGGTTCAGTCTCTATGGGCAGGGGGTGTTTAGGTTCATCCCGAAGTAAATTGAAATCCCCCAGGATGATGGAGTAGATTTCCGTAAGACCCTTGCCAGCAATGTCTAATTCCCTGTATTTTTGTATTATTTTACTCCCCTCCAGTAGTGCTCGAACCTTTGTTAAGAACCGTTTATAGGGGATCAAACATTTCGAACACCCTTCGGCTTTTGGAGAACTCTGGGCGAGAATTTTTAGTTCTTGGCTGACTTCCTGATAGGCTTTTATCAGATCTGTGAGGAGCAACCCATCGCTGTACCGGTTCCCCAGAATCCGCTCCAGAAAATGGGTCTGTTTCCCCTCACAACCCTTCTGTTCGGGACAATCCCGACGTCCCGGAAACTGCCAATCCTTCCCTTTGGCGAGAATTTTGTTTAATTGCTGGGAATAGTCGATAAAATACACTAATTGGGCATTCGTCAGCTTGAACCTTCCCCCCCGCGTGTGCAGAATAATCTCCGACACGCCAGGATTATCCCTAATTATCTGAATGAGGTTCTTGAAACACACTGCATTCAGATAATTCGATTGTTGAGCGTCAGGCGTGGAGGGGCATTTCTCGCAGTTAATCTCTATTACCGTGAAGAGGTGATTGGTTTCAAGGTCGAACTCCTCTCTCTTTAGAAGAGTACACCCCACCAACTCTAAATGATGCACTCAGATCTCCATTTTCATTTATAAATCTGATCATCCGTCAAACTGGTCTTTTTTGACGGCGAGGTAGGAACATCATCCTACAAAAAACAGTACCGTAAGCAGTACTTAAGCCCAACCTTTTTTTTCTTTTGATTACTCTAATCATAGGTATTATATCTATCTGTCAAGTAGCTATTACTTTAGAGTTCAGTCTCAGCTAGATCAAACACTTTCCAGAAAATTAATAATTGAAAAAGAAGTTGTTTTTTTATAAAATAAAGGATTAACGGGAAAAACAATGAAAAAAACAAAAAAAGAAAATAAAAGAGCACTCGTACTCCTCATTCTGCTGTTTACTATAACGCTACTACTATCGCCAGTTTTTCCGAAAGGAAATAATAAGGGATTGGTTGATATAAATTCGCGCCTACAAATCAAGGCAGTAACCATTGATGGAAACAGTCAGCTAAGCGCTGCTGCCTCCGCAGGCAACGGCACTAAAGCGAACCCCTACATCCTAGAAGGATACATCAATGAAACGATTACTATCTCGAATACCAATGCATATTTTATCTTGCGGAATTGTACGATTTCTTATCAAAATCCCGCGCCCTATGATAACTTCAAATTTGACAACGTGACCAACGGCATCATCGTCAATAACACGTACAGCCATAATTATTGTGGTTCGGGTTATAGAGCATTTCAATTACTTAGTTCAAACAATAATACATTTGCAAATAACACCATGATTTATAATGCGGGAAATGCTGATAATTTTCGGGGATTATACATGTCAGGTTCGGATGGCAATGCAATCATGAACAATTACCTCTGCCATAATTGGCAAGAATGGGGGGGTGATTGTTATGTCATACAAATAGTGAGCTGTGACTTCAATAACTTCTCGCAGAATAAGATCTGCAACAATCTCGGGTTAGACGCCAGTTCACATGCATTCTACATGAGTTCTTCGAATAATAACAATATAACCCAGAATTGGATCTGTGATAACTTTAATAGTTCGCCATCAACACCCTATGGTCCCAGCTATGGGATTCAAATCAGCGGGGCAAACAATAGTGTGACATGGAACATTATTCATAACAATACCGTACAAGCTATAATTGGGGGCGGGAATACGGTTGAGAACAATGACTGGCACGAATTCGCACTCATTACAAATGGCAAACTTTCTCCATCAACAGGGGATAACCAGACAACCTACACGTATTCCATCACCTATACCGATTTAGATAACACGGCACCGAGCTTTGTCAGAGTCATAATTGATGGCACACCGTATAATATGTCAAAACAAAATACAGGCGATACTGATTATACGGATGGATGTCTTTACATATATAAGACATCTTTGGTTATGGGGAATATTTCTCATAGTTACCATTTTGAAGCGAGTAACGGAACGGATTCCGAACGATTAGTCTTTATAGGTGAGTATTCAGGGCCCACTGTTTCAGTTGATTTGGGAGCTGATCCATGGAATTTAATATTCCTGATCTTTATCTTTCCCGCCGTGGGAATCTGCATTGCAGTTGTCGTACTCTATAAACGAAGAAACTTGTAAATCAAAATCTATTCTTACCCTTTTTTTTTCACTCGAGGGGGGATTAAATATTGTTTTCTCAATAAGTGATTGACCTACATCACATAGATTGGAAATTTTGGGTTAGATATAAGATGCATTTGAAATCTTTGAAGTTCTGGACAGTTGTTTTTATAGGAATGGCGGTATTTGACTTCCTTATCACGCATTTTTATACAAGTCAAGAACAGTTTGGAGTTGAGTTGGAGGGGAATTCGTTGGTTCGGGTTCTTATGGCGCAGTTTGGTATTTCACAGGGTCTTTTACTTTGCCTCTCCATTGAATTGGCATATTGCTTCCTCATCTTAGGAGGGTTTTTTTTAATCGTTAAGCGTTGGATGAATAAAAAGCCGAAAGAACGCTATTTCAAAGTGGATATTGTTGTATTCAACATTGGCATTCCGTTCATTTTGATCGCGATTGCGTTAGGGCACTTGTTTGGGGGGCTCTCGTGGGTAATAGGCACTACAGGGGTGATGGGATTGGCAGAGTTTCTCCAAGTTTTTGCGTTAGTTTTGATTCTGTGTGGTACAGGTCAAGCCTATAATGTTTATAAAATAACCCAGAGCGTTTTTGACACTTCTAGCCATGTAAAAATTGAGGGGGACGTTCAATGAGATGTTTCAAAACCGTTTTCAACTTAAAGATTACTTATTGCAATGTATGTTTTGAATTCAGGGGTGGGTAATCATATCTGTAATACTTTCGTCCATTGTCTTGGCGGTATGGGGGGTCGCGCTCTTTTATCTGTCGTTCGCAGATGAGTGGTTTTCATTCTATCTTATTACTTCTGCTTTTTTGGTGAGTTTATTCTTTTTAGATGCTGTTTTTTCTTTCTTTTCGTGGATCCCAGGGGTTCAGGACTTCATAGCAGTATTGGGGGTTGTTATTGGCGCCCTGATAGTTACCAAGTTTGTCACGCTATTAAATAAATGAGAGGATTTGGAGAGATGGTGGCTGAAAATCGAAAAATCAGAGGGGGGTATTAGAGATAGCAGCTCAAGAAGGATTTTATGTCACATACTGTAGATGGTTTTCTTACCTGAAAAAACTTGGAAACGCAATTCGCAGTCAAAAGCTATCGAGGATGGCAACATATCTCCATGAAACCTATGCCCTCCTACCCACTGAGATTGTGACCGCATGTGTGGGGACTTTTCTTTTGTTTTTCATTCCAGCAATCATCGTACTCCTTCCGATCAATATCATTGTGGGTTTGGTCGCCCCTATTTTCATTGGTTATATCGCGGCGTATAATGTATTCAATTATCCTGTGGCGCGGTATAAGCGGTATCAACGCACGCTGCTGCAGTACAGCGATCTAGCGTTTCAAGATCTGACTTTAATCTTGAATACAACCAATTTAATTTTCGATGCGATCCAATTCCTCTCAAACGCGCACTACCCAGTCATCTCTGAGAGGTTCCGGGAAATTCTCTTCAAAATTAAGTTTTACAGAGAGTCTCCTGAAAAGCTCATAGGGCAATTCATCGATACCCTCCCCCCTGGAGAGTTGAAGGATCGGCTACTGACGATCTTGGCGACCAAGTTCCAGCCTGATAATCTCTTAGCGCAGATGGAAACACTAGCTGGGGAGAAAAAGCTGGAGTATTCAATCGCGACGCAGCAATTGGAAAATAAATTGCTAGTTTTGATGGCTATCTGTTTATTTCTTCCCATGATCATCGGTCTCTTTCTCTCATTTTTAGGGTTTACAGGAAATTATCTCAGCTTGGCTTTGATCCCAATCTTTATGATCTGTATTCATAAAATAAAAGACCGCATCATGAAGCATCAGTTTGAATTGTTCGGCGAAAAGGGCGTCTTAGAAAAGGACGAGTTGGGGAACGATGACTCTGAAATGATCGAATTCCTGACTTTCTTAACGTTTTTTGGAAATGAGCTAAAGCGTAAAGTCCCCCCAGAAATGGCCCTATTAAAAGCGTTTAGCACCTATCAGGGCACACTCAGAAAACCAGTTGCTCAGTGCATTACAGATATTTTTTGTGGTGGTAACTCATTTGGAGAGGGGTGGAGTAAGTTAAAAGAAGCCCTTCTAGACCCACAGGTTCATTTCCTCACCAACTTAATCACCAGGATGGTTGAAAAAAGTTCCACCGAAGCTGGAGAACGCATCATCTCAACGCTCCAACAATTAAAAGTGAACCGAGAATTGGTAAGAGAGCGCGAGAGTATTATAAAGGCACAGCAATTCAAGGTTAAGTTTCTGATTTGCGTTATGGCAGCGGTCATTGGACTAATAGCGGGGTTGACTCCCTTGCTGATCCGAATGGGAACTCTGTTATCCTTACCTGAAACCCAAGTTGAGTTTAGTTTCATGGATTCATTTCCAATAACGCTGACACTATGCTTCATGGTGACGTATTCAGGATACTTTCTCGCGAAGGTAGTTAAGATTTCAAGACCGACTCGGTTTGCGTTATGGGCATTTCTCATCTTTCTTATCCTGTGTTATATTTCCACCACCCTAGTAGGTTGATTTTTTTGTTATCTACTTGGTGTCGTTAATCTCCTTAGATATTAGGAAAAGCTGAGAAGTGCTCCTTTCCCTCATTTAATCAGCTGGTTTCCTCAATCTTCCTCCGCATAGTTTATGAGGGGCTTATATGTGGTTTTTTCTACAGTATGATTGAACATACATTGGTTTGTAGGATCTTCAAGTCACTGAGATCAGTGATTTAGAGGAATTTTTGATTGGAAAAGACCAGTTTATGACTAGTTTCTATTTGAGAGCGCATGAGGTTATGGTAATGGAGTTCAAAATTAACGAAAATGATTCTCTACTTCGTTATCTACATTTTTCGCCCATTATGGAGGAAGGCATTCTAATAGTGGTTGCGATCGCCGTAATTCTTGGAATAATTGGTCTTATCTTCTCAGTCATGAGTTTACTTGATGGCTCCTCAAGCCTTTTTAATCAATTCTAATCCCTGGACGAAATTGATAAAGGAGTAAAAGCGTGGGAGTAAAAAAAATGGAAGTGATGAATGAGGATATTAGTTGAAGGTGGTTTAAACGTTCTCATGTTCTTCCTGTTGTTGTACTTCGCTTTTGGTCGATCGAAGATGAGTTTCTATTTTTTTGGAGCGAAGAAAGAAATCACAGTTAGAACCAACTCCAATGCATTCTTTTATACGCCGATTATGGAGAATGCCCTGACGTTAGTAGTCGGCGTTGGAATTGTCGTAGCACTAATCTTTCTGATTGTCATGGTTGTTGATTGGATCTCGGATGGTGTTAATGACATCTTTAATTGGTTTACGTCCTAATGCCAATACACGTCTCCAGAGGAGGGTGTATCTAAATAAGAGGTTAAGAGCAATTGAGGAATATGGTTGAGGAATATTTAGGATATACCCGAAAATCCAGGTATTCGCCACGTTTCACCAGATTAATCTGGATTGGTGTGGTTGAACTCTGTACAATCATAGTGTGTTTTGCCCTAGAGCTCTTAGGGCGGAGTTTGGATCCAGTGGCAGGTTACCATGGACCAGACCTGTGGGTTTTGGCTTTGAGTATGCCATTTCTTCTCGTAATTTTTTTTAAAATGAAAGGTAATTTCGGAAAGTACTACCTCTTACTGGATCAGATCTATGACAATGTAATTATTATTCCAGACCGAAAACGTAAAAAGTTTAAAGCAATTACCGTCTTTCAGATAGAGGGCATCCCTAAAAATATTGTTGTGAAGGAAGAACGCATAAGGAAAAAAAATATTGAAAAATTGGAGATCCCTGGAACCTATCAATACATCCACGACCACCTGACACTCCTTGCGGGAGTCATCCCAGCTTTATCGTTTGAAATTCGGGTTATAGATAATAAAATTGTACTGAGAATTTATAATTTTCTCGTGAATAGAGATTTAGATGCCTTGAAAGAAGAAATTGAGATTTATAAACAATTTACTGCGGCTGTTTTCCAAACGACATTTCCCGGGATTCAACTTCGAATGCTCCAAGGGAACTTGCTAAGAGACGCTTGGGCAGATATATTAGGGGGTTACAATGGTCATGAATTTAAAATAAGAAAGGATGCAGTCGTAATAGAAGGTGGCCGGGTAAATCAATTCATGGCAGTTATGAAGATGGTTAGCGCTCCAAGATTTTATAATGTGCAATCTCAAAACCACACCACGCAAATTGGAGAACTAATCCGCCATGTGATGGGGTTGAAACTCGACTTCCATTACGTGGTATCTGCCGAATCAGTTCAAACTAGTATTCTTTCTAAACAACCTCAGATCGCAGAAAAATTCGAATTAATATTTAATGAAGCAGCAATTCGTCAACAGCTCGAGAGTATTCGGCAGTCGGAAGTGGCAGGAATCTGGAATACATCTAGTTACATTGTGATCCGCTCCAAGGATCGGGATACTCTTGACACGGATATATCAAGGATGCAATCCATTTTCCGCAATCAGTTCAATACCGAGTTATCAGTATTGGATTCACGATCTCTCAGGAGGGTACTCCCAAGACTAGCCCAGCGGGCCCCCCTACATGACTGGCATTCTCTGACCAGCGAGAGGTTAGCCATCCTACTCCATGTCCCAGAGAAAAACATGCCAAGCCTCTCGGGTTCGGGAATACCGGTGTTTGATGTTCCTCCCGAATTGGAAGTCCAATCAGGTGTCTCAGTTGGGACAGTTTTGCTGAATGAACAAATGTTGTACCCTTTCCATTTAAACCTAGAAGATCTACAATCTCCAATACTAATCGCGGGGGATGCTCGAAAGGGGAAATCAACACTCTCCCTCAACATTCTGAAGGAACTTACAGAGAAATATAAAGAAGTTTATTGGCTTATTTTTGATACAAAGGGTGAATACTCAGAATTGCAGACCCTCTTCCCTGATCAAGTAAAGATACTTGAACCATACACCCCCTTGCATCCTTTTGAACTAAATATGTTTGATCCTTTGAAGTCAAATGCTAATGAGCACTCCCGTAAACTCTTGAAAATATTACAGACCATTTTTCCGGAACCATTTACAGATCCAATTCATCAAATCTGCTTGGAGGTTTTAAAGAAAGCAATTAAGACGGTCAGTTATCGGAATATGGAGAGCTTCATTATAGAATTGAGTCGTGCCGCAGTAATGGAAAAGGGGAATGCTAGAACTGCTGCGGCACTTGGAAACTTGATTGAGCAACTTAGGGATCTCCGAGGTAGCAGCATTGATGGAAAGCGGACAACCATTGATTTCCATCAACTACTTCAGCAGAAAACAATCTTGAACCTCAAATCATTCAACGGTGGTCGCAATCCTGTTGAGCAGCATCTCTTCATGAATTTAATGTTTAAATACCTTACCGATTACATGCTCCGTAGAAATTTCTCCAACTCACTAGAATTTATGCTCGCAGTTGAGGATGCACATCTTATCAGCGCCCCACTCCTCCGAGAAGTCCCTGAGACGAGTTATATTAGTGACATGCCACGTCTATTAGTAAAGTATGGGGTTGGATTGATGGCGATTACGGCGCGTCCGGAGCGGTCTATCAAATTGGTAGAAAATTCAGACCTAAAATTCATTTTTAAAGGACCCTATACGTCCAAATTAATCCCCATCAGTGAAAAGCAGGAACAGTATATTCAGAGGTTGAAAGCGCGGGAGGCCGTAGTCTTCTTACCACGGTACCCCTTACTCTTCAGGATATTTACAAAATACTTGAATCATGGGAATTCCACAAAAATTTCATAATCGCTGGAAAGTAATAAATAATTTCGCTTGCCAACTTGGAATTCAGCCCAGTTGAGGTAGGAATTCGGTCCGGTTTTTAAATAGGATATTAGATCGGGGGTTACATGGATTTGGTAACTGTGAGTTTTCGTGACATAAACGGTTAATTTATCAAAATGCTGTATACTCCCTTCCGTTTGCAAGAAATCATTTAATTCTTTAAATTCGCCTTTTGTCGTTAGCTCGTAGGTCGTTAAAATTAATACTGGTCTGAAATCAGGCTTCAGATCGAGGAATTTAAAAGCAAAAATCGCTCTTTTTTTTCTAGAACGTGCAGCATTTTTTGTTTTTTTTAGGAGATCTAGCGGAATTGTCCCTTTCAGATTTTTATAGAACCTTCAGTTCAGTTCCTTGAGGTTGACCCCCCTTTAGATTGAAATTTCAGAAAAAATCCAATAAACGGTGGTAATTTTTATTTGCGCATTTTACAGAGAGGGAAAAATCGGAGTAAGTTTTTCGTAAAAAACGGAAGTATGACCATTCTTCGATGCAATTAAATCATTGAATTTATTTCCAATCCTTCATGAGGAAAGATCATTCTTCTAAAGATCCGCTGAAAAGATGCCAATCGCATTCAAATTACTATTCGCGTCTTGAATTATGGGTTTTATAAGCGGTTTTTGGTAGGTATTATTGATAAGGGATTGTCCCTTACGAACAATCCACTTTCAAAGAGGTGAAAAAGAAGTCATGTTTGGTACTTGGTTTTGGATATTCCTCATAGGAGGTGTAGTGATATTGGTGTATAAAAAAGCGATGGAATCACGCAAGGCAAAGCCAGCTAAATACGGTCACTTAATCGAAAAAGTATTGACCCAGTCAGACGGAAAAAAGACGGGCGTTTCTCATACTGTTCTAGATGATGGGTGGATTCGAGCGAAAGAGAAAGTATCTGCTTTTAGGGGGGAGGTGCATTCACCTAGGGTCACCCCCGTTTCACAAAAGGTGGCGGCGAAGGGGATTCGGAGTAGGTCTAGTTACGCCTTGGAGGACTATTGAAATGGATGACTCTGCTGAGAAAAAGTCTGCTTGTACCTATAAAGGATGGGGATTCTTCGAACCTGCTATTAATATCAAAGAATACTTACTCAGATTGATAACCAAAAAAGGTCCCATAACGTGGTCTGAACTCACCATAGAGACTGGCATTCCTCGAACGACGATTGTACGATACGATTGTACAAATGATGCTAGACGAGCAGATCCAGAAGTACTCGGTACCCTCTAAAAGACCGGGGCGACCCCGGGTTTTTTACGAGGCCGTCCCACCAACCAGTATTTAAAAGATGCCTCTAATTTCTTCTTCTTTTTATTTTTATATTTGATTTTTATTATTAAACGTTGTTCGGTTTGAGGTCAGAGAAACAATGACCTGCAACTGAGTGAAAAAACTTGGACGTGTCAGTTTGAGGTAACGCACGATAGAGATGTAAAGGCTTCAATTAATTATTAAGGAAGAATGATTGCAAATTCCTCAAAACTAGAGTATTGTATTCATTAGAAATACTACTACCGTAGCGACTCCAGGAATTTATGTTTCTGGAGATCGTGTAAAACCTGCATTAGCTGGTATTGGTTCATGAAATATCATTTCTTGGTATCACTTGGATAAGAAACTCATTTTCTTTTAACCAATTATTAAATTGTGATATTGCTACTATTTTCCTGCTGAATTCATCTCGCATTGCCATTGAATTGCCTCTATCTAATATAGCTTTATAACTGTAGTCTTCATTTTGAAGAACTTCTTCTATTTGAATATTCTGTCCAGTAATAGCTTTCCCAAAAGCTCGTAGAACAAATAAGAGCTCTTCTTCTTGAGTTAAACTAGTTTCAGGTAAAATACTCTGTAGAATTTGAACAGCTTTATTTATAAAAGGAAATTTTAGACCACATCTGAGCAATAATTTAACCATAAATAAACAACTCTAGCAATTTCCTAAAATCTTAGAAAAAATATTATTCTTATAAGATTTACCATGAAGTAAATGATTATTTTATTACTTACCACTTTTTTCAAAGATGGTCTTAAATGAATAAATCTACTCAATTTAGATGTCAGCAATGTGGTGTATGTTGTCAAACAAAATATCTATGTTTATATGCATCCGAATTGAAAAGAGCGAAATATTATGCAAATTTATATAATAAGCAGCTTGAATTAGAGCCTTTAAGATATATTTTGGATGCAAAACACCAAAAAATTTTTGTTCTTATTTATCGAGTAGATAAACGTCCCTGTCCCTTTTTCTCAGAACATAGATGTTTAATACACGATTATAAATTTGTTGCTTGTCGGAAATACCCAATACGTAATTGGATTGATTTAGGAAAAGTTTTTAAGTTTTTAGGGTTGAAAAATGAATTTTATGAAGTTGATGAGAACTGTACTTACATTAAAACTCATCCTTCATTTAAAGAAGCAATTAAAACCAATCCATTATCCAAATTAATTCCAGATGAGTTCAGAGCTACTTTAGAAGACAAAAAAATCTGGTTAGATCTAAATACCAAATTCAAGGTTTTAAAAAAAGAAAAGAAACTTCAACTTATTCATGAGCATAGGTTAAAAAAGTCAAATTTTAAACGGTTAAAAGAAATTCTTAGTAACTGGGAAAAAATTCCAGCCAATCAGTCCTTAGAAGAATTAGAATAACTCCCTAATATTTTCTTAATTTAAGATTCTGTAATTTTTCAAGGGCTTCTAAATAAACATTAAATAAACGCATTAATTTATATAATTCATCAAAATCCTTTTCCAAATCAATTTCTTGCTGCAAGCTTCTAATTTTCATATTAATTACTTTTATAGAGTCATCTATAATATTATTTTGCAAAATTCTATCAACTTGGGCTTCATTTTTTATGATAATAACTTTTTTATCACACGAAGCACAAACAATTTCTCCTGTTTTTAATTTAAACAATGGAGAATTACACTGAGGGCATGCATCCCCTAATAACGTATTCCCATCTCGTAAGAGTGCAGCCATCTTTTTTATATTATTGTTTTTTTCACTCTTATTATTTTCGTTAGGATAAGTCATCTCAATCAGTTTTTATTTACAACCTTTAAATCAGTTATAAAAACTTATAACATTATATAAAAACCTATAAGTTTCTATGCCAATTCTTCATCTACTCACACGCGAGTAGACCCGCCCTAAGGTTATCAGGCGGTGCGCCCGTCGCCGGGTTCAAGCCATCCAGTACGGAGGTGAAGAGCACCAAGAGCTCGCTCTTGAGGATGGTCATTGGGTCTGGAGACCTGAAGGGAGTTACCCCACACTACTCAAAGAGCACCTGAATTCTTACTCCATTCCTAGGAGGGACTGCTTGGGTTCAAATGAGGCTTTATTACGTCCCCAACTTGGGCAAGCAACCACTAAGAATGGGGGGATCAAGTTCCTGAAATTCAATTGTTCTTTGAATAAGATACTCACACCAGGAGAACTGGTGTGGTCAGGTAGAAGAAGGGCGCCCTTCTATTTAAACCCTTCGGAATAATTTACGCATTTCCCTCTTTTGCGCATTTTCTTTGGGAGGTTTTTAGAACTTTTGATAACTTTTTATAAGATTTACACTATCAGATCGAATGATATCCTCTAAATCGAATTTAAATTTTTCAAATGGACTTAGATTTCCACTTTTGCAATCGGCTTCCGCTTTAGGAAATCGAATATGGAATAGTTTCTTAATATTGTCTAGTAGTTGTCGAGTATTACTTGATTTATCGTTTTTATCAACAAAAGTAACGAATAAGAATTTTCCATCAGTTTTAAAAACGAATTTAAATCTGTTTGTAGATAGACTTTTTATTTCTTCTCCAATAATTGATTTAGAAAACATTGATATAGCTGTTAAAAATCCAGCTATTGATTGTGGATCTTCCTCTAAACTTCCGTATTTCTCATGAAATATGCAAATTCCATTTTGTTTAATTATGTAAAGATTATGGATCAATTTCACCACTCATATCTTTATAACTTCTGAATGAAAAACCGCATATAAAACCCTCAAATTGAAATGCGAATAAATGTACGTAAATAATTGGGCGAAATCAGAAAGTATTTATAAGTTTATAACTCTTCCTTTTATTCTTAATCTTGTTAGTAGAAAAGAATTTAATTGAAACCAGGAAATATTCTCATTTGATTAGTATTTATAAAATCAAATAAATGGCTTCTGTAAAATGCTCAAATTCATATTCAATAAGGTCAATCACCATAAATCTTATTAAAACACAGGAATATCAATAAATTCACAGGAACCAAAATTTTTTAAAAAAAGATTTAAGTATACATGAAAAAAGCTAATTTTCAAACAAATTTTGAAAAGAAATAAAGATTTGAAAGGCTTTTCACTTAAAAGAAGGATCAATAGTGAATTCTGATAAATATTGATTAATATTATATTTGTTAAATTAAAATAATTTGAAGTTATGGAGAACTTATATATTGATTAAATCTATATTAATCAGAGTTATTGGACCCGTAGCGTAGGCTGGATAACGCACAAGCCTCCTAATCAAAGAAATTTGATGAGAAAGCTTGGGATTATGATGACCTTTTGGTCATTGTGACAAAATCGTGGGTTCGAATCCCACCGGGTCCGTGTCTATTCTATTAAAAACGATTCTTATTCTCATTTAGGTAGTTTGATGACGCCCGAATTTGTGCCAATATAGACAACATCTGCCATATCAATAAATAGACCATTTTCGATGATACCTGGAATTCCATTCAAATTTAATTCCAGGTGTTTTGGGTTTTTAATATCGGTAATTTTTGCATCAATGATAAAATTGCCGTTATCAGTAACGACTGGCCCCATCTTTTTCACAGCTTCTCTTAAAACACAATCCGAAGAGTATAGTTCAAGCTTGATCATCACACTTTCCAGTGCCATTGGTATTATTTCTATAGGAACCCGAAATTTCTCCCCAAGGTTATTAACCCTTTTAGATTCATCAGAGATTACGATAAATTTTTTTGCTGCTGAATCCACAATCTTTTCTTGGGTTAATGCGGCCCCTCCACCTTTAATCAAATTAAGATTAGGATCGATTTCGTCAGCTCCATCTATAGCAAGATCTAGCTCTGGATGCTCATTTAATGATGTAATTGGAATATTACTTTGAATTAGTAAAAGATTTGATTGGTAAGATGTAGGAACCGCCTCTATCTTTAAGTTTTCAGTGATAATACGTTTTTTTAATAGTTCAATAAAGAATTCAATAGTTGTCCCTGAGCCCACTCCTATTACTTGTCCTGATTCAATATGATTGACAGCAGCCATTGCAGCGCCTTTTTTCTGAAGGTCTTTCTCATTCAAATTTCAACCACTCCGATTATGTACTGATAATCAATAATACCAAATTGTTTTTAATCTTATTTAATTTTGATTTAATTATGAATCAGTCCGGATCAGATCCAGAAGAACGGAAAATTGAAGTTGAATCAAAGACAACACTTTTGTTTTTTTTATTTATTCTAATTGAAGGTTACTTGATTCTAGCAAGTGCAAATGGATTCTATCCATTTATTCTCATTGAAAATCCTCCTGGATACCTGATACTATTAGATAATTCCGCCCTTTTTTACTCCTTATATTGGATTGGAATTTTCTGTTTGCTCCTAGGACTCTTGATTGGAAAATACAATAAAATCTTGCCTCCCCTAGCTCTTATTGGAGCTATAATCTTTTTTCTTTTATACCTATTGCCACTTGCGTGATCTTTTAAAGGGATCTTTTTTATAGAAGATTGTTATACGGAATTAATTTAGTTGAAGTGTTTAAAATGGAAACGAAAAAATTGTCAATAAAAGAACTAATTGAAAGCCAAAAAATGCGATTCTTACTATTTGGAGGAAAAGGAGGTGTCGGGAAAACGACTTGTGCAACTTCAACAGCTATATGGGCTGCAGAAAATTTTGATAGAGAAGTTTTGATTCTATCAACTGACCCTGCTCATTCCCTTAGTGATAGTCTTGCACAAGATGTATCTGGTGGAGAAGTAGTTCCGGTAAAAGGAGTAAAGAACCTCAATGCGTTGGAGATGAACCCCCAAAAAGAATTTCAAAAGTATCAAACTTCAATTCAAAGTGGTGAGATCGAGATTCCTCAGGAGCTTCAAGTGTTTGGTGGGTTTGAGGATTTTCAATCTTTATCTCCACCCGGGTCCGATGAAACCTTGGCATTTTCGAAAGTGCTTGAATTTATCCAAACGGCTGAATATGATTTCATAGTTTTTGATACCGCACCAACTGGGCACACACTTCGCCTGCTCAGCCTTCCCGAAGTTCTAAATAGTTTCTTTGGAAAATTAATACACCTAAGAATGAAAATGGGTCAAATTTGGGGACGATTAAAGGGGTTATTCAAGAAGGGTGGAGATGAAGATGGTGTTGATCAGATTGAGGCTTTAAATCATATGAAGGAAATTATTGAAAATGCGAATACTGAACTCTCTGATAATGAAAAAACATCATTTGTGATTGTTATGATACCTGAATTAATGGCTGTATATGAAACGGAACGGCTAATACAAACGTTGTATGAATATGAAATTCCAGTATCAAATATTTTAATTAACCAAATCCCGCCATCTCCCGAAATTGATTGTAATTTCTGTCGTCAGCGACGTAGTATGTATCTTAAGAACATTGTTCAAATTAGAGAGCTGTATATTGATGATTTCAACTTAATTGAAATACCTCTGGCTCCGAGTGAAATCCGTGGTATTGATGAACTTCGCAAATTCAGTAAATATACTCTTATATAAATCAAAAGTTAAAACCTAATTTTTAAAACTTAAAGGATGAAATTTATTCTACTTAATTTCCTCCTCGTTAATTATTCGCCCGTCCCTTAAATTAAGTACACGCGTCGCAAATTTTGCTACCAGAGGGTCGTGTGTCACAATAATCAAGGTTTTTTTCTCCTTTTGAATAATTTTTCGCATTTCTTTCACTATTTTCTTTCCAGTTTCTTCGTCTAAATCTCCTGTTGGCTCATCTGCTAATATTATAGTCGGATTATTAGCTAAAGCGCGTGCTATAGCGACTCGTTGTTGCTCGCCTCCACTAAGTTCATCCGGTTTATGCCTCATTCTTTTCCTCAATCCCACTAATTCTAATAACTCCACAGCTCTTCTTTCTTTTTTTTCTTTATTTTCACCAGCTAAAAGCATCGGCAAACATACATTATCTAAAGCTGTTAGGACAGGAATTAGATTATAAAATTGAAAGATGTATCCAATTGTTCTCCTTCTTAAATTTACTAATTCACGTTCGCCTATTGATCCGACTGATATTCCCTCTATAAAAATTTCTCCCGAATCTGGCTTATCTAAGGTCCCTATTAAATTAAGTAAAGTGGTCTTTCCACTTCCTGAGGGTCCCATGATTGCTAATAATTCCCCCTCATATACTTTCATGTTTATTTTACGAAGTGCATATACTTTTACTTCCCCTAAAACATAGGCTTTCGTAATGTTTACAAGCTCAATAATTGATTTCAAAGGATAATCACCAGATTCGAAAAATTATTTTTTATCTGTACTTATAATTAATTGAAAAAAAATATATAACTATCTTTAAAAAAACCGGAATATAGAGAAATTCTAATACAAAATGGAGCGTTTATATATGGTTGTAATTAATTCTACCCTTAGATTTACAGATCGGGGTGAAAATGATATGATTGATATTACTCAAGAACTAGAAGCTAAAATTGAACACTCAAAACTCAATAAAGGTATCTGCAATGTATTTGTGGCTGGAGCAACAGGTGGAATAATAGCTATTGAGTTTGAACCTGGGTTAAAAAAAGATTTCCCGGCAATGTTGGAGCGAACTGCACCCAAAAAGATTAACTACGCACATCATGCAACTTGGAATGATGACAACGGACACTCTCATGTTAGGGCCTCTCTAATTGGACCATCGTTAACCGTGCCCTTTAATGATGGAAAACTAATCCATGGTACTTGGCAGCAATTTATATTTTATGAATTCGATACAAGAAAGAGAAACCGTAGCCTAATTGTAACCATTATTGGTGAATAATTCATTCATTCAATAAATTTAAGATTTTTTTGATTTCACCAAACTCTTGAATAACAAAATCTGCGCCAGCTTTGATTAGTTCAGATTTTGTATGTCGAATACTATAACGTGCAATAGCCATTGCCTTTAATCGTTTTGCACATTCAAAATCAACAGGATTATCTCCAACAACGATTATTTCATCAGCTGAGACCTCTAATTTAGTTAATACTGCATTTAAATGTTCAGCATCTGGTTTATAATTATGAACATCGTCTCGAGTTATTATTGCGTTGAAGAATGATTTAATTAAAAATTTATTCAAGATATAATTGGTTGTATTCAGGTTTTCTAATGTAAATAGCCCTATTTTATATCTTTTCTCCTTTAAAAAATTTAAAACTTCCAATACTCCTGGAATTAAAGTTGTTTTTTTGGCTCCTTCCATTTCATACTTTGATATTATCTGATCAATTTGGTTTTTCAAAAGACTTATTTCTTCAATATTAATTTCCCTAGATCTAAGATAATTCTCAGCTATTTTAACTGTATTTAAAATCCTTTGATTGCTA
Organism: Candidatus Helarchaeota archaeon; assembly: GCA_016840125.1. The sequence continues at coordinate 17,392 of JAEOSY010000020.1, read as the reverse complement.
GAAATTAAATTCCTTGGAATACCGACTGAATATAATTTTTGAATTACTTCCTGCCTTGCAGCCATGAAATCAATTTTAAAATAAATAAGAGTTCCATCTAAATCAAAAATTATTGCATTAATTTTTCTCATTTAATCATAATTAAATTGGAGTAATTTGATAAATTTTCCTTAAATTAGAAAAAAGTACTACGTAAAAATTTTAATCCGGTTTTTATTCTACGAATCTGCTGGTTTTCATATAGTTTTGGTTGAACTATTTGATAAAATTGTTCATTTTCTTCTACTTTTCTTATAATTAATTCTTGATTTTTTATTATGTCAGTTTTAAATTGGTCAACAGCATTTAATATATCGTAAACTGTCATTAAATTAGTTTCATGAGTGATTAATTGAGGATAGTAAGCATTTCGATTAAACTTTTCTGTCGAAAATCGCAAATAATCTTCAAAAGAATTTAATTTCATAATTATATTATAATATTTCGCATTATCATACAAATAAGTTTTCGGTATTATGCACAATGGTGTTACCCATCTAGGAATTGCTCCCATTTCTATTGTTTCCCTTAGAAATCTGTGATTTGCTTCAATATCTACTTGCCGCTCTAAACCTGTTATCATCCAATATGTTTTCGGAAGTAGCCCATTTTTTATCGCATTTTTAATAAATAGGGTGGCTTGTCTTATATTATATGGCCTCTTTAATGTTTTTAGAATATAATCCGAACCACTTTCAACTCCTACATCAATATTATCGACACCTGCCCTAGACAAACTACATAAAACCTCTTTGTTTATATTTTGAGAAGGAACAAGGGCAAAATTGAAATATTCAATTGAATCTTGTAGATTTTCTTTCCGAATAGCTTTACATAATTCAATAATAAAATTTGGATTACAGTAAATATAATCTTGAATAGAAATTTTATTCACATAATCCAAAAGAATTTGTATTTGCTTAATAATCCAAGATACTGAATGGAATTGTATCTGGGAACGAGATGATAAACAATATTTTTCTTTTGATCCAAGACAATGTATGCAGTTAAAGTTACATGGCCCTCGACATGTATTTATGATAGCTAAATTATATGGATTCAAAGTTTTGGGAAATATAAGCTTAGGCGAATATGGTGGGATCTTATCGAGATCATCACATACATTTTTTCCTTCATTTTTTATTAATTTCCCCCCTTTTTTTGTGACAATTCCGATGGTATTACTGTAATCTTGTTGTTTTTCTATTTTCGTAGCCAGATCTTCCATAATTTTCTCTGCCTCACCCTTCACAACAACATCTATATTTTCATAAGCTTGAATTATTTCTTCTGCAAAGAGGGTGGCATGAACACCTCCAACGACAATGGGGACTGTAGGGTAAATGGTCTTCAAAAATTTTGCTAAATCTAACGCTCCTTTACTTAGATGTAGCCAATTTAATTCAATTCCAATTAATAGTGGATGATAATTTTTTAGAATTCCTTCAATATGACTGTTTTTTATACCTAGTTTGTAAGCTAAGGGTATATTCCAACATTCTACATTATAACCCAAATTATTTAAATGAGCCGCAATATGTAACACGCCATATCCACAGAGTAGAGGTGAAATACTCGAATTTCTTAATGATTTTGGGTTCAAAATATTCGGGGGATGAAATAATAAGATATCTGGCTTCATGCAAATGATTTCTAAAAAAGACTAAATAAAGCCCACATACTCAAATCTATTTTAATTTAAAATCCTACAAAAGAGAAAAAAGATTTAATTAAGGAAAAATTTTATATTTTTCACATTCTTTTTAAGAGCCCGCTTAAAATAGAGACAATTTAATGGTATTACTGCGATAAATAAAAGAAAATGTTCTGAACTCGAGTTAGAAAATATTTTTTGGACATAAACTTTTTCATTTGTGTAAGTAAGGATAATATCCGAGGGTGCGTGAGGGAATCTTTCTAAATTTCGGAAAAGAGATGCCACTTCTTCAACAACGGGCTTTAAATCAATTTTAATAGGGATCTTTTGAGAATTAATTAGGATCTGCCCCTCGGGGGACGCAATACATAAATGACGTACTTTCATAATATCCATATCATCCAAAACATGTTGTAATATTTTCAATTTTCGTTCCAATAAATCACCTATCTGATAAATTCATCATAAGTAACGGGCAGCAGATTATCCCTTGCCCTGTGCCTGCGCCACTCTCAGACCTTCTTGAGTGATTAGAATTTTCATTCAAATGGTTTGAGGGATGATCTTACTTTAAAATGAAATAAATTTAGAAAATATAATTATACAAAAGTCCTCTCCAATGATCTCTAACAGAATATTCGGCAGTATTGGTGATAATAGATAATAGATGTTGAGTTAGAATTGATTTCTTTTTCCATTTCTTAGACAATTTTTGATCTGCAGCATAAATAGTTGCAACCGCAAGTATATATGGATTTCTTCCGCCCCTTTCTTCAACCGGTATTTGTTTTAAGATTGAGCGACTTTCAGCTAACAAAGCCTTTTCATATTCGAATTCTGGTTTTTGAAGATTCATTAAACGTCCTTTAATTTTTGCGCTCGAGGTAATTTTGTGGATGATTTTTGATAGATATTCTTCACTCTTGGTGGTTCTATGATTTTGAAAGATTTCTTTAAACTTAGGTTTAATAAGAAGAGCAGTTCTAACAATACTTTTAGTTGAAACACGGTGGTTTAATTTTTTAAAAGCATTGGCAATTTCTTGAATTGTTAAAGGCGCGCAGTCTTTGGATTCTTTAACAGCTAAATAGAGACAAACAGCTATTAGGTTTAAATGATTGTAAAAATCTCCTTTTTTTAACTTTTTGACAAATTTTTGATATATATATGCAGATCTGTTTTTAATATTCGTTGATATTGAGTCTAATAGGGCACAAACCCTGTTAAGTGTCATCAAAGTTCGATAATCCGTCTCTTGTTTAGCGATACGAGCGCGGAGGTCGTATCGATATTTTAATCTTTTAAAGAGAGCCTGTTTCTTAGATGGTAATGGAGTTCCGTTCCTATCATGGAAGTAGGATGAGAATTGGTAGCCCATGTAACTACCTAGACCATCTACAATGTTTAAACGATCACCAAGGGCAACAAAGTGTGATGAGGAATTTCTACGGCCATTATCGACTATTGGATTGATTTTGTACGAAGGTGATACAAATTCTTTTGACAGCACTAATCCACATTCAATACATACATATTCTCCTCGAACAGGATCTAATATTGTTTCATGAGTGCATGAGGGATAATTTTGTGATTGATTTTCTAATTCATTCATATTACAAACCCCGAATTATTACATAATCAAAAAGATTCAAAAAAAGTAAAAAATTTTTGAAAGAGGAAAATCTGATTGAATTTCTTCGGAGTTAGTCTAAACTATATAGATCTCCTCTGAAGCTTATGACTTTTACTGAGAGATAGAAAGAGATTTCTGAAACTATTCCAATCAATTTTTATTAATAAGAATATATATGGAAAATATCTATAAATTCAAAAAACTATATGATTAAGTAGTATTGAATAAGTATTTTATGAGAGTTATAATAGGTTTGACATTTTATGGTGTATCTAATTGGATGAAATAATGTGGGTTGAGAAATATCGTCCTAGAAGTTTAAATGATGTAGTTAATCAAACAGAAATAGTTTCTCGATTAAAAATTTTTATCCAAGAAAAATCTATGCCTCATTTAATCTTTAGTGGTCCTCCGGGAACGGGAAAAACTACTTGCGCTTTGGCACTAGCTCATGACTTATTTGGACGTTCTTCTCGACAAAATGTAAGGGAATTAAACGCTAGCGATGAAAGGGGTATCAAGGTGGTGAGGACCTCTATCAAGCAATTTGCAAATCAAAAAGGAACTGAAGATGCGCCATTTAAAATATTAGTGCTGGATGAAGCAGATAATATGACAAGCGATGCTCAACAAGCCCTTCGTAGAACCATGGAATCAACCTCAAAAAATTGCCGTTTTATTTTGATATGTAACTATTCTTCTAAAATTATTAACCCAATCCAGTCAAGATGCAGTATTTTCCGATTCGCCCCTTTAAAAGATAAAGATATACTAGAAAGACTAGATCAAATTAGTGATAAGGAGAAAATTCAGTTATCTGAGGACGGAAAGATAGCAATTTTATACAATTGTGGGGGTGATATGAGGCGAGCCATTAATATTCTTCAAACAGCTGCTACATTGGGAGGCAAAATCGAAGCAAATACTGTTTACAAAGTTACCGGGAAAGCTCGCCCTGAAGAAATACGTAATATGCTTAATACGGCGATAAATGGTAAATTTCTTGAGGCATTAGAAAAACTTGAAACTTTATTGAATGTTTATGGTCTATCAGGCATTGATGTGATTGAACAAATTCATCGAGAAATAATCAAATTGGATTCTATTTCAGAGAAGAAAAAAATCAATCTAATTGAAATAACTGGTGAAATCAACTTTAGATTGATTGAGGGAGCGGATGAAAAAATTCAGCTCTCTTCTTTAATTGCGATGGTCTGCCGTGTCGGTCTTAAGACATAACACAAATTAAAAAAATTTCCGATCTTATGACTAAAGAAAGGAGAAAACATCGAGATTCGCAGAGAGTTTGTTATTTTTAATGAATAGAAAGATTTCTTTCTTAATAGAACTCAGTTCCTAAAATCTCCGAAATGGAACAAGAATTTAGTTATGACACTACCAAAATTGTGTGTCATCAAGTTTTAAATTCCCCTGTGCGAGTGATATACTCCACTCCATTCTCGGTTAAGCAGTAGATGAATGGGGAGCCGGTAAGTCGCGGTTCCCTAATCCTCCGCACTAACAGTCCTACCTTTTCAAGCTCTTTACCACTCCGCTTTACCCGTCCTCGGACTAATTCCTCATCCATACCAACACGTTCTGCGATTTCCTTTATGGTAAAACAAGTAATCTCCTTCGACCAGTTAGGATATTCTCCCGTACGGTCTTTTGGCAATTTAATACTTTCCTTCAAGTTATCCAGGAATAAACTTGAGCTGTACTTTAAGGGGATATACTTTCGTCCCCGTAATCCATAACTCCACTTCTTAAATTCCGGGGAGGGTTTGAGCTGAATTATAGTCCCATTGGGATTTTGAACAGGATCGTAGATCCATCTCCGAAGAATATCCCGGACTCTATCCCCGAGCTTGCGCTTCTTCACGTAAGGCACTTTCCCCGCATATTCTATTAAGTCACTTACTCGTTGATATCCCCTTAATTTCTCCACAACGTCTGCAACGTAGAGAGGACGATACAAGAGTGTGAGCATTTCCCCAATAGTTCCCTCAATTATTCTCTGCATAGAAGTGACGGTAGGTTCTACAACTTCACACAGTGGATAAATCCTTTTGACGTCCTCACCTAAGTTATCCATCGTATATCGCAATTTCTCGAAAAAAATATTATAAGCATGGTCAAGTGGAAAAGGGCGGTACTTGACCCCACTAGTCCCAAACTCCCCACCTTCCACAGTATTAATCGTGAGATTTGGCGTCGTGAGGAGCTTCTCCCAGAAATTCTCTTGGTATTCTTCTTTAAGTGTCGTAAAGGTGTATTTTTCAATATATGCTTCCAATCCAGTGAGACTTAATCTATGGGTCAGTGGTCTAGTCTCCGTCCCACCTATCGGACGAAAAGCAACATCTCTTGGTAGAGCCTGTATGAACTTTGGTGTCCAAACGAAAAGTATCGTGACGACATCGGCTGATATATCGCTTTCTTTCAACCCATAGAAACGGGTAGCTGAGAAATTTATATCGATTGTCGTCAAAAACCGTCTCAGCTGATCAGATGTAAATTCAATCATACGTGACTTCTTAGCTTCAAGTAATAATTCAATGAGATATGGTTTCTCACGTTTAAGCCGGAAATCGACCCCCATTATACCTCGCTTTTGTCCCGCACCTCCCGCAGTGAATTCATCAATTATCCAAAAACCCGCATCCTGCCCCTTAACTAAAACTTTTTCATAAAATTCTCTCTCCCTCTCGGTCAGATACGCAAATGCCACGAACTCCTCTTTACAATCGCTGCACTCACACTCGTTTTCATCCCCGTAAGATAATCGCTCCCCATCCTTACTCCGATAGCTAGCGCTTTTCCCCTCAGATGAATATATTTTAATTCGTCCACACACAGGGCACTTAATCCTAATATTTTTGAATTTCATTTTTATTTTCACTCCATTATATTCATAAATAATCCAAAAGCCCTCGTTCTGCCCCTTAATTTAAGTATTTTTACAAAATTTCCTCTTTTCTTCACTTAAATACATCATCCTATTTTCACTTCATTAATTCTTACATAACTTTTATTACATCTGCACCTTCTTTTAATCTAAAAATATCCCTTATAAAGTAAACTATTTTATATGAAGTCCTATCCGCAATAATCTCGCGGTCGAGTATGATCTCCTCAGTAATCTCAATAGTGAAAAGCTCCAAATACCCTTTTCGATAGGTCTCATTTTTGATGCGGGTAGTCGTGAGGATCAGGAGAAAATTTCGCTTTTCACTTCCCGCACATACCATATTTTCTGGCTATGATAATGTACTTTCCTCATCGATTAGCAAAATCACTTTAACTTGACGCCTTAATAGACAATATTGCAAAAATTGGTTAGGAATTAAAATGATATATTTTTAAAATATAAAATGACATACAATTTTGAAATTGAATTATTACTTGACGTTTGAGATTAGCTTCACGCTCTTCTAGCTAAGATAGCTCAACAAAGTATTTTTAAATAAAAAAATATAAAACCGATCAAATTTAAGATAAATTTAGAGGGGATAATTCAAATTAGAAGATTAATAACAGTATTTCTTAAGTATTATGAAAAATTGGAAATGATTAGTTGTGAAAGGGAATGTTATGTTACAAAATATAAAATTTAAAACACCCAGTAAAGTTCCGAATCAATATCTAAAAGAAATAGTGTTTAAATACTTGGGTTGCTCAAATAATCGGATTTTATTCGGTCCGGGGATTGGAAGAGATGCAGCAGCTATAAAATTATCAAATAACAAGATTTTGATTGTGAAATCTGATCCGATTACTGGAACTGTAAAAAATATTGGACGATTTGCGGTAATAATAAATGCAAATGACATAGCGGTTCTAGGAGCACAGCCATTATTTTTTATGTCAACAATTTTACTTCCTGTAAATTCAACGCTAGCAGATCTAGAAATTATATGTAAGGATATTGATAAAGCAGCAAAGGAATTAAATATAGCGGTAATAGGAGGACATTCTGAAATTACTTCGGGAATCAAAGATCCTATTATATGTGGTTCAATGTTAGGGGAAACTACTTCAAATAAAATTGTGAGAGCAGAATCAAAACCAGGTGATCTATTATTAATGACAAAAACTGCTGCAATCGAAGGTACCGCTATACTCGCATGGGAAAAAGAAGCATATTTAAACGATAAAATAGGGAAAATTCTACTTCAAAATGCTAAAAAATTTATCAATTCTTTAAGCATTTTACAGGAAGCTCAACTTGCTTCACAAATTGGAAAAATTACCGCAATGCATGATCCTACAGAAGGTGGAATTCTAAATGGGGTTTTTGAAATGTGTGTTGCAGCAGATGTCGGCGCGAAAATTTATGAGGATTATATTCCTATTTCAGAGGAAACAAAACAGATTTGTGAAGTATTCAATCTTGACCCTTTACGGTTGATTTCCTCAGGGACATTGTTATTGAGCATAAATCCTCAATCTCTTGATTTAATCTTATCAACTCTAAATTCCCAGGGTATTAAAACAACTTGTATTGGAGAAATACAAGGCGAGAAGATCATAAACCTTCATAAAAAAGATGGAACTCGGGAAAGAATCTCTGATCAGAATCAGGATCAATTATGGAAAGTTTTTAAATGATATCAATTTTGTAAATTTTATAAAACAATCTCAAATTCACTTCTCGATGGGTTTTTTCGCTCATTCAATGTAGTGTAATTTTCTATTTGAAGAACTCTTCTTTTTAAAAGATATTCATTTTTCATTCGTCCCCTTTTCTAATTTATAAGGTGGAGAATCAATTAGGTATGTTAAAAGATATTGTCTAATAGATTTGTGAGTAAGGTGAAATTTTGTCGGTAAAAAATATCATGAAAGAGGAATTAAAACAAACATCCTTATTTAAGAATGAAACAAAACTTTCCATAGATTATACACCACTGGAATTACCTCACAGGGAAGAAAAGATACGGAAGCTCGCACAATTGTTTAAAGTGTTAATTGAAAATCCTGGTGGTGTAAGTAAAAAAGTAATTATCACAGGATCAACGGGAACCGGTAAGACTGCAGTCACAAAGAGATTTGGGGCCATGATTCAAGAAGTGGCAGAAGAAAGAAACATTAATTTGCATTATATTCATGTAAACTGCCGTCGTTATAAAACATCTTTTATGGTAATGAGTCGTATAATTCAACATTTTAATCCAAAATTTCCCAAACGCGGTTTTAATGTAGCGGAACTATTCCATATTCTTGCGGAGGAAATACTTGAGAAAGAAGATGCTTATATCCTCCTTTGCCTAGATGAAGCTGATCTCCTCATCTTAAGTGAGCCCTCTATTATCTACAATTTAACAAGACTACGGGATGATTCTCTAAACTCTAAGCAGAGGCTGTCTCTAATTACTATCGCAAAAAATGATTCGTTCAAAAAGAATCTAGATCCAAGCATTACTAGCACTTTTCAATGTAGTAAAATCCAGTTAGAGAAATATTCAACTCTTCAACTTAGAGATATTCTTAAAAAACGCATCAACGAAGCTTTTTTCGATGGCACGGTCTTGAATGAAACTGTAAATTTAATTGCCGATTTTACCGCAGAGTCAGGCGATGCACGATATGCTCTAGAATTGCTTTGGCGTTCAGGAAAATATGCAGATGATGCAAAATCGCTTCAAATTACGCCAGAATTTGCCAGACAAGCAAAGGTAAACCTAGATCCTGGAATTAAGCGGGAAATAATTCGTGACTTGAACTTACATCAGAAATTCATTCTGCTATCAATTGCACGGCGATTGAAAAATACACAGAAAGCGTACGTCATAATGGGTGAGTGTCAAGAGGCTTACCGAGTTATCTGTGAGGAATATGGTGTAAAACATCGTGGTTATACCAAAATTTGGGAGTATATACGAGATCTTACAGAATATTCAGATTTTTTAAGTACGAAAGTAACAGGTTTAGAAAAAAAACCAGGGCAAACTACTTTAATTAGGCTTAATGTTCCAATTGAAGTTCTAGAACAGGTTTTGGAAAATGAAATAACGAGAGATTTAAAAAATTTTGTGGAGGGATAATCATTTTAAATGTCATTGATCATGAAATGAAAGAAAAATCAGCGATTGAAGAGGTCTTTAAATCAAAAGGGCGGATTAAAATTTTAAAAATCCTCGCTGAAGAGGGTGAATTGAATATTTCTGAGATCGCCAGAAGAGCACATATTAACCATAATTCTACAAGGTACCATCTGAATTTCCTTGTAAAAGCTAATATCCTTCAAGAGAAGAAATTTGGACGTATAAGGATTTACCGATTTCGAATAGAAAATATTCAAGTTCGAGCAATTAAAAATCTCTTTGAAATCTGGGAAAACTCAAAATTGTAGGATTTAAAGCAGAAAATGATGTTAGATTAGGAATTATTGAATATTTTTTGAATTAAAGCCCGAAAACATTCCATAACATTTAGTCCTTCAGTAGCAATGGTTTCATATAATTCGGTTGAGTTATTAAGATTTAAGGTTTTTTTAAAGTCTCCAACAGAAACTGTGTTGGGGAAGTCTCGTTTATTTAATGAAATCATTAAAGGAATATTTTTTCTGTTTTCACCTAACATCAATGACAGTTCGCCCCAACTAGCTTTATTATCATTTATTAATTGGGGTTGGCTATCTGCTACAAAAACAATCCCATCAACACCTGAAAGGACAGTTGGTCGAGTTTCCGCATAAAAATCTTGGCCAGTAGCACTCCATAAATCAATTTGAAATTTCCACTGTCCTTTTTGTATAAAAATTGAGCCCCAATCAAAAAAGAGGGTTCTGCCTTCGCGGGTTTCTATAGATTGGAGTGCCGAACTTCTACCAAACCTTTCAAAAATATATTTCAATGAAGTGGTTTTTCCGCTCATTGCGGGTCCTGTATAAACAACCTTTATTATGATTTTTCTTGAACCTAAATCTGTTAACACAACAATCACCATTATACTTTATTAGCCCCAAAAACCATCTATTCGATCTCCCACTTGAACAACTTTACCATGTTTTATGCAAGGGGAAAAATTAACACCGTATTCCGCTTGAATAAGCTGAAGAATTCTATCGGCATCTACTTCTTCATAGTCGATAGTTTGGAGTAAAGTCCTACCTGAGAGTTCAATCTTGAAACCAAGTTCTCGAAGTAAATCGATACGAGATAATATTGCCAATGAACGCATTCCTGCTTGAATGAAAGCTTGTATTTCTTGGATAAAAATATTCATTCTAATTTTTTCTTCTTCCGAGTCAAATCGCATAATTGCTGCCATAATATCGTTCGAGGGGGGAGCTTTAATCCGTTTTTTAAGTACGCGTTTCATTTTCTCCAAGGCTACTTCTGTTTTTTGAATTGCTTTATCTATTAACTTTTTTTCAAATTTTAAACTCAAACTACTATCATTTAATCCATAAAGCTTGAATTTTAATCCGTTTTCTTCTAAAGATATTGTTAAAAATTGATTTTCCAATCTAATTAAGGAACCAATGATATATTCTTTTGAAATTCCGTTTGAAGTGTCAAATCCAATAATCCACCCTTTCAATTTTTCTATTCTATCGAAAAGATGTTTTGAGGCAGTAGGGGGCGAGCAAAATATAATTCTAGGAATATTAAAATCATCTTCTTCTTCTTGGCATAATTGTAAATATTCATCATGTTCTATGAAATCAGACCAAAATACATATTCATGACGATGCGGTGCTAAGGAAATTATACCGTTTAAAAGGTTATCAATCTCACTTTGATCAGTTCCAATAATTACGATGGGTAGTCTATCAAGTACAATTCGCAATAGTAATGCGAAATTTTTTTTTCCTAATGTTTCGATTAACTTTTTCAGTGAATAAGTTGTTTCCATCGTAATTTCACGGGTTTTAGATATTAAGTTCCTCAAGAATCTGCTTTATATTAAATAAATCTTCAGATGTTTTATCGGCTTCTTTTATGTATCCGGTCATCTGTTTCACATATTGTGGTATTAATAATCGTAATAATCCAAGTCTCTTTTGACCTTTTGATATAAATGTACTGAAAATTCCGCCATTCAAGTCATAAATGAAATGGGAGTAATTAGAACATTCACAAAGAACGCTATTAATAGGTGTTTTTTTTAGCATGTAAATAATTCGTTTTGATGTATCAAACAATGAAAAACTTATTGCCCCTTCTGCTTCAATTAAAGGATCTAAAGTAAACTTACATAGGGGATAACCACCTGTCAAAGTAATACAGGCTAATTTTACCCCCGGAACATTTTTTGAATAATCAAATACCAGATCTCGTATTTTAGAACTTAAATCAGCTGTTATTTTTAGTGAAAAAGTATTAATATTACTTGTAGTCTCATCATCTTCTTTTACAGAAAACGAGTCTAAAATATTCTTCACTTCATCTTCTGAAAATGATCTTAAAGGGGGTTTAAATTCCAGATTTGATTCCTCTAAGATAGTTCTAATTGAGTTTAGAGTTTTTTTCATACCAATAAAAATTGAACCTAGATTGGTTTTAGGGCGGGTAGTTATAGCAAGAAAATATTCAGTTTCAGAGGTAATTCCTCCACCTGAATTAGGGGGAGTTATCTGTAATTCATCAGATTGTAAAGAATAATCAGAATTTCGTAGAGGTGCAACTAAAATTTTTGCGCGGATTCCATCTATTAATATGTAACTTAGGGATTCTTGGTGTAAATGTTCAGCAACGTTAAAAATTGCAGCAGTTGATGAGCAAACTCCGAAGATTTCATTTTTTGATAGCCAAATGCCAGCAGATTCTACTGGTGAACCGTCTCTCTGTGAGAGGACGATATTTTCGACACCATATATTTTTTTTATTTTGATTAAATGTCTTTTTAATTCTTGTATAGTTTCTCCAGACAATGGTAGGGTCCCTCAAGTTATTGATGATAAGGGTTTTGTAAATTCTAATAACCCTCACTAAAAAAACTATAAAAAGTCCACAATAAAAAAAAATGCAATTGTTGACCAAAAAAATTAATCTGGAAAGAATTTAGAGAAAGAATAAAAATGAAATGCTTTATTTTCCTATCAAAAACCAAATTAATCTTTAAAAGTGATATTATTTTTGTTATTTTACATCAAGTGTGGAAAGATTTCGCTTTGTTAATGTTTTTTTTAGATAGAGCAATGAAATAAATGCTATCCCAATTCCTACTAAAATAAAACCTATTGAATCCCAAATTTGTTGTAACAAGTCTAATTTAATTTCTATATTTAGAATTAAATTGGACGATAATGTATCCCCTGAACCTAAAAATTGAAATTCAATTTTTAATTTTGTTGCATAAGAGGGAGTAGTAAGTGAAAAATTGATTTCTCCATTGATATCTGTAGTTAGATTGAAGTATTGATCATCAATTTTTAGGCAAATTATTTGATGTGGGATGGGAGTTCCATTAAGAGCGAATAATACTGCTCGAAATGTAATATTTTTTGTGGCAAATTCATGGAGTGGACCAAAATAATGTAGTTCTGTTAAAGTGATATTTTTTATTAAGGAGTATGATTGATAAACAGGGGTTGTATTAAATCTGAAATTAAGGGAGATAAAAGCATCTTCAATTCGAGAAGGAGGATCCCATATTAATAAGGCATTTCCATCAGAATCACATCTCGTTGAGCCCAAGTCCCAATTAGATTTATTAAAATTCGCAATTATAGAGATTGAATTATTTGTTTTTGCTGTATGATTTACTAATACATCCATTACTTTTATTTGACAAGCTACGTTAGTTTGGTTTTCGTATCCAAGGAACATAGTATTAAGTTCAATCGGACGGTGTTTTACCTCTATTGAATAATTGAATTGAATATTTCTCCCCTTTAGTAAAGGATAAGCAATAAAGTATACTTGGTATATTCCAGCTATCTCAGGGCTTTTAAGGCTTGCATTGTGTTGATTTCCGATTTTTGAACAATTACCATTTTCTAAATCAGAAAAGTAACTGATATTGGCATCAAAATCTGTTTCGATTAAGAAGATAGCTTTTGAAAAATCTGACAAATCATAATCGACAGCTGTATAGATACTCTCAGAATTTAACAAAGTACAATTTATGCTTTGGTCCTCGTCTAATATTTCAATTTGAATTGAATAAGGAGTGGAATTGTAATCACTTGTTTCGTTATTTTCTAAGAGAATTGTATAATTTCCAGCGCCTAGTACAGAACAGTTTATTGTGAAATTTAAAAATCCTTTAGAATCGGTGTATTTAGAGAAAGATTGCGAAAGATTTCCATTACTTACGTTAATTTTAAAGTAGCCGTTTGAAAAAACATATTTCTCAGTATGTTCATTAGAAATAAAAAAGGAATAATTTAATAGATCGTTTGAAAACACGATGGATGGTGATTGATTGATTAAAGAAAAATTCAATTGGGCCTTCTTTAATTCTATACTATTCTCTGTTACATTATCCTGAATAATGAAATCCATAGGGTTGGACATATTAAAAATTTTAATTTTGACTCTTCCGTTACAGACATCAGAAGCATTGAAATAATTAGGTGAGAGTGAAATTATCTCTGTCACATTATGATAGCTAACCCCATCGATTAGGCTATTCTCATATTCAAACCACGATGGTGTATCAATTCCAATCATTCCATATTCTCTTTGATACCCGGGATTACATAGAAGTGAATATAGAGATGAAACAGTAATATTTTCTCCAATTTCCGCAGAAACCTTATCAATTGTGAGATTATGAATACTTATAATTCCATATTCATCAAGTTTTTTATAATTTCTTCCTGATTTATTAGTTTCTTCAATTAACGGCGTGAACTCATCGGAAATTCTAAATGCGTATAAAATAAAGAGGGAATTAATGAAAATAAGAAGTAACAATAGAAAAGATAATGAATATGAACATTTTTTTTTCAATTTAAATCCTAAAATGTTTTAAAAAAAGAGTATTTAAAGTGCCCTAGATTAGAGTTTTTTAATCATGGGCTCTCCAAAGATAAATATCATAATAATTCGTTTTTTTTCCCTTTGAAAATCTTATGAAAAAAGGGGAGAAGCTTGATTTATTTCAATTATTGGATAATATATATCCTTTATCGCAGTTAAATATATAGATCAGCCAATTTAATTATTTGATTAATTTCTAATAAAATTTAGGGGTATCAGGAAATGTTACGGTAAATTTTTGTGGGACAATATAATTTTCATTTATCGAGGAAAATTCATATTGAGTATTTAGTTGGGAAAAATTCGCTGATGATGACAAGCACCTCCTCAGAGCTACGTCGAATAGGCGGTGAAGACACTGACCTGCACTGAAGCTCCCCAACTATTTTTTCCTTTAAAGAAATGAAGCCAAAGCCAGTTTAAAAAGAAGAATCCACTCAAACGCAAGTCAACGGGTCAGTTCTAATCCTTAATTTCTCTTATAATTATTTAAAAATTAGAACAGAAAATTTTTTACACTAGCATTAGACTTTAATGTTATCAGAAAAAATGTGTGAAATACCATGTGTGGAAAAGTTCGAACGGAAACGATAAAACGAATAGCTCACGATCTTTACAACCAATTCACAAAAGAATTCAGTAAAGATTTTGATAACAACAAACAAGTATTAGCAAAAATTACAAAAACGTCATCAAAGCATTTTAGAAATCGAATAGCGGGTTATATTACAAGACTCGTAGTTATTGAACAGAGAAAAGAACGAATGGATAATACTACAAGTTATAGCATCTGAATTATAAATGCTCGTTCTCCAGATTGAGATGATATTTGACGACATTAGTTAACAATCCCTTTTTAGAAGGATGGATTGTACGATTATTCAGGGAAGCTAGAGCTGATCTCTCAGCTTCGTTTAATATGGAAGACCCATTTATATCTGCTAATTTGATTGTTCAATCCATGAAAAAGTTACAAAAGGTCATATTTTTTTGTTTAGGTGCTCCTGAAGGGCTTCAGGAAATATCAATCGCTCTATTAAATACTCAAAACGCATTATGTGAGTGGGTGTTATCTTTACAAAGTGTAATTTCTTATTGGATTCAAAGAATTATTTCATTAGAAAACATTAACTTGGAGAATCTTTTGTCAGATGCGAAGCTTATGTTTGAATTCTCAACATGTTTCTTTGATAATTTTCTCGAAGAGAAGAGTAAAACTAAGATAGGATCCTTCCCTGAGAAATTTTGAAGTTTTAAATATATATGGGTTGAAAAGCATGATTTTTTTAGATATTCAGTTTTTATCATCATTAAGAACAATGTTGGGGAAAGACAGAATCACGATAAAAATAGATTCAAAAGATTTTACTGTAAGGGATTTAATTACTAAGTTAGATGATGAATTGGGTCAAAATTTTAGAGATTTAATAATCAATAATAAAATAAATGTAATTAATCCAGAGATTCTAATTTTTGTAAATAGTAAAGAAATCCAAACTTTGGAAAAATTAAATACACCTTTAACAAACGGTAATCATATAGTGTTTGTGTCATCCATTCATGGCGGATTTATTAATAGCAAGAAAAAGTGAGATAAATTTTTATTGAATTCTACCAAAATATCCTAGAATTACAGTAACTTTTTAAGAGAGAAAAAAACAAAAATTATGCCCCGGTAGCTTAACCCTCAGTCTTTAGACTGGGGGGGCAAAGCTTGGTAGAGCACCACACTGGTAATGTGGAGTAAATAGATGAAATTATCTATTTCCGTAAGTCGCGAGTCCAATTCCCGCCCGGGGCTCCACTTTTAAACTCATGTTGGGGGATTTTTTAATCAGATTTTTGAATATAACTAGCTATTTTTGTTCGGTATGGATAGAACATTTGTGAAATCTAATCAAATTAGATTTTTGAGATAAATTTATAATTTATTAAAATGGCACTTAAATAATGAATAGCTAATTTCGAAATATTTAATTTGGGTAGTTTTAGAGAAAGAGAATTAGAAGATGATAATCAAGAATGACTGAAGATGAACTGCCAACCTTCACTGGAACGACAGAGCAAATCCCTGCAACAATTCTAAATTTATTGGGATTGACCCCACCTAACAATATTCCTTCATCAATTGAAGGAATTTCAACAAATCAAATTGAAAGAGTAGTATTTGTTATTTTAGATAACTTCGGGCTCTTTGAAATTACTGTATATAAACCAGAATTTGTTATTCGAGAGTCACAATATCTTCTACTGCTAGAAACTATTAGTCCGTACACAGTAGACATTCTCCATTCAGTTATTCACGGGAATTCATCTTCCAAAGATTTTCATTTAATGGATTTTCTTATGGAAAATAATAAGAGTGCTACAATGATCGGGCAAGAGAATGATCTTCAAGCTTTCGCTGGTCAAGCTGAAAAGGTTGCTACTTCAGGAGATATGACAACTTGGGTTCAAGGATCTAAATTACTCAATCGTACGGATTTTCTATCACTTCATTTCCTCGATTTTGAAAACTTATACAAGCGATCTATTCAATTTAAAAGAACCCCTCCAGAAAATTTAATATCGAGACTTATTCTACGAACATCTAAGTGGTTAACTGGTATGTTTAAACAGTTAAGAAAAAATTCAGTGATGTTTATTTTAGGAACACATGGGCGAACAAAAATAGAGCTAAGTTATTCTGGAAAGTTTGCTGAATGGCGTAAGGCAAGTCTGCCTATAGGGGTGTTGATGGCAAAATAAAATTCTAGAGAGAAATTTCTTATTAGGATTTGGTAGGTTTTTTTCTATTTTTTAGGGAGCATAACCTTTCCTTTTCATAAAATTATTCATAACCTTAACTTGCCAATCCCAATCACATTCGATTGCTTTCTCGGGGCACCACATTTCACATAAATAGCACCGATCGCAATATTTGATCCATTTAGGAAATGGATCCAATTTAATTGCATCAACAGGGCAGGTTTTGGCACAACTACCACATTGCGTACATTTATCCTCCTTTAATTTAAATCTTGGAAAATGCTGGTTTAATCCTTCAAATGAAGTTATCTTTGCGAAGTCTGAGTCTTTGCTCCTAAAATCATCTTTTTCCGGTGTATTTGGATTGAGAGTTTTTTT
>JAEOSY010000229.1 GCA_016840125.1 Candidatus Helarchaeota archaeon | reverse complement strand
GATTAAAAGCGAGAGTTTTGGAATTAGATAAGTTAACTTGCGCTGATGTTCGAGCGCCTTTAGAAGCGCCCTCAATGAGAAAAAGGACTTGGGACGAAGCAAAAGAACTCGTATTGGAAGCTTATGGAAAAGTAGACGATGAATTTAAGAAGTATGTCAACGATATGTTCAACAGAAACCATATAGACGCAGCTGTAAGAAAGGGGAAACGAAATGGAGCATATTGCGCGTCATGGTATAATGGAAAGTCGGCATTTATTTTGCAGTCGTATGCAGGAGCTTTAAACGAAATTTACACTCTTGCTCACGAACTTGGTCATGCGATCCACGATTATCTCGCAGCAAACAATCAATCATTTTTCAATCTACATCCGGGATATACGGTTGCAGAAACTGCCTCCACTTTTGGCGAGCTATTAATGACTGATCTTTTATTAAATAGAGCGGAAAGTAAAGATGAGAAAAGAGCAATCTTAGCCCATGTTTTAGATGATACAGGACAAGCGGCGTTTCAAGTAAGTGGAAGAGTATTTTTTGAGAGAAGTCTTTACGAGGCGATTGAAAATGGTGAAAATTTAGATGGACAAACAATCTCAAAATACTGGTGTGCAGGACGCGATAAAATATACGGAGATTCAGTAGAGTGGTTCGACGAGATGATTTGGGAATGGACCATGAAACCTCATTACTTTATTCCAAATTTTCGGTTCTATAACTATCCATATGTCTACGCGTCTCTTTTCGTGTTAGCCTTATACCGAAAGTATAAGGAAGAAGGTCAAGCATTTATTCCAAAATTCAAGAAACTTTTAAGCTCTGGAGGTAGTTTATCTCCTGTAGAGCTAGCTAACATTGTAGGGTTGGACATAACTAAACCAGACTTTTGGAAACTCGGGATAAATCAAGTTGAAGAATTCGTAAACGAGTTTGAAAAAACTTTAGAGTAATTTCTTTTATTTTTTTTTTCGATAGGAACTCAATTAAAACTCATAATTTCCTGAATATATTTCGTTTTTCACTGATTCAAAATCCAGTGATTCTTGAGAAAGTATATCAAGGTCCCAGTTCTCACACACTTCTTTGGCTCGTTGAGAGATATAAGCTATATCGTGCCTATCAACTAGTCTTAAATTAAATTTCCTCACACCGGCTAATAATTGTTTTAATCCAACTCCTAATTTACTTGCAAAATATGTATATACTCCTACTGCAGAGGGAGGAAATTCATATCCTTTATATTCCCTCTGTAATTTATCGTATTCTACGAAGGCTTCACTAAGAGTTAAACTCTTAGGGTCTTTCTCTTTAGGGAATCCTAAATTTTTAAGCATAGCAGGCGTGATTGCTTTATTTGAGATAACATTTCCAATGTATTTAGCTTTCATTGCAGCCGTTAGTGGAGCCCTCGCCATGGCTATGCACTTAACATAGGGGGCACCCATGGCAAGGGCTTTGAACATCTGCGTCTCGTTGGCTATCCCACCCGCGATGGCTACGGTAGGAATACTTACGTTGGGATTTTTTTTCTTGATCATATCTAAACAACCAACTACTAATGCTTCTAAATACACTGTGGGAATTGATCCTTCATTCATCATACTTACAGGACTCATGCCAGTTCCACCTCCCGCACCATCGAAGGTCATTCCATCAATTTTCCCTTCGACACCTAGTCTTAGTAACCACGCAGTGGCGGCTGGGCGGTATGCTCCTGTTTTAATAAAAATATTTTTAGCTCCTGACGAGCGTATTTGGTCAATCTCCTCTAAAATTTCATCAGTGGTAGATAATCCAACTCTACTATGTCTTTCAAAGTCAGGAATTAACCCAGCATTCCATTGATCTACAACAAATGGATCTGAAGGATCGGGAAAGACTAAATATCCGCGTTCTTGAAGTAATTTTGCTCTCTCTAAAGAAGCTAATCTTACTTCTCCACCGATTGCTTTCGCTCCTTGACCAAACTTTAATTCAAGGGATGTAACATCTAGTTTTGACATGACATAATCGAAAACACCTAATCTTGTATCCTCGACATTCTTTTGAACAATGATATCCCCATGTTTCCCGTCCCAAAATTCACGATATGTGCTTATACGAAATTTCATGTCATCGGTATCAATAACTTGGGGATAAACTGCATGGTTTGCAAATTGGGCAAGGGGATCCATACCCACTACATTTTCTCCAACAGTTATGCTTACTCCCGCTAATGCCGCGCCTATTGCTAATCCTTTCCAATTACGTTTTGCAACGTAAGTGCTACCTAATCCTGCAATTACGATCGGTAATTTTTGCAGTATGTTACCCCAATACATTTTCAGATTAGCATTTGGAAAAATGACTTTATCTTCGTCAGCTACAATTCCTTGCGCGCCTCGAACCTCAAACTGGATCTGAAAATCACCGTACGATAATCCAAAATCTTTTGGTGTGCCGGCTGTAGAGTTTCCAAAATACTCCCTGCGAGGATATAACGCTTCTCTACCTCTTAATGCTGATTTTGATACTTCACAGAACACAGGACAATCTGCAATACATATAGGACATAGTCCCGACTCGCAAGAATCCTCTACCCTTGTTCTTGAGCCAATCATGCTTGTTTGGTGCGTTACCATTGAGAATTTTGTCATAATTTACCTCACATTGCTCTTATCCTTCTGAACATATCTCTATTGTCGTATCTTGGACTATAGATTTTTCTGTTGAAGTCTTAAATCGTTTTTCGCTAGTTACACAGTTCCAAGCATATTCGGTTCGGTCACCTTTAAATATCGCTCCAAAGAAAATTGAAAGTTTACCACATATATGGCAAATGTTCCGACCGTAAGAGTATTCTAATCCACATTCAGGACATTTTATTATCAATTCTATACCACTTTTGTGAAATCTATTTAGGTTAATAAAAAAATTACTCATGTTAGAGGAAATCAGCTGTTTGGCAAAACCATAGCAACACATCTTCGGTTATAATGCTTCGTATTGTCGTGGATATCTATTTTCATAGATTTTAAGTCTATCGGGATATCTTTCTTTGATTCTTTTTATGATTTTCGCAAGTGAACTACGATGTGTGTAACCCATTGCGAAAGACCATTCTCGAGCTGT
>JAEOSY010000228.1 GCA_016840125.1 Candidatus Helarchaeota archaeon | reverse complement strand
TCACAAACAATCCACTAGAAAAAATAAGTCGAGGAGGTCGTTTTAGAAATGCATACTCACTTACTTTCCTTGGTATTGGTCATATATCTTCTCCTTGGCCTTATTCTACACTAAGTGGGTTTAGGTTAGCACAAGAAGTTCCAGCAGAGAAGTAATCTAGCTGTATTAGAATATAACAAGAGCCAATGAACCAGATTTGAAGCGTCCTGAAAATTGCTGATCTGCTGCGCAGGCAATTTTCACGCCACTCCAAACTGGTTATTGGAGTGTTCTATGGTTTTGGGGAAGGAAAAAAGAAAAGGGAGGGCCACGCAATTTAAGCCTGGCCACCCCACGCGCCCCGCTCTGGTTTGAACTATTTTGAGTTGTCGATATTTTTGGGTTAGGGATGCCGACGCTATTATGCCTACGCAGTCCCCGCAATGAAAGCCTGAGCCGCAATCCGCACAAAGGGCCAACGCTATGCCAACGCCATTTTTCAGGCTTTTTTTCCACGCTATTGCCTCCGCATAGTTTTTCCCGCGCAGATTGTTAGGTCTCGAATGTTTTATAGAAAATGCCAACGCAATGCCGACGCTATGGCCAGGCTTAAATCCCCACGCGATTTATACGGGGTCGTATTTATGTCATTTATACGAAAGATCTAGGAAATAAGAATTTATTATGTTGGTTATTGATTGTATAATAGATTTGTCTGGAAAATGGCTTGGTTGTTCAAGGGTGAGTTGTACACGTGAAATGGGCGAAATCAAGAAAAATGAGTAATTACCATATAAAGTGCTATATTTTCCTATCTTTAATGCCTGATAAATCTCTTATTCAGAGTTTGTATAGAAGTTAACAGTGAAAAAATTCCGAAAACACCCATTTCTGAAGGAAATATATTTAACATAAAATATTACTTTTCTTATTATTGAGGAATATCATTGACATCAAAATAGTATCTTATAAAATTATAAATTAAGGAGGAATAGAAATGTATAAAATATTTTATCTATCAATTATCATGTTTTTTATTCCGAACATCATGTTTTCACAAAATAATTCATCCAATTATGAGAGTTCAATTGCTAAACCAATAAACCTTTCGGGACCGCGACTCGGTTTTACATTACTTTCCACCTCTTTTATTGCAGAAATGAATGACAGAACAGGAATTGAACTTGAGCCAATTGTATCTCAATTTGGATGGCAATTTGAAAAGAGATTTTTCTCGACAAATAGTGGTGCTACATTAGTTACAGAATGGATTCTTTTAGTTGGTGGAGTAGAACAAGAATTATTTTTACCTAGTCTGTCTTGGTTGATTGGCTATAGAACAAAAAACGGATTTGAGTTTGGAGCAGGGCCTAATCTTGCAATATCCGGTTCATCACTCGTACTTGCCGCTGGTATCACAGTTCAATCAGAAGAATTAAATATACCAATTAACCTAGCAGTAGCTATATCAAAAAGTGGTGCTCGTGTTTCATTACTATGTGGATTCAACTTGAGAAATTAGTCTTAAATATTTCATTCTATAGAAAATTTTCTTGAAATATCTGTTATAGTCAAATTTGTATAAGTAGAACCGATTCTTCATCATTTACTGGATAGACAACCTGATAAATTTCAATTCTAATTCTCCAGCCTTCACGGTTCTTCTGTTTAAAGGAAAATCCTAACGCAATCCCAACGCAAGGCCAGGCTTAAATTCCCACCCGATTTATACGAGGTCGTATAATGTTAAAATATGCTAAAGAGATAGGAAATAAGAATTTTATATTTAGGTTATTGATTGTATAATAGATTCACAAGGAAATTGGCTTGGTAGTTAATTACCATAGAACAAGGTCGCATGCAATTGACAAGCCTACTGTCATGAAATCTGCTATTCCGCTTCGCGGGCAGATTTCACGCCAGCTTAACGGCTTGCAATTGATGCGGGCGTTAGTGCGCCAAGCTAAGCTTGGGGCTTCTTATAAAGTGAAAGTCTTTATTGGGTAAGGTCTAACCAACCACCCATACCGAGTGTTGCAGTCCTGGCGGACACAAGTTTTGTGGAACAAAAGGATTGAAGCGTACACAGGGAACTCTACAGGCCGCAGGGAAGACCGTAATTCCTTAGGTGCTGGAACAGCTCCGTGATTGCATCTTGGGGAAACCTGAGAAGTCCAGTCGACGACGTTTTTAACGCTGCGGAAGTCAATATGGTTTTACGTAAATGGTTTGTAAATAACAGGCTGAAGGAGGCCATGGTATGTAGAGAGAGAAGTTTCAGGAACT
>JAEOSY010000019.1 GCA_016840125.1 Candidatus Helarchaeota archaeon | reverse complement strand
GTTGAGAAATTCCAACCAATTTACAGATAAACTTTCTTCATCTGCTCTTAACATGAAAGCAGTGGCCTGAATTTGCCCATCTGAGACTCGGCTCGGGCTGCAGAATCGGGCAATGTGGTTTTGGTCAGGTATCTTATCACCTTTCATTCTGAGATCCAATCCAATGCACCATAAGGAGACACAGTTTCCATGAGAATATCGGTTGTTGCTGATCCGGAAATCCTAATTTGTCGTTCCGGATGTCTATCATTTGGTTTGAATATAACAAAGCGGGTATCCGCATTTGGCAAGAAATGTACGCTGAACACTCGATTCTGTTTGCCTCTCCATGAAGCATAGATGTTATAGTCAGGCGTTAACGAAATAGTTGGGCACTTTAGATTGGTGTGTAAGTGAAGAAAACTATAAAAATTGCGAAACGATCCGACCGCTATTCCAAGACTGGCCGGGTCATCTTCCTTTGCATCATTAAACAAAGTGAAGAGTCTATTTGCCAAACTTTCCCGATAGGGAAGAGAACTCGATGTTTTAACCCGGAAAATCAATTCTTGTACCTGAACCTCTTCACTACTCAGTAAATCCGGTTGTGTAAAGGGGTCTTCTTTCTCAGGCCAATTACTTACGAGGGTCTCGCTATCCTCCTGGTTTACAGCTGGCGTGGTCCAGAATTTGTAGTTATATTTTGTTTGAAGTTCTTGAGACAAGCGAATGTTTGGTTCCCAATCTCCAGTATTCGGGCGATAGCCTGGGGAATTATCTATAAGAGAGTTGCTACCATATGCTATGCTGGCTTCTTGTGCTGAATTATTCTGTAAATCCACCTCAAGCATTTTTTTCTCGCTCCCAAATTTCTTGAATTTCAGGGGTTGTTAGATCAGTAAAACCTCGGACTATCCATTCATGTGCACCATCAAACCATTCACGAATAGATTTTTTATTCGCTGATTCGCTAATCCCTCGCGCTCTCAATTCGAGAACAAGTAAAGGAACTTTGTCCTGGGTTCGTGTCGCTTGTTTTAAATTAACGACCAGATCTCCTTTATTTTCAGGCAAAGGAAACTCTGTTTGCCAGGCAACGTTTACAGGATTCGGTAAAAAACGTCCTGGTGTTTGCCTCCAAACAAAATCCGAAAATATTCCAGGAAGGTCATTAATAGAATCCCATCCTTGCCCCTTTGGGATATGGTTGATATAGCTAAGTTCATATTCGATCGGATTAAGTTCGCCTAACTCAAATTCATCAAAAAGATTTAAGATGTTATCCAGTACTGTCTCGAAATTTTTGATGATGTGAGCGTATCCAGGGTAATCGCTTTGTCTGCGTCGCCAATTGAAATAAAATCGATCAGTCTGAAATTGTACCAATTGATCATCTGATTTATTTATAAACCATACTCTTGGAAAGGGTAACCCTGCTATTTCATTTACTGGAATTTCACCTTTAATTGATACTATCCTCGGGGCATGTTGGATAATCGAATACTCCGAACGAAATTTATTCCAAAGAAAACCGATATGGGGAATAAGAAGCTTATCAGGAGTATGAAATCGCATCCCACAAACAACTTCGTTTACAGGTGGATTCTTATAGCCTGGAAGAGTGCCTGTTGAAAAGGAATTTTTGATTGGGTGAGTCATGAAAATTGCCCCTTAAATAATGCAATCTCCATAGAATATAATAAGAAGTGCTCCTTTACGTCAATAAGAAACCACTTATTAAAACTGACTCGAAATTCGTTTTTATTCATAATAGAATATTTTAGAGAAAATGAAGTGGAAAGTCAACAACTGAATGAATAATTTTTTCTCATGAAATTCCCTTTTCCTTGATTTTTTTTCTTCAAAATGCTATAAAAAAACCTAAAACAGGTAAAGGTTATGGAGTGAGTCCATGTTCTCTTACATCTTCATGAAAATTTTAGAGTCTCGGCCCTCCCGGTACGATTGGGGAATCAACATCCTCACCGGCGGGCACGCCAAAAGAGTAAAAAAGGAAATCGTGGATAAATGGATTAAAGCAGGTATGAAAGTTCTTGATATCGGATGTGGTACGGGTGAATTAATGGAGGTTGCTGCTCGAAAAGGCGCATGCGTTACTGGTATTGACATCTCTGAGGGAATGTTATCCGTGGCCCGAAACCGCTTCAAAAAGGCGGATTTGGACGATAAAGTAGAACTTCACCATGCCGGGATCAC
>JAEOSY010000227.1 GCA_016840125.1 Candidatus Helarchaeota archaeon | reverse complement strand
TGGAAGTATTAAAATTATTCTCTCTTGCGGTTCGTTATTACCCAGATTTAGTTACTAACAACATAATCACACAGTTCATATCTTTATTTTCTGATGTAACACATAATGAGGAATCAACGTTTATTAGCAAGACTCAAATTTTGAATTTTATTACGAATTTATGTGCCTACATGAACAATTTTGGTAATTACACCCCAATTTTGAGATTATCCGAACTGGATATTGATATTGTTCCCTACCTATTTGAGATGTTAAAGATACGGAATGTGAGGTATTATAATAATTCTCCTCTAGGAATAGGTCGCGGTGGTGATTACAAATTTGAAATTCCACTAGAATTACCTTCCCTAGACCAGGAGATCGTCGGTGAAACCATAAGAACTTTGAAAGAAATCATGAATATCGATAATCGGCAATTGATTTCAGAGTTATTTAACAAATGTTCTGAGAAGGGTTTTAAAAAGCTTCAATCTTATGAAAAGTTGGAAGTATTAAAATTATTCTCTCTTGCGGTTCGTTATTACCCAGATTTAGTTACTAACAACATAATCACACAGTTCATATCTTTATTTTCTGATGTGACACAAAATGAGAATCTAAGAGTCACCATATTTAGTGTGCTCATATCAAATCTGAGGATTTTTAATTTATCCTTTCTGCATAAATTTCTGACCCAACAAATTCCCATTTCAAAATTGATCAAAAATCATTTTATCCTCTTTTATTGGCCTCATAAAAAGAAATTAAAATATGATAAAGTGTCTGAATTACTTCGGTATTATATAAAATTTTTATTGCGTTTACTAAAAAGAATTCCATTTAATTTCTTAGAAACTAACAATTATCTTGTTGAATTTCTTGTTAAGGAGTTATTACAATCCATGGATTCAGACGATTTTGAATCCAATCTAAGCTTTCAATCCTATAATGATCTAAAGTTAGATATTTTAACAATACTAAATAAATTCGCTATACATGGAAGGAGGCACTATTTTTTAAATCCCCATCGTCGAGAAGATTTAGTTCCAACACCTAGAGACCTGAAAATAATGAAACTATTGATTGATTACTTTACTGATAAAAATAAGAAAGTAAGAGAGAAGGCAGATAACTTGACCGAAAGTTTTGGTGAGGCGATCATAGGACCTCTCGTAGATAAATTAAAGATTTCTACTGGCCATGATAGGTTAATTTACCTTGATTTCCTTGCTTCCTGTTTAAGTAAGGATAAGCACTACAGCCTAAGGTATATTCTAAACTTTTCTCTAATGCACAGAAATGCTATTGAGGGATTAAAGGCCTGTTTGGAGGACTTTCTCCCAGAAGTCCGTATGAAAGCCGTACATCTCCTAATTAACTCTAATCATGAGAATGCCGTTCCTCCCCTAATTTTAGCCTTGTCAGATCATGAACAAAAGGTGCGTTATTCCGCTGTGAAAGGATTGAATAAAATCAAGACTGGAGTTGCAGTTGAGCCACTCATTAATGCACTTAAAGATGAATCTCAAGATGTGAAAATTAAAATAATTGAGGCACTTGGTGAATTGGGGGATGATACTGCTACAGGTCCATTGTTAGATATATTGAAGGAACCAGCCTTCAGCTATGAAGCTATAAGGGCCCTTGATAAATTGGGTAAGTTACGGGATGTAGGAAGTGTGGATCCCCTTATTATTTGTTTAACTGATGAGAATCACCTTGTGCGAAGAATTGCAGCTCGGGAACTAGGGGAAATAGGGGACCCCAAAGCTTCAAATCCTTTAATTAAAGCATTAGCGGATCCCTCAAAAGATGTTAGAATTAGTGCAGCTGGGGCCCTTATTAAAATTGGCGATATAAGAGCAGTGAAAGGAGTTATTCCTCACCTCAATGACGTGGAGGTGAATATAAAGAGAAAATTACCAGAAAAGTTCAGTTATTCAAGTAGCACTGAGGTATTGGCTCTAATATTCGCTTTATTTAAAGATTCTGATTTACACACTCGGGATAACGCTGCAGAGGCACTTGAAAAGAAGCTAACTGAAGATTGGAGAAAATTATTAGAAGCTTTAAGCATTTTTTTCAATCAAAATTATCTGTGGTGCTATTCACGCATCTTTTTCAAAAAGTTTGATGACGAATACTATGGTTATATAGAAGAGGAGAACGATTACACCTCTTTTTTCGAGTTTCTTGAATCAGTGCTAACATGGTTTGATGATAATATCGCTGAAAAGCGTAAATTTAGTCAGCTTATTGAAAAGATTATGATATTGGTTACTGATGAACAGGTGCAAATAGCTCCGAGTGGGACGGATATCGCATTATTAGAACCTTATCTTAAATCTCAACTCACTATTATACAAGGTAAAATTAACGAAATTGTTGAAATGACTTATGTCTCTTCCCCAAAAGGTGACTCCTCAGAAATTAAATTTAATACCTACTACCTCCTTTCATTAAAAGATATCAAGCTCGGGGCACCTCTAGAAACCGCTAACATCACTACTCTTTATTTGCGTTTGAGCAATCCAGATGATTTGAAAGTAGGGAAAAATATCAGCTGCAAAGGTTTGCTTATACGAAATCAGTGGGGATTTATACTGCATCGAGTAACGATTGAAAAAACTAATCAGATGTGAAAATATGGAAGTTTCATGAAAAACTTATTGAATGGTAAACGAATACGCGAAAGGCATAAATATGGATGATAATTATTAACTCAAACAGTTAAAGAAAGTGAATTAATAATCTAATTTCTAATCATCACGTATTTCCCAACCAGCGCTCCATTTAATAACTAATTCTCTAAGCTGATTGCGAATTATTTCGATCTTTTCCTTCAGTTCATCCTTAGTTTCATTATCTATCCTTTCTACTTTTGGATCCACAAGTGTAAGTGGTTCGAATTCCTCCATATCACTTTCTTGTACTACATAATTCCGTTCATGAAAATACTTCACCTCATCAATGAGTGTATCAAGTTCTACTTTGAGGAATTGTATTTTCTCGCTTTCAGGACGCCCATCAATATTCTCCTTCACATTAGGTTTATCCGGGCTCCAAGCAAGCACATAATTTGCAGCAACATACGGTTTAAAACTGACAAAAAAGTCCTTAAAACCTTTGATATTACCTATTAATAGCCGTTTCACAATAATATCTTCTTCAGGTATAAGATGGTTCGGAGGTGTTTTATGAAAGCTGTATAAATCCTTCCATGTTAGACATTTAAACCAATCAATTGGATAGGCGATTTTTTTAAGAATTTCACGAAGTTCCTTACTTTTTTCAACTATTTCTTTTATGCTTCTTTTTTGTTTTCGTTCTTTCTCTAAAATTTTGCCTATTTGAGTGCCATAAACTTCTAAAGCTTCTTTTAATTTCTCCATTCTAACCTTTTGGGTAGGGAATTTGGTACATCTTAGGAAAATATCAATATCATGAATTAATTCCATCTCATGTAAAATACTCCCAAACACATGGATTGCTTGAATAGCTAGGGGGAGATCGATGGAGCGAATTCTATCAGCCACCTCTTGCAACTTTTCTATCATAGCTCCACGTTTATAATACCTTTCGCTTGCTCGCGCAATGATATTTTCCTTCAGTCCTAGTTCATACAAAGAAACCTTAAATCTAAGAAATTTGGTATCTTGAATTATTAGAAAGGGTAAGATATCATTTAAAATTTCTTTAAAATGCGCTTCTATCCAGGGAATATAATCCTTTTTAACTAACGAGCTGGATGTAGAGTCTGTTATAAGAAATGCATGATAAACTTTTCCGTTTATCGTTTTAAGAATGAAGGGAAGTTTCTTATCTTCTGGGAGAAGAACCTCACTAATCTTTAATTGATTTAATTTCACTTGCAATTTTGGACTAATAGAAACCTCCTCAAACCATTGTTCAATTGTAATCGGCGATTGATAGGGCGATTTTAACACCATAAACCTTTAAATTCATGCTAGAACTCGTAGGAAAATAGCAGATTTTTTGCTATGTTTACCAATACACTAAATTTTGCTTTTAATTCAGGATCCAACACACATTTCAATAAGATTTTTTGGAGAAACTCAACCATAGAGTATTCTTTTAACTGGTTAGAAAACCATTTCTTGTTTTTTTGGAGGAACGCTTCAAATTTTTCTAATGTTAATTGAGGATTCTTTTCAATCAGCATTATAATTGTTGTGCATATTGCATAACTTGCATCTTTAATCCGCTCAATGACAGAGTTTAACGCCCCAGGAACGCCTAACTTTATCAGAGAACTAACTGCATTTGCCCTGACATATTCATATTCATCATTTAAAAGGAGGGCTAGGTGATTTACCGCTCTCTTGTCCCCCAGGTTTCCAAGTGCTTCAGCTGCACTGGATCTTACTGCCCCATAACGCTCCTTTAAACACTTAATAAGTTGTTCGACTGCCTGTACTTCCTTCAGATTACCTAAAGCTTCTGCTGCGTAAGCACGCACTACATACTCTTTATCTGTTAAACATGCCAAGAGCGCCCCTTGGGCTTCTTCCGCCCCAATTTGACCGAGGGCTTTGGCAGCCTCATAACGAACTTCCTCATTTTCATCTTGTAAACAAGTTATCAAGGAGGGTATGGCATTTTTCCAGTTCATCTCTCTTAGCAGAGTGATAGAATCTTTTTTAATTCTCCAATTGGAATCTTTCAAACGCTCTACTAAAAGTTCAGCGAGTCGTGGGTTGTATTCCTTTAAATCCACTAAGATATCTAAGGTTCTCCATCGGACCGTTAAATCTTCATCCTTTACGCATTCAATAAGGGGACCTATTGCGCGTTCATCATGGAAATAACGGAAGGCCCAAACAGCTGCTCTCCGAACCTCGGGATCTGGATCTTTCATGCACTCAATCAAGGGTTTAACTGATCTTGCATCTTTGATTTCGCTAAGTGTCTTTATAACCTCAGAACGACCTTTCCAGTTTTTGTCTTCTAGACTTCTAATGAGTGGTTCTACAGCCACCTCTCCAACATCTATGAGTGCATACCTTGCATAATCTCGTACCCTTTCCTCATCATCATCTAGTAGGGGTATAATAATACTTACATCTTTAATACCAATTTTTTGAAGAATTTCTATTGATCTTCTTCTTACATGTTCTCTTTTATCTTTCAAGCATTGTTCAATCATTTCTCGAACCCTCTCTCCAAATTGAGCAATAATTTTCATAGCTTCCCCTGGTATATATGTATATTTGTCTGATTTTATCATATCTAAAAGTATTTTTAGGGCACGGTCATCTCCAACTTTTCCTAACTTATCGACATTCCCTCTCGCCCAATTTTCTTCATCGTTGAAGAATTCTATAAGAGAATCCTTTGCTTTGGTATCTTTAATATCTCCAAGTATTTCAGCTGCTAAATTTTTTACTTGATAATCATCATCCTTCAAGCATTTAATTAAAGGATCAATTCTAACAGGATTGTTCATTTCCTTAAGGATTTTTAATCCTTTTAATCTCACTTCATGATCTGGATGCTCTAATAGTTTAAGCAGAGGGTTAAAAGAGATATCTTCAAATTTTATTATCATCTCGATTATTTTTTTATCATCTCCACGCCAGAAAATTTTCTCAGCCAGGCAATTAATTAATGCAGGCACACTCTTAGGATCTTTTAGTTCTGCAAGAGCCAACGCAGCTTCTCTTTGTTCATCATATTTACTAATTTTTAACTTTTCCATAAGAGGTTGAAATGCGCTTAAATCAGAAATCTGCCCAAGCGCTTTTATTGCGCTGCAACGCACATCTTCCTCTTCATCCTCTAACAGGTTTTTAAGAGGTTCAACAACCCTTGGATCTTCTATATTTCCTAAAGCTCTAGCTGCGTTAATTCTTACCCATCTATCCTCAGCTTCTAAAAAATCAATTAAAACTTGGACTGCACTTGGATCACCTATTTTCCCAAGTGCTTCAATAATAGAAGTTCGTTCTCCTGCATCAGCATCTTTTATAAGAACGATTAGAGGCTTTATTGCTCTTTTATCCTTGATATTTCCTAATATTCGAATTATTGAATTCTGTAATTTTCTATTATCTAATCTGGCAATTAATGGTTCGACTGCAATTTCTCCCATCTCCTTCAGGATCTCCTCCTCACCATGCCCGTACCTAGTGATTTTAGACCATTTCAAAGATTCAATTAAAGCTTCTACCACCTTTGGCTCCTTAAAATTGCCCAATATCACGATAATTTCGCTAACATCAAATTTATTCATTTGGTTTAGACATTCAATGAGCGGATCTATTATCCTATTACCACCTAGTTCACCAAGAGTTTTAACTGCCACTTTTCGTACTGTTTCGTCTTCATCTTTCAGGGATTCAATTACACAATCTATTGCCTTTTTATCTTTTATTATCCCTAGAGCCTTTACAGTCTCATACCGTACTGATTTAGCCTCATCTTTTAAACATAGAATAAGATCCTCCACCGCATCTTTAGCATTAAGGATTCCAAGCGCCTTTGCTGCTTTCGTTCTAATTATAAAATCTTTATCTTTTAACATCTGGATTGCTTCATTTATAGCGATGGGGCCTAAGGAGCGTAGTGCTTCTGAGAGGATTTCCAAAACTCTTCTGGAAGCTAAGGACCCTAAAGTATTGAGTGACTTAGCACTTGGATCATACACCCCTAAATCACCCACATATAGAAATTCAACTAACGGTTTGACAGCTTTTTGTTGTTTTGTCAACCCCAGGGCCTTGATGGCGTCCGTCTTAGCATGTTCATCGTGTATTTTCAGACATATAACTAACGGTTCCACAGAAAGTAGACCTAGAGTTCCAAGGGCCACTGTTACTGCAGCCCATACAGGAAAATGCCATTGAATACCCCCACCAGGCGATGGAGACCTTTCTGCTAGACACTCAATTAAGGGTTTCACCGACAAAGTGTCACTCATCGCGCCCAATAGTTCCGCTGCAGCGATTCTGACCTCCGCATCCCAATCTAACATACATTCCCCAAGAAGTTCGATTATTTTATGCCTTTCCGAATTTTGGAGAGTATTTCCACTGATCGGGGTTTTGACAAGTGGTTTAATCAGTTTTAAATATTTTAAACGCGTCCAGTTATTAGATGTTTCTAAATTTCGAATTATTTTTTGAAGCTCTGTCAAAAGAATCTCCTCACTTATAGTGAATCCTAAAATAAATAGGAAAACAAGAGCTGTTTTAATAACTTGATAAACAAGAAGAGAGTGTCAGCTAGGAAAACCCAGAGATAATCCTTCCGATGTCTCGTTTTCCAATCATATACTACAACAAGAAGCGCAATGATGGTAACGAGAAGGTTAACGGAGTAATCAATCCAACCAGGACCGTTCAGCATAAAAATATCCATAACTATATCACCTAAACTCTTATTTTGTTAATCTATTTATAAGTAGGTTTAAAAATGCCTTTTCATCTACTTCCGTACAAACTCTAATTTTCTTTTTTAAAGAAACTTCAGAATCGGGAATAATTGTGATTTTTCCGTCTCTCTTCGAGAACACCACAGATATGTTCGGTCTATATTTTTTATCAATGTTAGTAAAGTCCCTCTTTCTATAGTTAACACTTAGTCCCAGCTTAACAGATTTATATAAGGATTCCTTTAAAAGATATGCTAGTGCAATGGGATCGTGAGGATTAAACCCATTATTATTGATTTTCTGGAGTGTTAGCCAAGGTAGAATGTGTTTTGTTAAATATTTAGAAATTTTGGTATTCGCGTTTTTGATGGCCTCATAATGAACGTCTTGAAATAGAACTTGGGTGGTAACCTCCAAACCAATCAGAGTCGTTTCAATTGGTTGAGAAAATACAATATTTGCAGCAAGCCCATCATTGGCAATATTAAACTCTGCTTCAAGATAAGGAATGTCGAGTTTATCTGGAAATATTAGACCACCCATAATTATTATTTGCTTTAAATCATCAATTATTTCAGGTTTCTGTTGTATAACCGACCCAATATTTGTTAACGGACCTAAAGTTACCAATGTAATTTCTTTAGGGTTCTCGGAAATATGGTTAATTAGGAATTCGGTTGCTTCTGTTTTGGTTTCTAACCACTTTTTATTATAAGCTCCTGGATAGACGGGGATATCTTGGCGGTTTGCCACTTTGAGGACGTCCTTCGCCACAGCGGTCACTTGTTTAAGAGTTGAATTCCCATATACTGTAGTTATGCCTTCAACATTTAATTCAGGAGAATTTAACGCCAGAAAAATAGCTAATCCATCATCTATATCAGATTTAGGAATAGAAATTGCGGGATCAGTATCAATAAGAATCCTTTGTTCTTTCATACACCTCATAAGTGAATTTTACCAAATAAATTTATTTAATATCTTTTGATTGACTATTCGTAAAAGATTTCAAAGTGAAAAAAATGATTGGAAATGGGTCATCAATACAGATAAATTTGAATGAATCTCGTGGAAGGGTCAATCCCTTTGTGTTAGGACTATTCATCGAACATTTTCCTCGCCAAATTTATGGGGGAATTTATGAAGAGGGATCCCCGCATTCTGATTCAAAAGGATATCGCTTAGATGTGGAAAAAGCCCTGAAAGATCTTGATCCACCAATCTTAAGATGGCCTGGAGGTAATTATACTAGCGGTTATCATTGGAAGTGGGGTGCTGGACCTAAGAATGAACGTGTCGCTCGCAAAAATCCCCATTGGGATGAGTTTGAAAGCCATCATTTTGGAACGACGGAATTTATCGAACATTGTCGACGGATCGGTGCAGAACCCAATATTTGCGTGGGTGTCGGAAACAGTGAAGAAAATCCCACACCCGAAGAAGCAGCTGCTTGGGTTCGCTTTTGTAATGCGGTTGATGGTCCAGAGGCGGCGCTTCGCGCGAAAGCAGGCAATTTGGAGCCCTTGAATGTTAAATGGTGGGGTTTAGGAAATGAATGTTATGGCACTTGGCAGATTGGATATTACAAAAAGGGTGCGGAATACGCAAAGGATGCACTTGAATTCATAAGAGCTATGAAAAATTTCGACGATTCACTCAAATTTATAGTCGTATTAGGAGATCCCAATTTTATTTTTTGGTGGGACAAGCAAGTACTTTCAAATGATGATCTTATAAGAGAAATAGATGCCTTTGCTTGGCACCATTACTCCCAAATAGGTGATCGCGAAGATAGAATATCTCATACAGACGCTTCTTCAGAATTAAAAGTTGTAGACCGCATATTGGGTCGATTAATTAAAAAGATACGAGCTGCGTGTAATCGAATCGGTAGAGATGACGTGATTCCGATCGCAATAACTGAATGGAATGAGTATGGATGGATCGAACAAGATATTGAAAAAAATAAAGCCCCAGACCAATACCATTTAGCTCATGCGCTCTTTACTGCAGGATTTTTGAATATAATAATACGAAAAGCGGCAAATATTTCCATGGCAAATTATTCTCCTGCGGTTAATACCCGAGGGCTCATTTATGCAGATGATAGAGGTATTCTTTTACGTTCGACATATTTTGTCTTTCAAATGTATAAACCTTGTGCTGGGGGCTTTTCAATAGGAACTAAAGTAGATTGTCCAAATGTAGAAGACTCAAAGGCTTTGGCATTAGATGTAGCTGCTGTCAAGGTCGAAAATAACGGAGTTTATCTATTTGTAGTAAATCGAGCTCTTAAGGAAATAACCTGTCACATTAATATCCCCGACTTTCCCGTTAGATCATCCTCTGGAACGATATTAACTGCGGAAAGTTTAAAATCTTATAATAGCTTTGAGAATCCTGATATAGTTGTTCCTAGAGCGTTTGGAGTTAATGTATTAGGTGAACAATTTAAGATTTCATTTCCAAAACATTCACTTTCTGTTGTATTGCTTGAATAATAGGCCAAGTTAGTTGACTTCTAGATCCATTTAATCATGGATTCTTTTTTCTTCACCCGTACAGATACGATTTTTCAAGATATTAGTTTTGTTTTACACAAAAAAAAAGGTTATTTGGAATGACTTGTCAGATTCTCAGCGATTTGCGTTGTTTTTTCGTCTTTGCATAAATCCAGACTGATGTTCCACAGTTTCTCTTGCAGTTCCTGATCAAACACGATTTCAGCTTGCTCTTTCTCGATGAACTGGTCCTTCTTCCATGTGATAAATTTGCCGGACTTCTTCAAACTCTCTTCTTGCATTTCAGTGAACAAAGGAGCCATGGTGATTCCACATTTCTCAATGGAAATAAAAGCCCCAAACAATTTCGCAAGCCTAGCCATTGCTTTCATGAAAAATGGAATAATATTGATCTGATTAGTCCAAACCGTTTTCTGGATCTGAAATCCGAAAAAGGATAGTTTCGAGCCTTCTATTTTCCTATACAAATCATGCAAACGAACATAAAACATTCTTTTAGCGACCATTCCTTGACCAACCCCCCTTTCATACCCCCATTTTTTCTTCATTTGCAAGTCGTCCCAGAATAGTTCTCCAAAATAAGCTACGTTGAAAATTACTCTTCCTCCGTTCTCGGATTTTTCCAATAAGTCCAATACATTCAACGTCAACATGAATTGAGATAAATAATTCACTTGGAAATGCGGATCCATTCCATCTTCAGTTACTTCCCGCTTGGCGTACCCTATACCGGCATTTATGAAGATACCGTCCAGAAACTCATGTTTTTCGTGAAGCTCTTTGATTACCGTTCGCACCTCGCTGAGTTTCGAAAGATCACATAAGACGATCGAAATCTTCTTGTTTTTGGTGACCTCTTCAAGTTCTTTGATGGTAGCCTCACCGCGTTCTTTGGATCTGCATAATATTATGATTTCATGGGTTTGGTTGTCACGTTCAGCCAGTATTTTCGCAACTCCCAGCCCCATTCCGTTAGTTCCACCTGTAACTAATACTTTCATTTTTTTCACCGTTTTAAAAAAAAAATATCACCGTTATATTATCTATTACAAATTGTAATTTGCCTATAAATACTGATTCTAAGAGAGTTGAAAAATCATTATTAGCCATTGATACGATTTGAATGTGAAAACTTTTATTTTCTCGAGTATAGGTTTCAAAAAACAGCGGACGAGAAAACCAAGTAAACCAAGTTAATTACTCACAAGAAGAATAAGGCGTTCAAGTATTTTTTAAATAGGTAGGTACCAAATATAATGAATGGTTATCAAAATGAAAGACTTCAAAAATAAAGTAGCTGTAATTACAGGCGCAGCTAGCGGAATTGGATTAAGTCTCGCTAAGCATTGTGTAAAAGAAGGAATTAAAACAGTTCTAGCAGACATTCAGGAAGATTTACTCATAAAAGTAACAAAAGAATTAGAAAACACGGGTGGGGATGTAATTTCAGTTGTTTGTGATATATCAAAACTGGAAGACGTTAAAAATCTTGCTGATCAAACGTTGCAAGCATATGAAAAGGTCCACTTACTGTTCAATAACGCAGGTGTGATCCCTGGATTGAATATTCTGAAAAACACCATCAAAGACTATCAATGGGTACTAAATGTTAATCTTTGGGGTGTGATCCACGGCGTTAACACTTTTTTACCGATAATGTTTGAACACGGCGAAGAATCGCATATTGTAAATACCTCTTCCTACGCAGGAATTGTTGCGGTAAATGGCGCATATGCAGTCACAAAATTCGGTGTAACCGCTTTATCAGAACTGATGAAAGCCGAATTAAAAAAAAGGAGATCAAAAGTAAGCGTTTCACTTTTGATTCCAGGAATAGTAAATACTGGAATCGTTGATAGCAATCGAAATCGACCGGACGATCTGAAAAATCCAAGTAAAGGGACAAAAAATTGGGATGAGATCAATACTAAATTAGAAAAAATAAGGAATGTCTACCGAAATTCAATGTCTCCAGATCTCGTAGCAGCGATGACCTTTAATGCCATAAGAAACAACATTTTTTATATTTTTACGGAAATGTCCATGAAGCCAGCAATTGAAGCACGCCATAGAAAGATGCTGAGGGGATTTGGTATCCTACAAAAATTCCTTGACGAACAATAATCTTATTGAACAGAAAGACCAAGAGAAAATATCATTACTATTATGATCTAAACAACTGATTCGCGAAAAAAGGAGATTTATAATGAAGATAGAAGGCATTATTCCAGCCATGGTCACTTTGTTTACAGAGGACCAAGAGATTGATGAACCCGCTTTACGCGACCATGTCGACTTTCTCATCAAAAATGGGATTCATGGTATTTTTGCGTTAGGGACAAATGGAGAATTTGTGTATCTTTCCCAGAAGGAGAAAAAGCGGGTATTGAAAATTACTGCAGATCAAGTTAATGGGCGTATTGCGCTCATAGCCGGTATATCTTCCCATAGTACCAAACTTTCGATCGAGCTGGCTAAATATGCGGAGGGGTTAGGAGTCACTGCGGTGATGGCAATCCTTCCCACGTATTACCCATTAGAAAATAAGAATATTGAAATGTACTATGGAGAGATCGCTTCTGCGATAGAGATTCCACTCTATGCGTATAACTTTCCCATGACGAACCACCTGAATTTATCCCCTAAACTGGTTGCGAAACTTGCGGAGAATGAGGTTTTAGCTGGGATTAAAGAAACCGTGATGGATATCAACCATATCAAGCATATGATCGAATTAACTCCTGACAATTTCGTGGTGATTAATGGCCCTGAATTACTCCTAGATCAAGCTTTGGAGGCAGGAGTTGATGGGGCGATCCACGGGATGGCGAACTGTTTTCCGAAGAAATTAGTGCAAATCTGGGACGCGTTTCAAAATAAGAAAACCGAATTCGCTACTTATTGGCAGGAATTTAAGGAAGCCATTCCTTTATTAAATGTGCCTCTGGATTATTTACCATCTTTAACTAAGGAAATCATGGTTGCAATAGGAAGGGATATTGTTCCCCAAGTTAGGAGTCCTTTACGCGTAATTAAAGATAGATGGCGGAAAAAGATCAATAATCTAAAATTACTTAAAAAATAAAATCATTATTTGATTAGTTTGAATTTCAATTATAAACGGTGATGGGATAACATGACGGAACAAGATAATATTGAAGAAAAAGACGAGATAAAATTCGTCAGGACGACTTCCGCCTTCGATTGTGGTGGTCGCTGTCCTCTGAAATTTCACGTAAAGAATGGTAAGATTATCCGCGTTGAAGGGGACGACTTAGTTGACGAAGAACATCAACTTAGGACATGCCCGAAATGTCGCGCTATTCGTAAAGAAATTTACCATCCAGAGCGGCTTCTCTATCCGCTGAAAAGAGTAGGGGCGAAAGGGGAGGGGAAGTTTAAACGCATTTCATGGGACGAAGCTCTGGATGAGATTGCTGCAAAACTCCTTGAAGTAAAAGAAAAATACGGGAATGAGGCGATTTTTCTCCCCATGAGTGGGGGATTTATTGCGGCCTATCATCATCCAGTGGTTAATTACGTACGTTTATTTACCCACTTTGGGGGATTTTCCACGCATCATGGAAATGTATCCTCTGAGGGGGCAGTTTGGGCGACTCAAACGCAATACGGCTCACCTTTTGTGGGGCATGGTCGGGAAGACCTCCTAAATTCGAAATTAATAATTTTGTGGGGTTGGGACCCGGCTAGAATGAATTCAGGAACAGATGCCTTGTACAATCTTGTGAAAGCACACGAAAAAGGGGCTAAAGTTGTCAGCATTAATCCGAGATATTCCGACACAGATGTTATTGTCGCGGATCAATGGATTCCAATTATCCCGGGTACCGATGTGGCGATGATGGTTGCCATGGCAAATGTGATTATAAAAGAAAATCTTCATGACCAAGCGTTCCTGGATAAATACACGGTAGGATTTGATAAATTCAAGGATTACGTAATGGGTCAAGAAGATGGGGTTGAAAAAACACCTGAATGGGCTGAAAAGTTCTGTAGCGTACCCGCAGAAACGATCAGAGACTTAGCTCGCGAATACGCAACCACCAAACCCGCTGCGCTAATGGATTGTCAGGGACCAGCACGGAGTGCCATGGGGGGACAATACAATAGAGGTGCTATGACATTAAGTGCAATGACTGGAAATGTTGGACGCAAAGGGGGCGCTGCCTGTGGTGGATTAATGGGCATTCCAACAGCACACATGTTTTTTGGACCGTTTATTCTACCTCCTGGTCGGAATCCGGTGGAAGAAAATCATCCAAATCGAGTTTCAGTGAGAGGGTCTTTGGATTTGACCCGTCGGCTGCGAACACGAGTGCATACAAATGCCATATTTGATCAAATCATAGAAGGTAAGAAAGGAGGGTATTTATTTGATATTAAATTTGGATGGTTTGCATGTAATAATTTCTTAAATCAGTTGGGTAATGCGAATCGTAATGCAGAAGCATTAAAGAAGCTCGAGTATATGGTTAGCGTCGAACTGTTCATGACCCCAACCGCGAAGTATGCAGATATTGTGTTACCAGCAACTAGTATGGCTGAGAGATCGGACCTTACGCGCCCATGGCCCTCAGGACCATACTTTGGCTTCATGAATAAAGCCATTAAACCACTAGGAGAATGTAAACATGATATCACCATTGCGGAATTACTCGCTGAGAGACTAGGTTTAGAAAAGTTCAAGCATTACGACGAGACAAAGGAATTAAAACGATTATGGAGAGGAGCCAGAGATATCAGAAAGTATGTCAAGGATTATGCTAAATATAAAGAAGATGGAATTTGGAGAGTAGACTCACAAGAACCTTATGTAGCGTTTAAAGAGCAAATTGAAGACCTTGAAAATAATCCCTTCAAAACACCCTCCGGCAAGATTGAAATCTTTTCACAACGAGTTGCTGATATAAACAATCCCAATTTACCCCCAATTCCTAAATACTTAAGTACTTGGGAAGATCGATCTGATCCCTTGACTGAGAAATATCCATTACAAATGTTATCCCCTCACC
This sequence comes from Candidatus Helarchaeota archaeon, assembly GCA_016840125.1. The sequence goes on along the minus strand of JAEOSY010000227.1, from coordinate 20,352 downwards.
CTAAAAATCGAGTTCATTCCGAACTGTACCACGTTGAGTGGCTTAAAGAAATTGATCCTCATAGGTGCTGGATTAATTCCGTGGATGCAAAACCTCGAGGTATCAAATCAGGCGATTTAATCTACGTCCATAACAATCGGGGGATAATATCAATAGAAGCGTGGGTGACGGAACGAATAATCCCGGGAGTTATTGCCATCCACGAAGGTGCCTGGTATGCTCCCGACGAGGAAGGTATTGATAGGGGCGGGTGTGCCAATACCTTGACAAAAAATGCGTACGCTCCCGATGGGGCGTCTTGTTTAAAAACATGTCTTGTGCAAGTAAGCAAGGAGAAACCAGAGGTGAAATGAAATGCAAGTGGGATTCTATTTTGATCAAACTCGGTGTACAGGATGCGGCGCTTGCATCGTTGCCTGTAAGGATTGGAACGATATTCCCGCGGGACCTGAATTTTGGATGAAAATACTTTATAATGAAAAGGGAAAGACACCAAATATATTCGTGAGTTACTTAGTACGACCTTGTTATCATTGCGAAGATCCTGTCTGCATCCCGGTTTGTCCAGTCAATGCGATCACAAAACGAGAGGAAGATGGGATAGTAATTGTGGATAGTAATAAATGCGTGGGAAACGAGGAATGTGACTCTAAATGCTTCAAAGCGTGTCCTTACGATTCACCGCAATTCGGACCAGAAAAGGGCGCAAAGATGCATAAGTGTACTTTTTGTTTAGACAGGCACTTGGAGAGTAAGATTCCCGTATGTGTTCAAACCTGCCGACCTCGGGCGCTATTTGCGGGGAATTTAGAAGAACTCAAGCTCAAATACGGTGATAATCAAGAAGCGGATAATTTTACCTATTCTGAACGAACTAAACCCGCGATAATATTTAAGTCAAAAAAGAAATGAATTTGATTATTTTATCAATTATTGGAATACGGGTTTTCGATCCTGCCAGGGGGCCACTTCTTCAAAAGCGGCTGAAACCTGAAGGATGGTCGCTTCATCGAATCGAGGGGCGACAAACTGCATACCAATGGGTAATCCATCGCTCGACCAGCCACAGGGTATAGATGCAGCGGGATGGCCAGTCAAATTGAACGGAAACGTAAAGGGCTGCCATCCTGTTGGAGAGACCCCTTTACCATTTATTTTCTTCGGATACATCAAACCATGACTAAATGCGGGTACCGCCGTTGAGGGGGTGATCATAACGTCGTAATCCTTAAAGAATTTATAGACAATCTCATAGTTCTTACGTCGTTCTTTCATGGCCTTAACTAGCGCAAAACCATTATAGGTCGAGCCCATTTCAACCTGCTTTACCAAGTCAGGATCCATTTGATCACGCCACTGCTTCAGTTTTGGTGCTAGGAACGTTGCCGCTTTGACAGTCCAAAAGATATATAATGAATTTTCAGGGTGTTTCAACTTAATTTTGGCTTCCTCAATTGCCCAATCAAACTTTTCAAAGACTTGAATAGAACTGCGAACCGCTTTCTCTACCTCCTCATCAAGCGCCTTGGCAAACCCGAGGTCAAGGGAATACCCAATTCGCAATTTTCGTGGTTTGGTTTCAATGCATTCAAGATAGTTTATGTTATCTTTCGGTAAAGAAAGCCGATCGCCTTCATGGGGCCCCTTCATGCATTCAAGCATTAAAGCGGCATCTCGAACATGTCGGACTATTGGACCCGCTACTGCTAGGTCAAAGTGATCTAGGTTATGGTGGGGGTAAATCGCGACCCTACCGAAACTCGGTTTTAGTCCATAAACACCACAAAAACACGCGGGATGTCTGATGGAGCCACCACCATCAGAGCCTTGCGCCAAAGGTCCCATACCCGATGCGACACTTGCAGCAGCACCGCCACTCGAACCACCTGGCGTTCGTTCGAGGTTCCACGGATTTCGAGATACACCAAAAATCAAGTTGTCTGTTGTACCTTTGAACCCAAACTCAGGAGTGTTTGTTTTTCCAAGGACTACGCATCCTGCGTCAATCAATTTATCAACAAATGCACTATTGACTTCAGGAATGTGATTCTCGTATAATTTTGAACCCAAAGTTGTCCTCACGCCCTTGAGTGAAGCTAAATCCTTTATTGAGGTCGGGATTCCAGTTAGAAGTCCGAGGGATTCACCCCTCTTCACTGCCTTATCAGCTTTCTTCGCCATTTCGCGCGCTAGATCAAACGTTGGCGTACAATAGGCGTTAATTATGGGATTAATTTTCTCAATTCGTTCAATTATCGTCTCGGTGATTTCTTCCGAGGTTATTGCCTGCGTCCGTATTGCCTCCGCCATCTCACAGGCAGCCATATAACAAATTTCCTCTTTCTTCATCGGGGTTCTATCTCCCAAGAACTAATTAGATGGATTATACGATATCTGTATTCGATATCTGTTCTAATATTCTTTTCTTTACGATTATTCCCTAAAAAGACATTACTTTTGTATTTGATAATAAAAAAAAGAAAAAAAGATTTTGTTAAACAAGTCCACCATCAGAAATCGTCCAACCATGACCTCCAGAACCTACAGGATCTGTGAGATGATCATGTGAAGCCTGTGCAGCAGCACTATATGTAGAACCACCCGCATTAAAAGTAACGCCATTTTGCAAGTTTAATGCAGCCCATCCATTTAACAAGTTATCATAGTTAGTAGTGGATAAAGAAATTCCATCAAACATATTTGTCATATCCGTCACACTTGAAACGTTCCACGTACCAAGAGTCTGGTTGAAGCTATTAGCATTTCGGAACATATATTGCATGTTTGTAACACTCGAGGGGTCCCAACTGCCAATGGATTGGTTGAAGGCAGTAGCACTTTGAAACATAAAAGCCATACTTGCAACACGCGAAGTGTTCCATGAACTAATATCTTGATTGAAAGCAGTAGCACCGTTGAACATACTAACCATATTAGTAGCGCTTGTGGTGTTCCATGAACCAATGTCCTGATTGAAGGCACTGGTACCAGCGAATGTGGCAACCATATCTGTAACGCTTGAAGTATCCCAAGAGCCTATGGATTGGTTGAAGCTAGCAGTATCAAGAAACATACTATATATGCTTGTAACCCTCGAGGTGTTCCATGAACTAATATCATGATTGAAGGAATCAGCATTTCGGAACATAGAACCCATGCTTGTAACGCTCGATGTGTCCCATAAACTCAGGTTTTGGTTGAAGGAAGTAGCATCATAGAACATAGCAATCATATTTGTAACACTCGAAGTATCCCAAGAGCCAATGGATTGGTTAAATGCAGTAGCATCTTCGAACATAGTATACATGGTTGTAACACTCGAAGTGTTCCATGTACCAATGGGTTGGTTGAATACAGTAGCGCCGTCAAACATAGATTCCATGGTTGTAACACTTGATGTATCCAAATCAGTTAAATTATTGTTAAATGCAGTAGCCCCTTCGAACATATATCGCATGTTAGTAACGCTCAAGTTATTCCAACTGCTTAGGGATTGATTGAATGCACCAGTACTTCGGAACATACCCTCCATATTTAGTACACTTGAAGGATTCCAATTGCTGATATCCTGGTTGAAGAGCGGAGCATAATTGAACATGTATTGCATAGATGTTACCTTTGAGGTGTCCCAGGTGCTAATATTATTGTCAAACACATAAGCAAAATTGAACATATAATCCATGTCTGTAACGCCTGAGGTGTTGAATGAACTAAGGTCTTGGTCGAAAGCATTAGTAATACCGAGCATTCCTTCCATTGTTGTAACACTGGAGGTATCCCAGCCGCCAATGGGTTGGTTGAAGTTAACGGTCTGCCAGAACAAATAACTCATGTCTGTAACGCGTGAGGTGTCCCATGAACTAATATCTTGGTTAAAGGCAACGGCAGTACTAAACATTTGGGCCATGGTGGTAACGCTTGATGTGTTCCATAAACTAATATCTTGGTCGAAATTTTGAGCACTTTCGAACATATTACTCATAGAAGTAACACTAGAGGTGTCCCAATTGCCAATGGGTTGGTTGAAGGCAGTAGCACTTCGGAACATGGACCCCATACCTAAAACATTTGAGGTATTCCATGAACTGATATCTTCGTTGAATGAAGAAGCATAGCTAAACATACCAGCCATATTTGAAACACTGGATGTATCCCAGTTGCTAAGATTTTGGTTGAAGTCAGAAGCATAACTAAACATAGAACCCATGTTTGTAACGCTGGATGTATCCCAGTTTCCTATATCTTGGTTGAAGTCAGCAGCACTATAGAACATATTGTTCATTAATGTGACGCTGGAGGTGTCCCAGTTGTCAAGGGATTGGTTGAAGGCAGTGGAACCAGAGAACATGGAACCCATATTTATAACGCTTGAAACATTCCATCCATTCATGCTTTCCGCTTTATCAAGAGAAGTACAATCTCTAAATGCACTAACTAAAAGTGCAGTTCCCGATAAATCCAAGGTATCAACAGCAGTAATCTCAAGATTAGAACACCCAAAAAAATAACTCCCAGAATTACCTAAACGTAAGGGCCCCCATTCTTGAATTTCAAGTAGCTTTTCGCAATCACCACCGTTTGCAAATCTCCATCCAGTAATAGTTCCAGCAATAGTTAGATTATAAATACCACTTGAGTTATAGGTATGAGTTCTATTTGGGTCGCTCCCGCTTGTGATGGTGTCGCTTGTACCATCACCCCAATAAACCGTAAAATTATAATTTCCTCCGGATTCTAATGGAAGTGTTATCTGATCGGAAGCGCTTGTGCCTGGGAGCGTCGTATCCCATTTTGATCTAAAAGCAGGACTAATAGTGAATGTAATTGATGTGGACCCAATGTTCCCTGCTGAATCATTTGCCCATGCATGGATTGTGGTTGAACCTTTATTGAAGGAAATATACAGAGGAGTAGTGTATGTCTGGTTCGTGCCATTCCAATTGTACCAGATAGTATCAATATCGATGAAGTCTGTTGCTGAGATATTCAATAATTGAATTGGATCTAAATAACTGGTATTAGTGGGGTTAATTATTTGCACCGTTGGGGCTGTTAAATCGTTAATTGTAAAACTAATTGAGGTTGAACCAACATTTCCTGCTGTATCATTAGCCCATACAAGGATCGTGTTTGGACCTTCATTAAACATGATGGAGTGAGGAGCCGTATATGTTATATCCGTACCGTTCCAGTTATACCAGATGGTATCAATCGCTATATTATCTGTTGCCGAGATATTCAATAATTGATTGGGATCGTTATATGCTGTATTAACAGGACTTAGTATTTCCACTGTTGGAGCAGTTTTATCTGAAGTGTCTTTTGGCATGAGCCAAATTGCGACAAAAATTACACTTATTACTATGATAGATATTATTACAATTGAAATTAGTTTTTTTTTCATTAAAATCTCACCCTTCTTTTATATGAAAGAAGATCATCAAGGAGAATTGATGTAAAATTTTGTAGTTAATAAATTCTGTACAATATTTATAATAATTTGCATGCAGAAATAATTCAGAAGGTTTCAGAAATATTTCAGCAAAAACTCAAGAAGAGTATAAAAAGAGCTTTCGATTTAATGCGAGCTCACGCTTTGGAAAAAAACAACAAGAATATTGTATGAGCAGTATGTGCATGTGACTTGTATGAGCAGGATAAATAGCGGACTCATCAAATTATTCTAGATCAAGTATAATCTTCCCACAAATTATTTATAATTGAAAAAGAGAAAATATAAGTCGTTCCGATCTAACAAGTCAATAAAGGTGAATAAGTTCCCATAATTTCGTGATCTTGACTTGCCTCTCGGATGATGGTCTACGGTAAAGTTTTTACTAATTTTTTTGGTTTACTTTTTGCACTTAATAATACCTTAAAGGAATCGACATCTGAATTTGTTAATAGTCTTATCCAAAGCCAACGTCCATCGTGTAGTTGTTCGGTGTTATCAAAAACCGACATAACTTGCTTGTTTAATTTATCTTTCATCAAATTTACTTCTTCGGATTCTTTCTTGCCTAAAACAAGTAATACGGAATAAGCACCTTGTTCGGGGAAAAAATAAGCCATTGTTCTACCTTGTCTTCTATAACGTATTGCCCAACCATATTTCTTGGTGAAAAATACTAATTCTTGTGTAAAATCATAATTTTCTTCAATATATTTATGTATTTCAAGCCATAGAGAAAAATTTTCCCCTATAGTCTTTTTTATTTCGTCCTTGCTTGGTTTTTTTGCTTTATTAAGCAAACGTTCATAGGGCATTCTATTACGCCTCTCTAATATGTATAATAAATTTGCACGTTTTTGCTCTGTTAATTATTGATTGGATAAGTTCAATTTTTAAAAAATCACACATTTTAAAAAAGTGTCGAAAAAAAAAAAGAGAGTGTTAAGCTGGTTCTTTGAGTACTTCGCGCCGTAACCACCAGATTCCGCCAATTAGTGCCGGAATCCCGCCGATGAGTAATACCCAGCCGCAAGCTATGAGCCACGAAAATATTAGATAGTCAAGGCCCCAATTTTGAAATGGATAGTTCCACATATTATCCGTATAAACAATGATTAACCATACTATAGTTACTACAAACGATATGGCACCGCCGCCACCACTAGAACGTTTCTTCTTTGGTTCTTTGTATTCAGCCCTTTCTTCTTCGGGTAGATTCCTATACCACAGATAACCGCAGATAACTCCCGCTATTACTGGAAGACCAATGATAAGAAACTCGTACAAGAGGATATTTAAGAAAAATATGAAACAGTATCCTACGGTCCATGCACCTAAAGTCGTCGGTACAATAGTTCCTAGAGCCCAGTCTAGAACCCATAGAAATACGAAAACCGCACCGATCACCGCGCCCGCGATTGCGCCTGCTGCTACTATTACCATCTTCCAATGATTTCGCAAAAACTTTTTCCAGCTCTGTTCTTCCTGTGTTTCTTTAAGTTCCATTTTTTTTTCACCAATTTAGTTCTTTTAAACTATGTTTTTTTTACTATTCTATGGATACTCTACAACGCAAAGTATATAAAGATTACTATTTTTCCATAAGTTGTTTTTCTTGTTAGGAACGCAACCAACCAGTCTGCGCTAAGGATAAATTCAGCAACTTTGAATTTTGAGAAAAAAGAATAAGTGCAAATTTTTAAAAATAAACGCCAAGTATTCAAAAAAAAAGGAGAGAGTTAAGCTGGTTCTTTTAGTACTTCGCGTCGCAACCACCAAATCGCGCCGATTGCTATCGGAATTCCACCAATGAGTAAGACCCAGCCCCAAGCCCAAAGTGCGGAGAATATTAGATCGTCCAAGGTCCAAGCACTGAATGGGGTGTTCCACAGGCCGTCCACGAAAACAATGATCAGCCAGACTATAAATACTACAAACGATATGCCACTGCCACCATTCCTTCGCTTTTTAGATTTCTTCTTTTTCGGATCGCCTTTATACTCTTCCCGTTCATCGTCCGGTAATTTATACCACCATAGAATTAAGATTACGATAACTGCCGCTATTAATGGAAGACCGATGATGAGAAATTCCCACAAGAGGATGCTTAAGAAAAACGTCATACCATATCCCATGGTCCAATTACCTAAGGTCGCTAGTGCAGGTGTTGCAGCTACGGTTGTAGTTTTAACCCATAGAAAAACGAAGACCGCACCGATCGCCGCGCCCACGATTGCGCCCGCGATGATTACTACCATCTTCCAGTGCTTTCGGAGAAACTTTTTCCAAATTTCTTCTTCTGCTTCTGCCATTATCAATTCCTTCTATTATTCTTAACAAATTTACTTAGTCCATTAACACTGTTATTTTTTCATCTGTAAATGTTTAAAAATATTACAGCAATTAAAAAAAGATAAATAGAACAAGAGTGAAGAGAGTTGATGTTGGAAGAGAATAAGGCGATTATTCACCTAGTTGATTTTATGTAAACAGCTAGGTATTCTCGAATTCATAGAAAAAGGAACACCACTCATTCCAGAAGATGACAAGTAACTGCATATAACCAACCGCTTTCATTTTCTCTTTCTTTTCCATTTTACCAAACCCCTACTCACTGATTAAGAAAGTGAAATCGACTATACTTGGTTTTGGTTAATTAATTCCTTCAATGTTATATTTGGATGATTGTATCGTGCCCTATTTAAAGAGTTTTTACCATGTTCAATAGCATTTTGGGGACAATAATGGATACAAGCTAGGCACGTATCGAATCAGCTTCAACAATTTGTTTTTCAACCAACTTTATTCGCTCCATCATAACTCAATTGATTTTGGATTATGGTGTTCAAATCTTTTTAACCTTTCCAATTTGATTTTTCTTTCCAATTGTTCGGAACTGGACCCTCAATTGGAATATTTGGCAATGGATACTCTATCTTTTTGTAGGCTTTAAATAATTTTGAAAAAACGGTCCTAATCAGAAAACCCTTTCGCTTCCTTAATGGCTTTTTCATCTCATCTCCGAATGCGAATAAAAGATCATCCATGCCGTATTGCCATTTATGCCTAAGGTGTAAGAATCGTGTCAGAGAGAGCCCAAGAAAACAGCCGGGACAATTGACTATCCCTCTTCGAATTCCTGCTTTTTTCAGATCTTTATATTTTTGTTTCTGCCCCTTTCGTATGCTTCGTATCAATTTTTCGGGTCTGGCAGTAGCTGATGCAATACCACAAGAGAGATTTTGATCTCCATGATGGTCTAATTCAACGAGTTCGACTCCCGCAACAGTGTAAATTTTGCGTAATTTTTCTTGAAATTCCGCCCCTAATTCACTCACGTAACAGGATTCAGAAATTGCCGCCTTATAATTTAAGGGATTTTTGACCTCCAATTCGCCATTTTCATGTTTCTCCAGTAACCATTCATATAAGGAAATTAATTGAAAAGGAAGCTTTTTTCCATACACCTTCGGAAGGATGTTTGAAAAATAATTATAACAGGAGCCACAATAGCAAACCATCCGTTCGATATCCAATTCTTCAAATCGCTTCAGCGTTCTTTCAACGACTTCTGTATAGCATTCCCACCCCACGATTCTATAGGCTAATTCTCCACAACATACATCTGCAGGACCATATTTTGGAAGATCCTTTAAAACTTCGGAGTTTTCTATATCTAGACAGGAGACTTTTCCGATACACCCGATAAATAACAGGTCTTTAGTGCCTTTGGGTGGAGGATTCTCCCATTTTATTAGGATTTCTTTCTCCTCATCTTTTAATCGCGCATACATGTCCTGCATTACAGAACCTGTAGGCATATTGTTAATCAAGTAAGTCATAAAGAAGGGAATCTTTCCATTTCTCTTTTCTATTAATCGCTGTAAGATAAGTTCGTGGGGTCTCAGCCCCTCTGGACAAAATTGATTGCAGTCGAAACAAGCTGCACAGTTTTTAAATACTAATTCAGCAGGTTCTCCAGCAAGTAAATGTTTTATTTCTGAAACTGCATCCTCCTCATCCAACTCAAGATAAGGGCATTTCATTAAACATTCGCCACATTGAGTACATTTACTCCAATCACAACAATCCATATACGAAGTTCTCATACTTTCACTTTCCCTTTTTTCGGATATAAGCAACTGTTTCTTTAATGAATTTAAAAATATTTCGAAATCCATGGGTTTTAATGATTCTTGGAATTATTTTTAGAGCATCCAATTTAACGAAAGGTAAAGATAGCTTTATTGCATCATTGATCAGCATGTGTCTTCTTGGAACTTTAATTCCCATTGAATGCGTAACTAGCTCATTGACATCATACACATTAATTTTAGTACCTAGTTTAGACTGCCAAACTCTCGCCGAATCTTCAAATACAAGGGAACAGCCCATACATGGAGTAATCAAATTACTGGAACCTTTTGCTAACATATCTTCATACATTTCTTTTTGAATCATATAGGCACTATCTTTCCCAATGAATCCCAAATTAGTACCTAAACCCTGCAATTTCGTTGCTATCGCTCCACAACAATACGCATCCTCTCTGTTATGTTTAGATTCAACAAGTTTTAATCCAGGAATGCTTTGTAAGAGTTCGCGTGGCTTATCGTAGATAGGATCACCTGTTGCAGCACGTCTCCGCCCTACTGAACAATTATCATTGTAAGTAACCGTTAAGGGTACCTCATTCTTTAACTCGATTTTCTTTTCTTTCAGTAATTGGAGTGTATATTCAGTCACATGCATTAATTTAATGGGCTCAGGCATTACTTTTAAATAGTTCATTGGCAAAATAAGACCGTATTTTGATAAATCCATATCTAATACAGCAGAACAGCCGGGACAATGTAGTAAAATGATTTTAGGTCGGGGTTTTAATTCTAAATAGTGTTGTAATACTTTATATGTTTGCTCAAACCATAAATCAAGAAATCCATTTATTAAATAAATTACGCCACAGCAAAACTCATGCGATCCAATTGTGACGAAATCAATCCCTGCTTCTTCTAAGATTCTAATCATTCCATATACAACGTCTGGGGCCGCCCAGGTATGTCCACACCCTCCAAAGAAGCAGACCTCCGCCCCCTTCGTGGGGTACCGACGTGCCTTTTCGATAGCTTTCCTTTCCCTAACCTGATTTGGATCTTTATCATTATACCAACCAGGGACCGTCAATTTCCCTGCGAGAGGCCAAAGATTACGAAGAATTGGGTTATTAATATCTTTGAAAAAGTGCTTCCGAAGAAACCGTACAACAAATGGCGCCTCATTTTGGATAACTAAAATTGCTCTTAGAAGAATCAACAAAATCGACCTTGGAACCTGGTCATCCTTTGATAAGGGGCATTTATTTAGACAATGCTCGCATATCCCGCAGGTCCAGATATATTTCTTCGTGTTCTTACTCATTTTTTTCGATAAATTTTTACTTTGTAGAAATTCTTTGATTTCTTTCATAATTTTTTTCGAGCTCTTCTTAGAATAAAAATGAAAAACACAATTTTGTAAGCAAAGCCCACATGCAGTGCACTTGGCAATCATATTTCTTAAAAGAGGTATTATTTTTCGTTTTTCTTTTTTAAGATCATATTCAAATCCCTGCATTCAATTCCCCAGCTATTCATAATATTCATATTTTTGAACTTTTTTGTTCTAGCTATTTTAATTACATCAGTGTAATTAATCCTATTTTAAATTACTCACAGAAGAGAAAAAACAAATGGTACCTCCTAACTAAGTTATCTAACCTCATTGAGCTTGTCATATAATCCTGTTTCATAAAATACTTTTATTATTCTAAAAACCTTAGTTGAATTCTAGATCCATTTAATCATGTATTCTTTTTTCTTCGGCCGTACGAATAAAGAAATATAAGTGAAGAGAAGTAAGAAAAAAATTGGTGGATTCCCTTTGAGTATCGAACTGATGGTCTGTGGTTTTCTCTTTTGGTTTATTATAGTTACAAACCTTCTCAGTGAGAGATTTGGCTATATCCAAATGAATGAGTTAGAATCAGACGCTAAACTGCAAAAGATTGGTGAGGATCCTAAAAAATTTAAAATCGGCGTTGTATTAATCCTCATAGAGCATGGTAGCATAATTGCTCTTGCGGTAATGTTGTTTATTGCTTTTAATCCCTGTAATCTAATACTTGGAATTGTTTGGGTCGCCTCTCGAACAATAGAAGGCGGGATCCAAATCTACGATAAAAAAAACTACTGGGGACTCCTCGATCTAGCGAGACAATACTCAGGTGCTAGTGGTGCTGAAAAAAAGGAGTTAATTGAGTCGGGTCAGAGCATACTCGAAACAAAAAAATCGACTTTCACAGTTGCACAACTCTTCTTCTCCATTGGAACGTTCACATACTCAATCCTATTTGTTACCTATATAGTTGATATGTTGTGGATTGGCGTGTTTGGATTAGTTGCCAGCATGATCTATGGCGTCGGTAACGGGATTCATTTTGTAAAACCTGATTTTAAAGCGCTCTGGAACCTCGGGGGGCTGCTAATTTTGCTCTTTGAAATCGTCTTAGGCGGATGGCTATTGTTTTTTTCATAATACTCCTTGATGTATTATATTTAAATGATTCAAAAAAAAGAAATTTAGGGCACTTAATCACTGAGTAAAAGTTCCAATGCTTTATCTTTTATTTGCTCCATAGTTTGTGTGTCAATCGCTTCTTCGGCATATTCGATAATGAGGCTGAATTTCCCTGCACAAGTAACTGCACCGAGTACTAAATTGACCATAGCCAAGGGGAACCCACCGCCCGGATTAAAGAGCAACCGATCGAGTTCTAATGCGCCGTACTGTTTCGAAAAGTCTAGGCGTGTGAGGTTCGTCACCGCGGTTCCTATGAAAATTTTCTCCAGTGACACCATCCCTTCTCGTTTAAGAATAGATGAGACAACATCCTTTTGCTTGCTAAAGGCAGATAGTTTGTCAAATCTTGTAAAATCTGGGGGGATAAGGCCGCCAACTAGTTTGAAGTTGATGGATTCCAGAATTGCGGGGTTGAGATAACTATAGGTGTGGTAATTATCAAAGATGTTTTTATTGGTATATTGAGGCTTTATCTTCTGATGGAACATACGGGCATTTTTCCAGAAAATCTTTTTTAAATTATATTTGTATTTGAGAACGACTCCACCCGCATAAAATCCCATAACTTCGCCAGCAGGGGTCGCGAGACGGTCTCGCACGCTCGCTGCAACTACAAAGCTTTTGTGAAAGGATTTGTCACCTTGAACTAGGACCTGTGCAGCTGCAAAAGCCGCAGTTAGAGCCGAATTCACAGTTACTCCTTTCTTTTTACATCGCTCCACTAAGGCAGAAGTTTGAACCTCTGAAAGTTCCACAGGAAGCTTTTGATGATTGAAATTCCGCCAATAGGCTTCACTGAGGTTTTTGTAATCTTCTTGATCAAAATTAATGCGGATTTTTTCCCATTTCTTGTTTATGCGATTAATAACCCATCTGTAAAGAAAGTTAAACGAAAGTTCGTCTGGGATATTCTCTTTGGTAACCGGTTCGGGGTCAGCTAGCACCTCCACCTCTTGAGTTGGATTCCCCAGATGTACCATTAAATCCCTAGCAAGGTATGCAAGTGACATTCCATCACAAGTAATATGGTGACATGAGATGATCAACTCAGAAAGCGTGGGGGATTGAACCAAGACAAAGCGGATGCAAGGCCGTTCATCAAATTCAAAAGGGATTTTTGAATTCTCAGTTAATATCTGAACCCATTGATCATCCGAGTTTCGAGGTACTATATCTATTGGAATTTCCTTAACGCCTTCCGATGTAAACCAGGGGATATTATCATCATCCAATTTAATCCGCACCCTGAGAAGAGTGTGTCGCTGTTGGACTTTTGAAACAGCTTCTGTTAACATTTCCTTTGATATATTCCCCTTAATTCGAGCTACCACCGTGACGATAGCAAAAGGGGATCGCATAAAAAAGCGTTCTGAGGGGGTTAATCTTCGTTCATAATTTTTAACCATTTTTTTTCACCATTATTGTCCTTAAGTAAGTAAGTGTTACTTACCTATTTATAAATAATGTATACAATATTTATGTGAGGATAGATGACCCAACCACCAAAGAGAAAACGCAATAAAGAAAAAACAATTAGAAGAATTTTACGCCGAACAAATAAATTGATAAGGGAGATTGGATACGCAAAAGTAACCACCAAAGCAGTTGCAGAAAAAGCAAAAGTAAATATCGCTCTAATTTATAAGTACTTTCCAAATGGAAAATTAGATCTGTTACTCGGCATTTTAAACGAATTTTACTATAAAGATATACCCATAGCTAAGGGTCGAAGTTTAAGAGATTTTTTGAAGACTTTAATACTAGCACATCATAATTCCGCACCCTTAGTGATGGGATTAACACAGGCGCACCTTTCAGATCCAGAATTTTTTAAAGATAAACCAGAAATATTTAGAGGAGACCGGCAGTTATATTCTGTTATAGGAAAAATCTTAACAGATTTAGGTTATTCAGCAAATAATCTTGAAGATGTGAGCAGAATGCTGCACCATGTAATTGATTCCTTAATTCACCGCCAAATCTTTTACGAGAATCTATTAGGGACGGATGAGGAGTTGATCGACTTCTTAGTGGATCTCATTAAAAAATATATTAATGTTTAGACAAAAAGGTCTCAACATCCTTAATAAATTTCAATGTCCCTCGCTCTATTTGCTTTGTTAAAGTATCTAAATCACTAAAATCGGGATTGTCATCTAAAACGTACTCTATAATAGAATCAACACCTTTTGTAGTTGATGGAATACGGTATTTATTCCAACCACTTTCTCTAACCAATTTCCAGTATTGTGCTTGAACAGTTTTATTTACTCCTCCTAACCACACTTCAAATCTGAATGCTTCATGAAGAAACACTATCGGAACTTTCAATTTTCGACGTTTCAATGATTTAGGAAAGAAGGAAAAATATGTCATATCCATAAATCCAGAATAGATGCTTCCAAATACGAAATAATCAGGATATTTCTTTTTAAAATACAATCTCAAAACGTTAAAATATTCCATCAATCCTCTATATGCCTCTTGAATGGCACCCTTCTCTAACTGTTTTTTATATTCATTCATATATTCCTGAAATGATCCCATGTCTAATTCCTCCTTCAAACCAAATGGTTTTGTTGCTAAACTAATTCCTATGGTATAAATAATTATTAGATATTAATTATTTTTCCCAAATAACAAAACTTGCAACTTTGGAAGCAATTTGAAAGTTATTATAAATAAAGAATTGGATCATAAGGTGGTCTTCAGCTTACTTCATTAAGCTAAATTATGATACTAGATTCATTTAGGGTGTAAACCGATATGGAAAATATGGATAAATTGGCAGCTTTCAAAATAAATGTGGATTCAACCAAGCAGGCAATGATTCAAATGATTAAACTGATGTTGGAACGGGCTTCGCATGAGAACGCTTCGGAGCTCGCCGAAGTGTTCGCAAAAGAATACGGGACCTTAATTAAAGAACAGGAATCAGAGGATACCACGGATATTGCAAGGTTCTACAGATTAATTACGCAATTTAAACCCGCATTAGCCAGCATCTTGGACCCGGGGGAAGAATTTGACCAAGTGTGTAATTGGGCGATAGGGTCTTTCAATGCGACTTTAAATCGAGTGAGGGGGCAAATTAATTCCGGCAGGCCTCTTGGATTTAAAAAAGCAAGAATGGAACTCAAGTATTTTTGTACAGTTTGCAACCAAGCCTTTGATATTCCGCCTGATAAGGGAAGAGAGATGGAGAATTCTTCTGAACTGATTGAATTACCAAAGCATCACGACAAGGAAATGGTCGTTAAAATTGTTCGCTCTGAACCCGAAGAACCTGCTAAACCCAAAGCAGACACAAAGCCCATTACAATTTACCCCGCCGAATTACTCATGGGACAACTCGATTCAACTGAAACTGCTGCGGAATACCTGAAAATTTTGAGTGTAGGAATAGATGTAGGATCTTCCACATCGCACCTGATATTCTCACGGCTCACCCTGAAAAGGGAAACTAGCGTTTTTAATATGACAAATCGCTTCAATTTAGTCAATCGGGAGATAATTTATGAAGGAAAGATTATTTTTACCCCGTTAATTGATAAACAGACCATTGATATCGAAAAAATTATAGAGTTCTGCAAAGAAGAGTATAAAAATGCAAAGATTACACCTGAAATGGTTGATACAGGCGCAGTAATCGTTACTGGAGAAACAGCGAAAAAAGAAAACGCGGAAGAAATCGTGAGACGACTGTCATCAGAATCAGGAAAATTTGTCAGCGCCTCTGCGGGTCCAAACTTTGAATCCATGCTTGGAATCATGGGAAGTGGAATTGTCGATCAATCCAAGAAAACTCAGCAGGCTTTAATGAATATAGACGTTGGAGGAGGTACAAGTAACATCGCTATCGCCTCCAAGGGTACTGTTCTTAGTACTTCATGCATTAATGTAGGGGGCAGATTATTAGGAATTGATAAGGATTTCAAAATTTGGAGGATAGATGAACCCACGGAATGGGTTATGAAAGAATTGAATATGAATTACAAACTAGGGGATGTTATTCCTCTAGAGGACATCAAGAAAATAGCAAAAGCATATGCAAATGCGTTACTTGAAGTGATGAAGGAACCGGCTACAAGCAAAATTGCCAAAATGCTGATGATGACCGATGATATTGAAATTTCTACCCCAATTAATGGATATTCTTTTTCAGGTGGTATTGCTGAAATGATTTATGATAGTATAGATGGAAGTACATCTAACCCCTACGACGATATAGGAATATATCTGGCAGAGGAAATTAAAAAGCTCGTTGAAGAATATAATCTCCCTTTAATTGAGCCAGAGAACAAGATCCGAGCTACTGTTATTGGTGCTGGTGCCTTTTCATTGTCAGTCTCTGGATCAACTTGTTATTATGATGAATCAATACCACTCCCGTTGGAAAATATCCCCGTCGTGCCAATCAACATAACTTTCAAAAATTTATTATACGAAAAGAAGAAACCCGATATGAAGAATATAATCCACCGTGCGCTGACTAACTTTAACCTAGTTGAGGGACAAGATGTATTTGCGCTCTACTTTAAGGATTACGTGCTTCGATCCGTCATTGTACCCTTTGCGAAAATTATAGAAAAATCATTACCAAATTCAATTGCAAAGAACAAAATAATCCTCTTAATACTAGGAGGAGACGGGGGAAAAATGCTTGGACTCACCATTAAACGAGAGACCACCATAAAAAATCACCTCTTTTGTCTAGACGAATTGGAACTGGAAGCAGGGGATTGGATCGATATTGGTGCGCCGCTCCAAACCGAACATAGGAAAGCCTTCCCCGTCACGATAAAGAGTTTGGTATTTAACCGCGATCGAAAACACGAGGAATAAGGAAATTCGTTCGTTTGCGCTATTATTATCCTACTTCTTAATCTATTCTATTTTTTCGATGTAATTGACTATTGCCGTCAAAACCTTACCAGCAGTTTCAGAGAACGTCAAATCCGCCATGCCATCGAGGTGAGTTTGATCACGATTGATAATGATTAGTTTGGCCCCGTTTCGTTTTGCGATCCGGGGCATCCGTCCTGCAGGATGGGTTTTAAGAGATGATCCAATCGCCATGAAGACATCCGCTAACTTTGCATGGTCCCATGCGGGATCTAATTCTTTTTCAGGCATTTTATCCCCAAATTTCACGATGGATGCCTCATACAAGCCCCCACATGAACAATGGGAGGGGCGATCCCAGGCTTTTTTGATAGTATTGCCACATTGAGGGCATCGATCTAAGGTTATATTCCCATGTAGTTCTGCGAGCAACTCCTCACGAATTCCCGATTTTAAGTGGAGATTATCTATGTTCTGGGAGATTAGAAATTTCAAAATTTGTAGATCCTGTAACTTTACGAGAGCTATATGACCTTGGTTGGGGCTGACCTTATTCCAATTCACAGATAATGCCTTGTATAGTTGGGATTTATCTTTTAAAGTCCATATGCCCCTAAAATCAGGAAGTCCGGATTCCGTACTTATACCAGCGCCTGTTAGCACAACGAGATGCTCTGAATTTTTAATCCAATTAGCCGCAGTAGCAATTTTTTCCTCAAATAAAATATTGGGTCCCTCAAAAATTTTTACGAAAACAAGAAATAACCATGAATAATGTGAAATAAAAAGTTCGCTTTTCATGACACTAAAATTAGTGAGAAAATAAAACTAAAAATTTTGTTTTTTCAATTAAAACGTATATTTAAATAATAAAACTAATGAAGTTTTTTTTAAAAGTGTGTTAAATGAATTTTAACAGACTTTTGTATTAAACGGGACGATGGAATTATGACAAAGAACAAGGAATTTAATTCTAAAAAACGAAATTACAACAAACGATCTTGGATAATGTTCTTTCTTATTGCTTCAACACTCTTCTTTGGATGCGTGATTCAAGTAGAACTTGACAACCAAGACCCAAACTTTGTGGAGGTGTTATCTCCAACTGGTCCTTTACAGTCGTCCGCTGCATGGGTAGCCCCTATCGAGATCGGGCAGTTCGATGATGGGGGACTTGCATACAACGTGCACGTGGTGGGTCCACTCGCTTACGTCGCCGATGGGAGTAACGGGCTGGAGATTGTTGACATATCAGACTCCACCACCCCCACTCAGGTCGGGCAGTTCAACGATGGGGGCACCGCATATAGAGTACAGGTGATGGGGCCCCTTGCCTACGTTGCCGATCCGAATGACGGGCTGGAGATCATCAATATCTCCGATCCCACCGCCCCCACTGAGATTGCGAACTACCTCGACTATGGAGCCCCATACGGTGTGCAAGTCGTGGGTCCCCTCGCTTATCTCGCCACCGCGGGTAAGGGGCTGGAGATCCTTGACATCACTAATCCCACCGCCCCCGCTGAAGTCGGGTTGTACCCTATAGGGGGAGAAGTACGTGACGTGCAGGTGTTGGGATCCCTCGCCTACGTCGCCGAGTATACTCTTGGGCTGACGATCATTGATATCTCCAACCCCACTGCACCCACCCTGGTTGGGCAGTTCGACGACGGGGGACTCGCAAATGGCGTGCATGTGGTTTGGCCCTTCGCCTACGTCGCCGATGGGAGTGACGGGTTAGAGATCCTCAATATCACCGATCCCGCTAATGCCACTGGAACCTTTAAAGAGATCGGGTACTTCAATGATGGGGGCGACTCACGGGATCTACATGTGGTGGGAGACCTCGCCTACGTCGCCGATGGGGCTAACGGGCTGGAGATTATTGACGTCTCCGACCCCACCGCCCCCACTGAGATCGGGGGGTTCTATGACGCTTCGGGAGTCGCGTGTGGCGTATATGTGGCGGGAGACCTCGCTTACGTCGCCGATGGGCTTGACGGGCTAGAGATCCTGGAAGGGTTCTCGTCTTCCCGTCCCCGCTGGGAGAGCCCTGGTGAACTCGGGCAGTTCGATGATGGGGGAACCGCATACGCCGTGCAGGTGGTGGGAAACCTCGCCTACGTTACCGTAACAGTGAGTAACGGGCTGGAGATCCTTGACATCACCGACCCTACCGCTCCTTTCAAGCTAGGGGGATTCGTCGGTGTGGCACAAGCCAACGACGTGCATGTGGTAGGCACCCGCGCCTACGTCGCTGATTCGTGGGGCGGGTTGAGGATCCTCGATATCACCAACTCCTCCGCCCCAGTCCAGCTCGGGCTGTTTTATGACAGTTCGGGACAGGCATTTGGTGTGGAGGTTGCGGGAGGTCTCGCTTACGTCGCCGACAATCTGGACGGGCTGGAGATCATCAACGTCACCGATCCCACTAATGCTACTGGAACCTTTAAAGAGATTGGGCAGTTCGACGACGGGGGAGGTGCAACAGGTGTGCATGTGGTGGGTCCCTTCGCCTACGTCGCCGATTGGGATAACGGGCTGGAGATCATTAATATCACCGATCCTACTGCCCCCACTGAGATAGGGTGGTTCAACGACGGGGGAAACGCTGTGGACGTACAGGTGGCGGGTCCTCTCGCCTACGTTGCCGATGGGAGTGATGGACTGGAGATCATCAATATCTCCGATCCCTCCGCCCCTATCCAGGTCGGGCAGTTCATCGGTGGGGGAAACGCACAGAGTGTACAGGTGGTGGGCCCCCTCGCCTACGTCACCGATTATAATAACGGGCTAGAGATTATTGACATCTCCGACCCCACCGCCCTCACCCTGGTTGGGCAGTTCGATGACGGGGGGGAAGCAAGAGGCGTGCATGTGGTGGGTCCCCTCGCCTACGTCGCCGATGGGAGTGACGGGCTGGAGATCCTAGAAGGGTATACCCCTGTTGCGAATTCGCCTCCACCTAACACTTATGAGGTTTTCTCCACAGGAAATACAATTGGCTGGATTTTAACTGATAATTTAGCAGGTGGGTATTATCGCGTTTTACGAAACGATAGTCAGGAAGGAGCTTGGCAACAATGGACCGATGGTGTGAATCTGGCTGTACCCGTCAATACTAGCGCCGTTGGCATGTGGAATTATACGATTCAGTACAATGATTCCGCTGGGATATTGGGGCAACCCAATACAGTTTTCATCACCATTGAGGACAATACGGCCCCGTGGCTCGCAATCCCCCCCACCAATGGGAGTATTACCTATGGCAGCTCGTCTTCCTTGACATGGAGCCCTCGGGATAATTATGCAGGCGGATATTACCGGATACTATCAAACCAATCAGGCGCCTCTGTTAGTTGGACCTTCTGGGATAATACTACCAATTTTCAAACAACCATAAATACATCGCAACTAACTACCTGGGAATACAAAAT
>JAEOSY010000226.1 GCA_016840125.1 Candidatus Helarchaeota archaeon | reverse complement strand
GTATTTGTCCAATTTTCGTACCACAACAAAATCACGAGGCATATCCCAGGAATCAAGACGGAAGGAGAAGGAAGCGCCATCGATCGTGTGATCAGGATAAAAGGGTTTGAAGTCCTCTTCAGGGATATGCTCTTTAATCAAATGTTTAATGCTCTTATACTGTTTAGCAACAACCTCAAAGAAAAGGAAATCTCCTTCAAAGGCATTGATATTTTCCTCGGAAAAGAACCCTCTGTCCAAGCGGACATTCTGGATAACTAAATGGTGTTGGGGCCAGCAATTCTAATTATGATTTAATTGATCCTAATAAATAAAATTCCGAATGAAAAACTCCAATTATATCTTTAATAATTTTTTATATTTTTGGTATATTTTAAAACTACTTGAAATTTAATAAGTTATTTTTCATAATTAGAATTGCTGGATACTGTCGATGTGTATGGATGCGAGAAGTGTGGTAATATATAAGGGGAGTATATGTCAAGCGAATTGGCATAGAGGAGACAAATATCATGCGAACCATTACCATTGATATCAGTTCTTTTGACCAAGACGAGCTAAGCAAGGGAACACGTGTGGTTTATGGGTTTCGACAAGATCACCTTGATAAGCCTTTTCAAACCATTCAAGACTTCTTGGCCAATCCCTCACATTTTTTGGATGGCGAGTACAAAGCCATACTCATTGAGGGGCAAAATGCCAGATTTCTCACTTATCTAAAATCGGGGGAATATCGCTATGAGGACTTCGGTCAGGAAGAGAAGCCTAATTACCTTCTTGCTTTTTCCTATGGGGAGAATCCCGATGTCAACATGCAACTAGCTACGATTGTGGAAAGAGCGATGAAGAATATAGAATCCCTGAAGGTTGTCGTTCAGTGGGAGATCGCGAACATTCTATACGAACGAGATGAAGCATACAGAGACACTGTAAAAAGGATAGACTTGGATTACGATAGAGACTACATCACCAGCGCTAATGTTGTGGAGAGATTCAAGACGTTCATCAAGGGGGAGCAAGATACAAGAGTATTTGTTGTCTGTCAAGCTTGGCACTCCCCCCGTTGTATTCGCATCTGTACAGATCAAGGACTCAAGATCGTGCGAGGCAAGTTCATCGACGATTTCTCTCGAAGCGATCCACAAAAATGGGTCCGAAATTGGCTCGCATGGGTATTGAAAGAAGGTACAAGGATATGATGAATATCTTTACGAATCAGAGGCATTTCATAATACTTCCAAAAAGCTATAGAGAAAAATGGAGAATCAAATAATTATGTCATCTATGAACAATTTATAGAAGATACTCGCAACGAGATAAAGGAATTAAAAGTCCGTTTTCGACGTCAAAGTTTACAAACATTATCTATTCGTGGTTCAAGTTTGATTTTTAATTTGTCGGTTACGGCTTATTCAATAGTTAGACAGAACCAATCCTAATCCACAGAGGAGGGTGTCCGATGAAAAGCAAATTTAGAAACTATGCCATATTGTTATGTTAGCTTACTTCCATTAGTTTGATTTCATGTGGTGATGGGGACATCAATATAGACTTTAGCGGGATTAATTTTCCGCCAGCCAGAAACACGAATTTCAAAGCCGAGGAACCCTTTTCCGAAGAAGTAGAGATCGGAAATCGGTCCCAAGTGAGATTGCAGGGAGTAAGTGGCGAAATTACCATTACCGGTATATCAGGGGCCAATTCGGTTATGATTACTGGGATAAAACGCGTTGGATCAGATAGTACTCAGGATGCCGAAGAGCACTTGCAGGAGCTGGAAGTAAATGTGCAAAGTTTGGCAAACGAAATATTTATAGAGACTATTCAACCGCAAGATACCGGGGGTCGAAGATATCTCGTTGATTATACGATCACCCTGCCGAAAGATTTGGAGATTCAGCTTGCTAACGTCAATGGTATCGTGATCCTAGATGCCATTGATAATGACGTCACAGTGAACAATGTGAATGGAAATGTCACATTAATGGAGATTGTTGGCAGTGCATTCGTAAATTTAGTCAATGGCGTCATTGAAAGTGAAGTAACTTTACCATTAAATGGTACAATCGACCTGAACACGGTGAATGGAAATATCAATCTCGCTATACCAGCAAACACTTCGGCAGGATTTTCAGCCGCTGTTACCATCGGAAGTATCAGTGTTTCAAATCTTGTGCTTCAGAACGAAGTAAGAACATCTACTTCTCTGAGTGGGACACTGGGAAACGGGCAAGGAACAATTAAATCAAGCCTTCCAAAAAATTCCGTTAGAAAACCCCCTCCAAATAGCAAAAAAGGGATTAAACAATTTCTCTAACCCCTTGATTTTATTTGGTAGCGGGGGGCGGATTTGAACCGCCGACCTTTGGGTTATGAGCCTGATTTTAAAGAGGAAACAGCCTAATGGAGCATAAAATAACATACAGATTGTCAATGAGTTACAGATATATTATGGTTTTCCAATTTTATGCATTTTTAGGCTATTTTATAATGTTCCGTTAGAAATCCGTTAGAAGATTTTAAAGGGGAAATAGGGTAATGGGTTTTACTCCTGTTACCCTATTTTTTTGTATGGCTACTTGCTACTATTCAAAAACTATACAGAGAAAAACAAACTTTCCTTCCTAAATTCACTCCTACAGATTCTTAGGGATTGTCCGTAAATAACTTGAACATTTAATCTAATTCATATAAACTGTCTGCATGGATAATGAGCTGGTTAACTCCATTCAGCAAAAGTACATATCACTAAAGCCGTTTTTGAATGAACGGTCAAGACGTTTGTGGGCAGCCGCAGAAGCAAAAACGCTC
>JAEOSY010000225.1 GCA_016840125.1 Candidatus Helarchaeota archaeon | reverse complement strand
TAGATGCAAGCGTTCTTTTTCCTCGAGGGCGCGGTATTGCCACCGGTGGAGATCCTGCGCGTCGGTAAAGCATTTAATGAGACTGCCACAGCTCACGCAGTACTTATCCTCCTTCATCTCCTGCACAAGGCTGAAGGGGTCCTGATCGTCCCGTTGGTTGAACTGGATGTAGTAGGCATCCCGCCCCGCGTAGTTGATTTCCGCAAATTCCACCTTCCCGCGGAGGTAGCGCGCCCAAGCGATCCAATCCGCCGCATCGGGCGGTTTTTTTGAAACGGAAACATAGCTATCCGCACCTTTTTGGAAGCGGTAGAGGAATTGATCCCTATACAGGACATCCATCCGGGTGTCCTCAGACCGATCGAACTGCTCGATGAGCTGCTTCAAATTCTGCAGATATTTCCTCCGCAACCGCGCTTTATTCCGGATCTTCTTCTTGCTGCTGTTCCGAATAATAAATATGGTCCCTGAACGGTTGTCTGTAAGTCGGAACAGGTGCGGACCAATCCGAACTTGAGTGAGAGTCATCAAGGAAAAATGAGGTAACCGTGAATATAAATACCTAATGTTAATTAATAGGGGTTTATTAATTAATTAAATTCGATAAACCGTTAGGTTTTTATTATTAATAAAATAATTATCTTGTGCGGATCTTGCGATAGGATCTGACACTAGTCACCGACCATTCTGGTCGTTCTAACTATATACTATCGTAGAGTCGAGTTGCAGAAGGATTTATAAGAATCCTCTCTTCTTTTTCTATAATTAATTATGTCTGATTGTTTGATAGAAGGTTGATCTATGAGTCGAGTTGCAGAAGGACGTTTCTTTGGCGAATACACAAAGATGTTGAATTCAAGGGTTAAAGTGATTACAAATACGAAAGTATATGACGGAGCTCTTATCGGATATGATAGAGATACCATGAGTATTTGTCTTAAAGATGCCCAGGATAATGAAGGAGTTACATACAGTAAACTTGTCATTTATGGCCGGACCATTCACGAAATTATTGAAACTAAAAAAGCATTTGATTTAAAGCGATTAGCAGAAGATCTCCAAGCAATATTTCCTCGTGGTGAAGTTAAATTAGACACAGAAGCGGATGCGATCATCGTATTGAATAAAATTAAAGCAACCGAAAAGGGTGTTCAGGGTAGCGGACCATTAGCAGAACGTGTCCGCAATGTATATGACAAATTTATAGAACAAATGGAAGCTGAAGAAGAAGAGGAAAAAGAGTCTGAAGATTAAATACTACTGAATTTTCATTGAACTAAGAATCAACAAAACGTGATAAAAATGGTTGAAATAACTGGAACTATTGAAAGAATGGAGAAAGCAAACATTAGTGGTGTTGATTTACTTGTTTTTAAATCTGAAGATGGAAAGACCCAAATCAATTTGGAATTAACAAGTAAAATAAATCCATTTAAAGAACTGGATCCAGTTAAAATGGTATTTGATACTAAACAAATAGATAGTCCTGATACTCAAAAGCTAATCCTAAATGCGTATATCTATTCTATTACTAAAGAATCTGAAATTAACACCATCGTAATCACTTGTGGAGGACTTCAGATCAAAATTAAAACCCCGAATGATTATGATTTGTTCAAAACAAAGAAAGATCTAAATATACAATTCCTTTAATAATTTTGATTTTATTCTCTTAACCCGTCTATTTAATGTGGATTCCGATACATATGAGGTTAGTAAAAAAGCCACCGCTAATTTTAAAAGAGGGTAGCAAACGGACTGAAGCAGACGATGCAATTAGAGTCAATATAGCTGCCGCTAAAGTTATTGGCGAAACTGTAAAAACTACCTTGGGACCACGTGGTATGGATAAGATGTTTGTAGATCGCTTAGGTGGAATTGTAATCACAAATGATGGTGCTACTATTCTAGAGGAAATAGATGTGCGCCATCCCGCTGCTAAAATTATGGTTGAAATCGCGAGAACTCAAGATAGTGAAGTAGGTGATGGAACAACTACTGCGGTTTTATTAGCTAGTGAATTATTAACCCAAGCTGAGAAATTATTATCCTTCAAAATTCATCCAAATGTGATTATTAGCGGTTATAGAAAGTCACTTGCAAAATCTCAGGAAACACTCCAAGAGTTTTCTACTTCAGTGAGCCTAAATGATCATGAAATCTTAAAACAAATTGCAAAAAGCGCAATCAACAATAAATTATTGAAAAATCAGGAAGATTATTTCGCAAATATTGCGGTTCAGAGTATTTTAAAAGCCCGAGAGGAACGAGATGCGACTTCCTTTGCAGATGTAGAAAAAATTCAAATTGTAAAACATCAGGGAACAAGTCTTTCTGATACAACGATGATTAATGGGATCGTTTTGGAAAAGGAAATCGAACATCCAGACATGAAAAAAGAAGTTAATAACGCTAAAATCGTTCTCCTCAACATGCCGCTTGAAATTGAAAAAACAAAATTTGATACAGAAATTAGAATAACAAATCCGCTTCAAATAGGCTCCTATTTAGATGAAGAAGAACAGATTCTACGAAATATGGTTAAAAAAATTCAAGATATAGGCGCAAATGTCGTAATTTCCCAAAAAGGAATGACCCTCTTAGTGGAACATCTCTTGGCAAAGAATGAAATTTTAGCAGTAAAACGCATTAAGAAGAAAGAAATGACGAAAATTCGGAGAGCCGTTGGAGGTAAAGTATTATCTAGTTTAGACGATCTTCGCCCTGAATTTTTAGGCGCGGCAGGACATGTTGTAGAGAAATTAGTTGGAACCAAAAAAATGATCTTTATTGAAAATTGTCAAAATCCCCACTCAGTGAGTATTTTAATTCGCGGGAGCATCGAACAGCTATTGCACGAAGTAGAACGAACATTAATTGATGCTATGTCGGTAATTGCGGATATCATAAAGGATCCCCGGTTTATCACTGGCGGTGGCAGTATAGAAATAGAAATGGCCAAAAAGTTGAGAGCCTATGCCATAAATGTTGGTGGTAGAGAACAGCTCGCGATAGAAGCGTTCGCAGAAACATTGGAATCTATTCCAAAAATTTTAGCCGACAATGCTGGCTATGACCCCATTGACATTTTAGTTGAACTGCGAGCTCAACACAATACTGAAAAAAATAAATATTTTGGGATTGATGTCTTTACAGGAAAAATAGTTGATATGAAAGAATTAGGAATACTTGATCCTTTACTTGTAAAACTACAAGCATTAAAATCAGCAACAGAAGCAACTTCTATGATTTTAAAAATTGATGACGTAGTTGCTGCGAAATTGATTGCCCCTGAGAGGCGTGCGGGTGCCCCAGGGGTCGGTGGTGCGCCACCCCCTCCGGGGCTAGGCCCCAATCCAATGTTTTAAAAGCCGCGTTAGTGTAGCTTGGTTAATCATCTAGGGCTCTCACCCCTAGGACCCGGGTCCGAATCCCGGACGCGGCATTTACACTTTTTCTATTATGTTTTCTGAAAGAATAAAGTTCTATACAAGCCGAAGGAAGTAACCCCGAACGAAAAATTTAAATCACATTTTATTTTCCTTACACTATCTTTTGTATTGAAAATGCTAGTATTTTTGAAAGTAAGGTTGAGTTGATTTTTCCATCACATTTACTCTAACATGAGCACTCTCCCTCGGAGTTGATCAAACGCTAAATGACTTGAAAGATATTAGGCTATTGGGAAAGGTTAGAGGTTTTACAATATTTACGCTCATTTTTTAGGTTAGGTTTAGAATTTTGGTGAGTTTATGGCACATCCGCTAAAAGTAATAGATAGAATAAAGTTTGGAATTCTTTCTCCTGATGAAATTCGTAAATTAAGCGTAACACGTATTATTACTGCCGATACTTATGATGAGGATGGTCTTCCAATTGATTCAGGTTTAATGGACGGGCGTTTAGGAACCATTGAACCGGGTCAACGATGTAAAACTTGTGGAAATCGTGTCGGTGAGTGCCCAGGCCATTTTGGGCATATAGAACAAGCAAGACCAGTAATACATGTTGGGTATGCAGCAAAAATTCAAAAAATATTGCGTGCCATTTGCAGAAAATGTAGTAAAGTAATATTGCTTGATGAAACGATTGAAGCAATTCAAACCACTCGCAATTATGAGGACGAGGGAGTCGCTGATAGTGATGAAGTATTAGATACACTTAAGAAAGCGGCAAAGATGACCGAATGCCCCCATTGCAGTGCGAAACAAGTAAAAATTAAGTTAGAAAAGCCCACAACGTTTTACGAAAAGACAGAAGCGGGGACCAATCGCCTAAATCCCAGTGAGATTCGAGACCGCTTCGAAAGGATGAGTGATACCGATTGCCGTTCCCTAGGAATAAATCCAGAAGTGGCACGCCCAGAATGGATGATTCTCACAGTCTTACCAATTCCCCCTGTGTGTGTCCGTCCCTCAATTACACTAGATTCTGGTGTTCGCTCAGAAGATGATATGACTCATAAACTTGTGGATATCATCCGGATTAATCAGCGCCTCAGAGAAAACATCGAAGCCGGAGCCCCTCAATTGATCGTCGAAGATCTATGGGAATTGCTACAATATCACGTTACAACATATTTCAATAATGAAGTAAGTGGAATCCCCCCTGCACGTCATCGATCAGGGCGTGCATTAAGGACATTAGCTCAGCGTCTGAAGGGTAAAGAGGGGCGGTTTAGAAGTAACCTTTCGGGAAAACGGGTTGACTTCTCAGCAAGAACTGTAATTTCACCTGACCCAAATTTGAGTATTAATGAAGTCGGTGTTCCTTTTGATATCGCAAAAATCCTTACTATTCCAGAGAGAGTCACTGAATGGAATATTCAACTTATGAGGGACCTGATTATCAATGGTCCAGATACCCACCCTGGCGCTAATTATGTTATCCGATTAGATGGTCGCCGAATCGATCTCCGGTTTGTCAAGAATCGAGAAGCCGTCGCTGACACACTAGAAGGCGGTTTCATCGTTGAGAGACATTTAAAAGATAAAGATATTGTCCTCTTTAATCGTCAACCCTCTCTCCACAGATTATCTATCATGGCTCATGAAGTCATTGTTATGCCCTTCAAAACTTTTCGCCTGAGCTTATGTGTTTGTCCTCCATATAATGCTGACTTTGATGGAGATGAAATGAACCTGCACGTGCCTCAGAGTGAAGAGGCACAAGCTGAAGCGCGGATTTTAATGCGCGTTCAAGAACAGATTCTCACACCTCGTTATGGCGGTCCTATTATCGGGGGAATTCAAGATTATATTTCAGCAGCCTTTATTCTTACCCGAAAATCGTCTCTCTACAACCGCGATGAAGTTGGGAATCTGTTAATGGCAGCTGGTTATGTAGATCCTGATGAATCAAAAGAACGCTATAATATCCCACTACCTGCTATTCAATATCCTAAAGAGCTTTGGACTGGAAAACAAATTATTAGCGTCTTACTGCCAGATGGCATAAATCTTTCTCTTAAGGCTAAAATCTGCCGTCGGTGCGATGAATGTCAGGGTGAAGAATGTCCAAATGATGCCTATGTTTTAATTCGTAATGGACGATTATTAACGGGGATTATAGATAAGAAGGCCATTGGTGCTGGGCAGCCCGAAAGTGTTTTGCATCGGATCGTTAAAGATTATAGCACACAGAAGGGTCGACAATTTCTCGATTCGGTTGCTCGTATGTTAATTGAAGTTATTACACACATCGGATTTACTATTGGTCTTGATGATGTTGAAATCCAAGAAGAGGCTGATGCACGAATTAACTATATTCTAGGAAATGCGGCCAACATGGTTGATAAATTAATTGAAGTCTATAAAAGAGGAGAACTGCAGCGTCTACCGGGTCGGACACTATTGGAAACGCTTGAAATGAAAATTATGGGCGTCTTATCAGAAGCCCGTGATGAAGCAGGAAGAGTGGCTGGGGAATACTTAGGGATCGATAAACATATCGTTATAATGACCAAAACCGGGGCAAGAGGAAATCCATTAAATCTAGCACAGATGGCTGCCTGTGTCGGACAGCAGTCAGTTCGCGGCGAACGCATTGTCAGGGGATACCGTCAGAGAACCCTCCCTCACTTCCAAAAAGGTGATTTAAGCGCTCCTGCTCGGGGATTTGTTAATTCCAGTTATTACAAAGGGTTAATTCCAATCGAGTTTTTCTTCCACGCGATGGGTGGGCGCGAAGGGTTAGTTGATACAGCCGTTCGGACCAGCACCAGTGGTTACATGCAGCGCCGTTTGATCAATGCCCTTCAAGATATTAAAGTAGAATATGATGGGACCGTGCGAAATGCTGTAGGAAATATCATTCAGTTCAAATATGGCGAAGATAGGATTGATCCTGCTAAAAGCGATCACGGTAAGGCCGTGAATATTGATGTTATACTGGAGAACGTAATCAGCGAAATAGAATTCAATGGACCCTCCATTCAGTCTGATGATACTGAAGTTACGAATCGAATTGAAGAACTTGCTAAAGCCGACCAACTTCCTCCATCAATTCTAGACAAACTAACAACAAAATTAACACAAATTGAACTTGATAAAAATCAATTTACTACACTTATAGAAGAGATTCTGAAATCATATCACCGCGCGCTTGTTGAACCAGGCGAAGCTGTTGGGATCGTTGCTGCCCAGTCAATTGGAGAACCCGGGACGCAAATGACTTTAAAAACGTTCCATTACGCAGGGGCAGCTGAGTTCAACGTTACTCTTGGACTACCAAGGCTTATTGAAATAGTAGATGCACGAAGAAACCCATCTAC
>JAEOSY010000224.1 GCA_016840125.1 Candidatus Helarchaeota archaeon | reverse complement strand
TACTTCTTTTAATTTTTCATCTATTTCCTGTATCTTTTGTAGTAAATCTCTAAATTTTTGAATTTTTGAGTCAAATACCCCCTCATCTATTGCATCTTTCAATTTAGATGGATTATCTGGAGTATTTGGTGATCGATCTAACGGATCTTCAGAGAGAGATATCAGTAGTTCCGGAATTTCTTCAATAAATGCATTGACCTCATGATATTCTTTCCCAAAACCTCGATTTTCGAAAAATTTAGGTATTTCAAAAAAAAGGTTAAAGAATCTCCGACTTTGCCGAATATGATCACTATTTAACCATTCAAGTAAACCAAGCCATTTACTATAAATCTCAGATTTTTGAATTTGTTCCCTTAATTTTTCGATCCCTTTCCGAACACTCCGAGTACCCAGTATTTTTAACACCCCTTTTCCTGTATCCATAAAAATAAGTAAGTAATAGCAAGTATTAAAGTTATCAATTGAGATTTAACCAAATTTTTTTCAATAAAAATTTTAGGTTTTAATCTGTTTATGAAGTTGCATTTAGATTTTATGATAATCTACCTCCCTCTTACAATTAGAAGACTATCTTAAGGAAGTGCTTATCCATCTGGTTTATTGGTCAATTTAAAAATATTATAATAGATAAATGTATCGGTGTCACAAAAACATGAGGTCTTTTTTCAAGAAGTAAATCTATCATAGAAATAAAATTAATTCCCCAATCAGACTTTATTATGCTTTTTATATGAAAATTTCCTTATTTAGGTTCATCCAAATGGACTTCCATGGAGTTGATCCTCTTTCCTGCAATAACTTAAAATCATGAGAATCAACCCAATATTCAACTCCTTACTTTTCTTTATCTATTTTTGACTGAAGATAATTGATCTTTCGTAACGGCGATACACTTTTATAGGGAAACAAAAAGAATTTCAAAAAAAATATTATTATTCATCTACTATATTTCCAAAATTTATATTTTAATAGGTTTAGAGTAAAACTGCTACAAAGGGGAATTAATTTTTATTTTAGGAGAAAAATATGAGATTATTGCCCTAAAACAGAGAATTAAGATTGATTCATAAAAAGGAGATGTTTGTTTGAGTTTAGAATTTAAAATAAGTGGGATAGTTTTTGAAAAAGAATCTAGAAAGCCATTACCAAATTTAATAGTTAGAGCATATGATAAAGACTTATTATTCGATGATTTACTTGGTGATGCCTCAACTAATAATTCAGGATACTTTGAATTACGGTACTCAAAGAAGGATTTTAAAGAACTTTTCGAGAATAAGCCAGATATCTATTTCAGAATTTATGACCCTTCAAGTAATCGTGCTATTCATGTGACAGCCAATTCGGTGCGTTGGAACGCCGGGGCTGATGAATATTTTGAAATTGCAATTCCTAAAAGGAAGCTCCCATCCTTTAGAGAAGATACTTTGCTCTTGGATGGTTGGGGAAGAGTTCGGACTGAATTCGAAGTGGGGGATAATCTTCTTATTAATCTGCAGAAATTATCTCCTCAACAATCATACACAATCCGTTTGTTAGCTGAGAGTATAGAAGTATTTAATGTATCTTTAGTCTCAGATCGATACGGCAGAATAGAACCTACTGTTTTATGGCCAGACATTGGGATCGGTATTCCTAGGAAAGGAGGGCGTTACGCTTATGAAAATTTCGATGAAGCTTTAAAAGAAATGGCGAATCTTCGATTTACAATAGAAATTCTAGAGAAAAAAAATGTTATCCGAACAGTTACTTTTACTATAAAGGAAATAATGGAACAATTACGCTTATATCCTATTTCAAAGAAAGGGAACCTTCAAAGAGGATTAGTTTTAGGGCGTGATGATGTCCGAATTCATGGACGAAATTTTCCTAGTGGGGCAATAATAGACTTATTTCTCGTTGAACGACAGTATCAGTGGCGTGTAGGGAATCCAATTATTCCAATTCGAAATCTCGATAGGTCTGAAGTTATCCAAAGGATTAGACTTTCAGCTGAAGAGAGTGAGTTTACTTCAACCCTCTGGGCGCGGGAGCAAGTACGCCCCGGTAGATATGACGTAATTGCTCGGGTTGTGATCGAACACGAATTCCGAGCGGATGAACGCATATTACGAGAGGCAGATATTGTTTCTGAGCGTCTTATAACAACACTCGTCGTTCGCGATAATATTTACCGGACTAAACCGGTTTACATGGGTTGTGACAATGCAATGGAAATTGCGGGTAAGTTCCTTTCTGGCGCTCCATACTTCATGTTTACAAATAACTTCCCCATTGGCACCCCAGTTCGTGCTGCGCTCGATCCACTCGGGATAAGTGATGATGTGATCGGCAAGAAAGTCCGCTATTATGTTGTGGAACATAAGAGTGATGAAGAGTGGTCGCTAGATAATAGCTTAACCGATGTTACTGGAACAATAAGCGAAGTGATTGTATCCTCATCTTGCATTAATTATAATGCTGAAACCGTGTGGGATGATCCCCAACAAAAAGGAAAGTACGATTTGGTTGCGGATTTGGGCAATAATGATCCGAATCCCGCATTGTTTGAAGCTGATGACCAATTTAATTCACCAATTGATATGATTGATGGATACTTTGTCGTGGGGTTTCATGTCACGGAGGACCCTTCATTGCCAGGCACGCAATTCAAGGCAGGAAAGACCACATATGATGAACCCGCGGTGACAATTCCGGCAGTCGGAGTTTGGTGTGATTGGGAGCCGGATTGCATTTGGGGTGATACGCCTGATCAAGAACTGTCATTACCCTTGCGAGCTGAGGTTCGCTACCCTGCAGATGAAGTGGGGAATGATGTATCAGTATCAGAAATCTACGAAAAGTATCCGCTCATAGTAGTTATGCATGGGATGCATACAAGTGCAGATCCAAGTTACGAAGGATATACCTATTTGCTCGATCATCTGGCTACTCATGGTTATATTGCTGTAAGCATTGATTGTAATGTTATAAATGATATTAATGGGAACCAAGATACACGCGGGTATGCGATGTTGGAACACCTCTTACTCCTCCAATCAATGAATGATAACCCAGGTTTATTCGAAGGAAAAATTGATATGGATAAAATTCTAATTATGGGACATTCGCGTGGTGGTGATGGAGTTGTTCAAGCAGAAATCTACAACCAAACTCTTGGATATGGTTTCAATATCCTCGGAGTAGTAGCTCTAGCACCAACTGATTTCAGTGGAACCTCCCCAAATCCCCTTATTTTGACCACTTCTAAATTTTTATGTATTTACGGTAGCAATGATGGTGACGTTCGAGGGAAAGAGGGTCCCGCAACGCAATATACAGGTACTGGTTTCCGTTTCTATGATCGGGCAACCGTCGAAAAAGCAATGGTATTCATTTATGGTGCAACCCACAATCGATTTAATACAGAATGGGATATTGAATGGAGAGTTGATACTTCATCACCGAAGGTATTAAGTCGTGGAATCCACGAATTATTATTATGTGGTTATATGACTGCTTTCGCGCAATATTGTTTGCACGATCTTACTGAACAGATCGATTACTTTACGGGAGAACTTAAAATTCCACAAGTTGCAGAAGTGGAAGTACACTCGCAGTATCGCCCAATTACTTCAATGCGACATACAGTTGATCATTTCGAAATCTATCCAGAACTAGATAAAAATTCTTTAGGGGGTGACGTTACGTATAATAATCTGGCTGGCACACCAGAAGAAAATCTCCTGGGAGCGTTGAATATTAATTCACCCCATCAAACTCGGGGGCTAAAATTAAAGTGGAACAATACTACAGCCACCTATCAAACAAAGATACCCCTCCCCGAAGAACAACGCAATATCTCAGAATATAAATTCATGAGTTTTCGAGTGACACAAACGGTAGATCCAGACGCTAATCCTCAAGACCAACCCCAAGATTTTTATGTGCGTTTAAGTACAGCGAATGGCGGAAATTCTCGTGCCGTGAGAGTGGGGTATTTTCAAACTATTCCATATCCATATAAGCCAGAATTTGTAGCGAGCGTGGATTGGGAGGAAGGTCACTGCACGAAATCTGCAATGAAAACTGTTAGAATCCCATTACATGCTTGGACTATTAAAAGTCTGAGTGCACCCAAGGTAGATCTTGCCAATGTAGAATCAATAACCTTTGAATTTCTATGGACTTTAAAGGGTGAGATTTTAATTGATGAAATTGAATTTACAAAAATATAAGGAGATGATTAAATGCCTAAGATAAGAGTGACGCACCCAATAGATCCGAAATTGAATCACGATTGCGACAAGATCCACATCGCAAATTATGAACTAAAAGAAGTAATTCTTCCACCGGTTAAAGGTCAAAAGGCACGTAAGGCAATTGCAATAAAAATTTTCGGACGAAATTTCAGATTTGTTGCAGATCCTTTAATAGCCTATGTCGGAGATGTTTTAGTGAGATATTTACGAATTGCACCTAATGAGCGGGCAATTGAAGGAGTCTTATTAAAAGAACCAGAAAAGGGATCATTTATAGATGTGATCCTTGGAGATGATCATGCAAGGCATCCAACACCCATAAATCCGAAAAAAATTGTACGGATTTAGGAGTACGTTGAAAGAAAATTTTCAAAAGCGAGATAAAACTCTTCAATCAACCTTCAGCGTTTGAGTCCTGAATTTAGCGGCAAACTCCAATTCAACAACAAGAAGAAATGTATCCACATTACAAAAAAAGAAAAGTCTTATATATTAGATAAATAATATTGAAATTTGTAGAAAAACTCGCAAAAAAGGAGAGGAAGCATTAAATTTTGAAGATTAACCCTTTAACCATGTTTAGTAGGGGAAAGGTACCGCTTCAATCTCTGTTTTTGAACCCCAACCCCCTCCTCCCCGTATATTTCCTTTTGTATTGGGGCGGTACCCTCCTATAATTGCACTCACCATTAAAAAAAAACAACTTTTTACTAATATAAGGTAAGAAATTTGAGAAGCTTCATTTTTTGCGATAGATGTATCATAGATACATTTTTATTAATAAAAAGTTCTAAAAGAATTGAAAATAATTCACTTTTTTAAACAAGTTGAATCTATTTTTTTCGAGAGGGAAATGCAAAAACTAATTTGAGATAGAGTAGAAATGAGTAAATTCAATAAAAAAGAGCTAGTAGAAATTATCTTAAATACCATATCAAGTGAGGAAAGGCAGAGTTCAATAATATATTGGGATGAAAAGCCTATAGAAAAGGGAAAGATGATCAAATTAGGACCTAAGCAAATAGAAATGCCCTTCAATGGAGTTATGCTCTTTGTGGATCTTGAACCTAAGGCTAATTGGGGGCATTCGGCAATTTATTTCTTAGTGAATAATAATATGCAAGATATAAAAGTAATTAAAGCAACTTTTCCACCATATTTGAAAAATTATCCTCCGAGTTATCGGGTTATTTTAAGATATGGGAAAGCTCCGCCCCATGATCGATATTTTAATGTTTTTAATGAAACAAGTTAGAGGAGATAGAGGAAATGAAACTTTCCAATGCGATTAAAAAGAAAATAAAACAAAATGTTAAAAATAGCATAAAAAAATATAATGCTCTTGGTAAAAAAGCATTAGCAGATGATGTTAATTTATATTTGTATGACGAATCTTTTGAGGTAAATAAAGAAATTGATGTATTACCTGATAAAAAAATACGGTTAGAAAAAGGGACTGCTTTTGTTCTAAAAGATATGGTTCCTAATTCCAACTGGGGTCATTCCTGTCAGCATATATTTTGTGATGCAGAAACAGGTAAGATCTACGAAACGAAGGATGCTAATTTCCCGCCTGCTTTTTTCTTCAACGATCGAGAAAAATTTGAAGCGTTTCACACTCCTATAAAACCGACTGATATAAAAAAAGAAAGAAAAATTGGAATTGAACCAATTCCAGGAATTACAAACAGTTTAAGAAATGCAACAGGAACGCGGTATGCCATTTTATTTTCTGGAGAATCGGATAATCGGCATGTTAACGATTTAGAATTTCTTTACCGGACTCTCATAGATATTTATGAGTTTGACCCAGTTAATATTACAGTACTAAATCATGATGGGACTCTAAATTATAATAATATTGCATCATATCCTTTGGGCAACTGGCCCGGAGATGATACAGCATATAGAATACAGGTGACTGGGGCGGGGACAAGAGCAGCGCTTATTTCAGCGCTTGATGATATTGCAGCCACACTTGAAGAAGCTGATTTTTTGCTAATTCATATGAATAATCATGGATACCACAATGGGCAGTCATATTTAGTCTGTTATTCCGCTGTTGGTTACGATTTGTATTCTGCGTCTGATTTCGGTGATCAATTAAGTACTCTCCCACAATTTGGAGCATTGATCGTCATGATGGAGCAATGTTTTTCAGGGGGCTTCCTTGATCCCATCATTTCTAATAGCCCAGCTAAAAGGACACACGTTGCCGCCGCATGTATTGAAACCGAAAGTTCGTGGGGCTGGGCGGATTTTGACTTTTTCGCCCATGATTGGATTGCAGCAATGAATGGGAATTACCCAGATGGATCTGCTTTAGAGCAAATTGTTGATACTAATGCTGATGGGAAAATCTCCGCTGCAGAATCTTTTACATACGCCGACGACGTAAAATATGTAGATGATACGCCCGTATCAGCTGAAAATCCGGGTGGATTTGGAGCATATATCTATTTAGGATTACCTGATCATGATCTTTTCGTACGGGATAATTTAGGAGACGATGGAAGAGAACCCATTACTGGCGGAATCTATTATAGAAGTCCGGACGTTATCATTTTCAACGACGAACTCCCGTCACCTCAGGACTTGGCTTCGACGGCAAACATGGATCGAGATGATTTAGGAGAGCCAGTCGAATTTGGGCAAGATAATTACATTTACCTGAGAATCCAGAATAGGGGGACGCAAGCCACATCTGGTACGGCAACTCTATATTGGTCACATCCATCTACATTTCCAACACCCGCAGCATGGAATCTGATCGATCAGATTGTGATCCCAAGTATGGCGTCAGATGATGTTTTGGTAGTTGGACCATTCATATGGCTTGAGAGTTTAATACCCTCTCCGGGGCATTATTGCTTTATTGCCTTAATCCAAAGCGGTGACGATCCCGCTCCCAATCCAAGTATGATACAATCTACCTCTGACTTCTATCACTTTATTAGCGATAACAACAATGCAGCGTGGAAAAACTTTAGCGTTGTGGATGTGGTAAATGGGGGAACAAACCAATTCAAATTTTACATTCAAAACATGATTTCTGAAGAGAAAGTATCGAATTTGGAAATTGACGCCCAGACCTTCCCTGAAAATACTAATATCGTGATTCAAATTTCTAGCAGATTAGCAGAATCAACCTCATTAGAAGAAGCAGAATTAATTTACGAGTCTCAACGCCTTCGTAAGTTTAAAATTAATGCTGGAAAACTGGCAGCGATTAAAGACCTGACTTTAAGAAAAGGTGAGAATTCGCTGGCAAATATCACAATTGAGCTTCCAGAAAATATTGATAACGGCCACTATGGGCTCTCAATTGCCCAACTCATTGATAATTTAAAAATGGGAGAAATTACTTATATGCTCGCAGTTGGAGATTATCCTTTTATTGCCAACCGCAATTTACGAGAAGTCCATAAAAACGATTGTTCCTGGGTTGAAAAAATTAAAAATAAACATAAAGTTCCCTATAAGGATATCAAACGGGCGCTCAAGCATGGATATAACGGTTGCCAATATTGTCTCCCGGATTTTGATACAGACAATCGTGAGGCAATGATGGAGATCATCGAACCCATATTAATAGATTCCTTTTA
This sequence comes from Candidatus Helarchaeota archaeon, assembly GCA_016840125.1. Next base: position 1,719 of record JAEOSY010000224.1, on the reverse strand, counting down.
TGAGGACCATCCAACAGGTGATGAATTAGAGAAGCTCCGTAAAACCGAAGAAAAAATCGTGTCTTCACTTAAACATTCCTTGTAACATTAGCATTCGTTAGGAATCAATATTCGTGAGAAGTGTACCAACTCATCAGAAAATTAGGGAACTTTTAGAAAAAACCCCTTTGGGGAGTAGTGTATCAGAAAGTGTTAAATTCGTCCGACTGGAAATGTAGTATCAGATTCATAAGTATAGGGGTAGATGAGGAATTCAACCTGAGAACGCGAGAGGTACTGCCCACCTTTTTTTGAACCTTTTCCTCCCCCCTTTTCTATTTTCCTCTGTGTTGTGGGCAGTACCCGCTATCTCTGTTTATTTTTTTATCTTAAAGATCATTAAGTTCTCTACTTTCAAACATTACGATCAGTTAAATAAAACGGGGGAAGAATTTGATGATTAGTTCGAATTGAGATGTGATCACGGTCGTTGGATATCGATACAGATCAATCATGTAATCCTCTCTCATGTATCACTGATACATTAATTTTAAATAATAGTTAATTTATAAAATTAAGGGGAATCAAAATGAACAAAAAAATAGTAGTAATGATTCTCGTTCTTGGAATTCTAGGGCTAAGTTTTGGAACTTTAGGTTCACTTGTATCAACTCAAGCGCCTTCTGGAGTTCAAAGGTCTGATGGAATCGAAGAACTAAGTAATCCATGGTTAATTGAAAACAAAGGCATATACTCAATAATTGGAACAGAAGACGACAATTGTGTCGACGTCAGTTGCGGTGCGTTATATACACGGTACAATCCGTTTACGATCAATTTCGATCAGAGCTTGGCAAATGAGAGTAAAATCATTGTGGAATTCAAAGCTAAGATTGTCCAAACTAGAATATATGATTACGACCTCGTCACCTATTTAGGTGTAAATGGTCTTCTTGTACATGCGTGGGAAGTTCAAAATGCTTATTGGGCAACAATTAACGGGTCTGAATATAGCTGGTATAGTTTTTCCTTTTCCCCTGATTTAAATCTAGATGGGACTGTCGATTGGGTCGATGGTGATAATGAATTCTCAATAGATACTTGGTCAGGTTACAACAATCTCTACCCTGCGGTTTCCGCTTGGGATGTCATAATCGTCAGCGTAGATTATGATGGAAATGGGATCCCCGATTACAAGGAGGGCCCTTGTCACGAACTTGAAATCCTGAAGCAGACGATGTTAGACAGTACTGATAGTGCTTGGAGGAATCCCGCCGAGAACCGGAAGAACGCAATGATCGAAAAAATTGACGAGTGCATTGTACTCTGCCAAAATGAGGAATATAATCAGTGTTACGATAAAATCCTACACGATATTAAACCGAAACTCACGGGACTCAAAGTAGACGAAGAAGGTAATCCCTTCGGAAATGGAATTTTCAAAAATCCATGGGTCGTAGACCCCAGCCTCCAAGAGGAATTTGGAGACGCTACGGATTCGATACTCTCTCTGTTAGCAACCCCTTAAACTCAATTCCCCCCCTTTTTTTAGATAACACTCACTATGTTTTGAAAAGGGTGTGAAAGAAGAAAAATGTCCCATCAATCCTTCCTGCTAGATTTTCATAATTGTGTTCTCTTCGGAATAGAAACAGTGTATCCACCAAAAAAATACTATAAAATGAATTACATTCCCAAAAAGATTTTTATCGGTTTATTATATTTTTAAATTCGTATTCT
>JAEOSY010000223.1 GCA_016840125.1 Candidatus Helarchaeota archaeon | reverse complement strand
TATTCCATGGTTCCGAACCATACACATGAAAACACCAATCCTTCGCACACTCATGGTACATTTGTATCGCTTGGATCGACACACGGTTTTGAGACTATAGATAATTATCAAGACTTGTGGATGGGTCCAACTAATCTTGCTTTTACTGGAATTACTATCAATTATACGGGTGTGGAATCGCCAAGCACAAACAATACCCACATATTACCCCCTTATACTAAGCTTGCTTTTGTACAAAAAAAATCAATTCCTAATGAAGGAGGTATTCCAGGGTTTGAACTCCTTTATATCACGAGTGGATTGGCATTAGTAGCAATCTTTTATTTCGAAAATATGCGACGACATCCACATCCTTGCCTCAAAAGGGAGTAAAATTAAATTTCTCTTTTCTACATAAAGGAATTAGAAAAAGTTTATTGTTTAAGGGTATAACCAACTAATTTTTTATAAAAAAATCCCAAAAAACAACGAAAAATAAAAAGAGTAGCCCGGCCCGGATTCGAACCGGAGTCCAGGGGTATCCCTCATAAAATAAGACCAGGGCCCCCGATGAATGACCTCACAAATTTGGCCGCTACACTACCGGGCTTCACTTTTCCAGCATTTTAAGTAGCCCTGCACATAAATAATAAACGAGCTGTCGCCAATCGACTTCAATCAATCTTCGACGTTCCAACCAGCGTAAATATGCGCGCGTTTCATAATTTCCTTTTTCCAATCCCTTAGAAACTAATTCTACGCCTTTCACCTTACCATGATACTTATAGAGCATTTGCAGCATTGGCCACACTTTATCAACTAGCTTAACGATGACTTTCATTAACAATCGCTGCACATCTTCGTAATCCTTTGCGGAAATTGGATAAACTGATTCATCGCCCACAAATTTGAAAAATGCTTTGAGTGTCTCGGGCGTCCGCGCATTTGAAAGGTCCTGTTTATTAGCGGCAAAGATATAAGGGATCTTAGTTGGCGATAAATAGCTAGTAATTTCTTCGTAAAGATATTTAACACGGTAGTCCATCAATTCATCTGCTGAGTCTATCAGAAAGACGACTGCATCAGCCCCTTTTGAAATAATGCGGCGAATAATATCAAATCGCGCTAGACCGGGGGTTCCGAAGAGACTTAACCGTAATCCTTTCAATTCAACGACTCCAAAGTCCATGGCGACAGTAGTCTGATCGTCTGTTCCACGATCGATGTTAATTGCTGGACGTTCACTTTTACTGCACGCTGTCCGGACAAATGTCGATTTCCCAGCATGATATTCCCCGGTAACTAATATCTTCATCTACTTCTTCACCATCTTTTTTTTAATTTCCATAGCATTAAAGAGACTGGCTATTCCTTAAATTCTATAAAATGTAATAGGTTATAAATATATGCACAATTTTGTAGATAAAGCTACTGAAATAGGTAAAGATCAAAAAAAAGGGGGTTTAAGTTAAATATTTTTCGCACTATTTGAATATCTTTTTATAAACCAGATAGGGGACATCAAATAGAACAATAACCGCTAAAGAAATCATTATGGTCATCCATATTACGAGCTCCATAGTATTCAATGCAACTCCTTGGTGACCGAAAAGGCGCGAAATATCAAGAGGAAAGTTGAGTAAAGCTTGATATCCCCCAGGAGGTTGTGGTTGCCCATTTAAGGCATAAAATAAGAAGTCCTCAAGGAATGAATATTGCATTATGATGCCTGCGAAGCCAATGTTGAATGCTTTTCTTGACTCTCCTCCCCCCAGTTTCCAGCTTACTCCCAGAAAAACAAAGGATAACGGCATTACCACACCCCACATCATAATCCAATAGATTAACTTCAGCGTATCTTGTGTCCCGCCAGTAACCGCCCAGGATGCACCGATAAGCCCTCCCACAAGTACAAAAAATGGAAGAACTGCGATAAGAAAATACTTTAACCATCGCTTTCTAATTTTCGCTTGTTCTGAAGGGACAGGGATATATTCTGCCAGAGCTGCCATCGCAATGAAATTTCCAATTAATAGACCTGCGATAATTACATCAACAAATAATTGGTCACGATTGAATACCAAGTAGAAAACAGGCACCGTATTTTGCATGATGAGTATTATAATTATCATCCAAATAAACTTCTTCTTGTCACCTTCCCTCCGTACTGGTTCTTTGCCCTCTTTTGGCAATTTATTTATTAATATCCACCCGATTATCAATAGTAAGGGCATCAAAACGGAAAATAGCCATACATAAGCTAATTCCTTGAGCGGTACAGTACCATAGAGTCCACCATTCCAAAACCAATCAACTTCAGCCGATATGGCAATTAATAGAATAAAAATCCCCAAGAAAATCAACGGCCAGATTAAATTGTCTGTAAATTTATTTTCAGAGTCACTCATTATCTCTTCTCCTAATTCTTTTCATTTCAAAACATAATTAAACTTAATTATCCTGAAAAGAGATTTTAAATATTATGATAATATTTTACATATGAATGAAAATATGAAATCAGCTATGACTTCAATTTATTCAATTCATTTACCTAGAGTGGATAACTATGAAATTGGAGAAACTTATTATCCCCCTCATCCGGATTTTACCTGTAGCCTTAAAAGATATTGGAAAAGAAGAATGTAAAACGGAAATTCGTCTTTATTCAGAGAAATTCGTTCAAAGCCAATATGATTCCAACCCTGGAGGAAAATCCTATCCTATGGTAAATATGATCGATTTATTCAAATAATACAAAGCTAAATTGGAGATTTAAGCGTGAAGTTAGAAAAAATTATAATCCCAATTAAAAAGGTTCTCCCCCCAAGCTTAAAGGATATTGGAAAAGAGGAATACGAAAGTGAAATTCGACTGCATCCACTACTAAAATGGTTCTGGGCTGCCGTTTCTACAACCCGTGCTGATTATAAACCCTATGTTATTCCCGAAGGACTTCTCAAAGACTTAATGACTCCCCGCGTTCATTATTTTACCGATCCTGAAAAATATGCTCCAAAAGATCCGATTTTTGGTCATATACAAGTGAATGATGCGGTTTGTTTCCCCAATCTCTGGTCTTGGTCCAAAATAGGTATTCTTCGAATAACTGCAAGCCAGGAAGAATCTGTTTTATTGAAGGATATAAAAATTAAACAACTTTATGATGGTTTCCATTGTTCTGAGAAATTCTTTCAAAGTCATTATGAATCCAATCGTGGTGAAAAATCATATCCTACAGTAAATATGAATTATCTTCGCCCTTCTGCCTCTTCCGTAGTCCACCCACACTACCAAACTTTAATTCTACCCGTGGCGCCTCCACTTTTGGGATTAATTCTCCAGGAAAGTGAGACGTATTATAATAAAAATAAACAAAACTTCTTTAAAGATTATATAGAAGAGGAACTGAATGGTCCTCGTTGGATTGGAGAAGTGGGTTCTGGAGATGATCAATTTTCCTTCATTTCACCATGGGCTCCTTTGGCAGGAACTGATGAGGTCCTTTTTGTTTCCAAGTCTTACTCTGCTTTTCCACTATCTGATCAGGCGTGGATGAATGTCGCTGAAGGATTACATAAAATCTTCAATGGTTATCATGAAATGGGTGTCAGATCAATTAATTTCATCATTTGTTCTGATATTTATGGGACAAAAAATAAATCTTACCGAATATTTGGGATGGTCTGGTCTCGCCCGCTTAAAAATTTAGACATAAGTGATCGCGGCTTCGCTGAGATTGGGTATAAGATGGCTTTGACCTTCAGATCGCCAGAAAAGGTCGCCTCGGATTTACAGAAGCATTGGTAACATAGAAAAAATAAGGGTTATTCTTTTAATTTCTGGGCTAACTCTGTTAAAAAGCCGGCAACAAGTTCTTTCGCCTTAGCTACATCATTTTTCGCAATGGTATCATGTACAAATTTGAGGAACCCTGCGATCTCTCTTGTTTTAAATGTGACGAACTTTTTCGGGTCTAATTCCCCTAGCGTCGTTGTATCTTTCTCTACACTTACAACTTTCGGTTGAGCCAAAAGATCACCTCTTAGATATCATTAATTATTGCTCAAATTTTAAAATGTTTTGGACTTCTTTTTCCACAATTCTTAAGAGTCTCAAGAGTAAATTATTGACTCATGAATAGCTCTACTTCGCAGATCCTCAATCGTAAAAAGTTTATCATTCAAATCTTAATTGCTATAGGCATCTCAGTTTTTTTCCAATTAGTAATCGATCCATTAATATACGACCCCTTCATTCGAGAGAATTTGGGTGGTCTAATCGAAGCAGGAGATGCCATCGTTATCTGTTCCTTGAGTATGTGGTTTTTATCATTCTCAATGGCATTTCTTTATTACCGTAACAATGAAATTATTAATAACTATTTATTCTGCGCATTTCTCCCCTTACTATTAATTGTGGGATTCGAGTTTGCGTCACTTTTCTTCATTGATTTTCTTCATATTCCTCCTGTTATCATCGGTTTTGTCATACTATGGCGATATCGAGCAACTCTTAAATTGAGGAATGTGCTGGTGACGAGTCTTGTTCTGGTAATTTGGATTATAATTGTTCGGTTGGTGGGCACGAATTATCAAAGTGTTTCATTGTTTCCCATGGGCTTGTTGGCAATCATTTTCTGGCCCCTATTGAATATATTCCTTTATTATCTCGTAATTCACTTTCGAAAAACGACATAATTTTTTAGGAATGATTGCGGTATCTAGGAAGATGACTACTGATACTGAAATATCCCCCGAAATTTACCAAAAGTTAGTTGCACTTTCAGAGTTAATGATCGAACGAAACAATTTAATTGAAATTTTAGGGGGAATTCTCCGTAGGAGTTCAACTATAAGCACCGAAACAAGAGAAGTAATTACTAATAAATATCTTTCCAAGATTAATTTAATCGACAAGCAGATGACTCGGGTTGCCAATGGATTATCTTGCTCAATCTGTCAAAAAAGTATCTCATTCAATGAAGAAGTTCTTGTTTGCCAATGGTGTGGATCTCCCGCACATAAAGAGCGTTTTTTGATATTTATTAAGAGCGAAGGATATTGTCCGGCATGTGGTGAATATTTAAAATTCCACCTTAAAGGCGCTGTTAAGACAATTACTCAGGACCTCTTTAAAACGTGTGTCTACGCTGTTTCCGATAAGATTCATGAAGTAAAAGTCTTTTATGGACAAAAACTTATCGATAAAATAGATCCAAGTAAACAACTGATTTGTCCCGAGTGTAAAAGCACCATTTTAGGAAATTGGAAGTTCTGCAGATCATGCGGGACCCGCTTGGATCAGAAAACTATAGATCGCGAACATATGGTATTATGTCCAAGATGCGGAAGACAGATTAAAAGTTCTTGGCGGTTCTGCAAATTATGTGGTCATCCTTTACAATCATAATTGATGTTATCTGAAAAAGCTTTATAACTTCACTCCGACTTTCTTTAAACCTTTTTTAACATGTGGATAAAGTATTAAAGATTCGAATTCAAGGCGATTCATTAAATCAGGACTTATTTTTTGGAGCTGTTGTAAGAGTAATTTTATTTCTTCTTCAGTGCAGAAATCAACCAAAACTGATGCATGACAGGCAATCTCATTGTCTATTAAAATTTGGAGTGCTTGGAACGGCAAGTAGTAAGACATTTTAGTTGCTCCAGTCACTTTCATAAATTTTTCAGGAGCCGCCGCCTTTAACGAAATTCTAATATAAAGATTTTTAAAATTTCTGAGACTTTTCACATAATCTTCCCTAGATAATAGCATCCCATTAGTTTCTAGAATAAATGTATAGGGAAAATCATTTAAAAACTTTAAAAGAGCAACTAAATGCTCCTGCCCTATTGTTGGCTCTCCTCCTGAAACTCTCAATTGATCAAATCCCCCTCCCTTTGCAATTTGAACCAATTGTTCACCAACCTCTTCGGGGGAATAAAACCTTCCCACTTCTTGAACACGGTAGCGAACCTTTGGATGAACCCAGCAAAACGCACAGTTCATATTGCACCCAACAACATCCGCAGTGCTTATTCCCCCATAGTACTTTGCTCCCCGAAATCGATAGTATTTCTTTAAAATCCCGTTTTTAATCACGTATGATTCAATTCTGGTAGTAAATTCTAACGGATCAATCATCTAATCACAAAAATAGGACTGAATGAGAACGTTTGGCTTCTTTACAGAAGCGATTCTACTATTGGTAGATAGTTTGGATTTATCTGATAGTATTTTTGGCAGCCTCTCTTTGCGGTTGAAATGATCCCAGCATCCTCGAGTTTATGAATGTGCCAAGTAATTGCTTGGCTACTTGAACCAATCTCTTTCGCAATATTAGTATGCGAGATCCCTTTTCCATTCTTCTTATAAATAAGATTTAGGACTTTCCCCGTGGTCTCACGGTGTAGTAAGGAAATCACAATGCGTTCCTCTGGAGAATCTTGATGATTTACGAAGAAACGCTTATACCGCCCATCTTTCATGGAGCTAATCAAGTTAGATCCTTCTAGTACGTAGATATGGTACTGGATCACTCCCATTTTCTTATCCAGCGCACGACAAATTTCTCGCAGATGAATCCCCTCATTCTGTTCAATCACTTCATAAATTTTTTGCCGGGTAGATTGATTCAACTTAACCTGCGAAGGGAACAAATTGAAATTCTGTACATTTGTGGCTATAATGAAATAGATGAATAGTGCGGTAATAATAGATCCCCCTGCGATAGCTATTTGACTCTGTGTGATAATTATTACTCCACCAATGTCTGCACCTTCTATCGTTGAAGGCTGCATATCATTGACCATTAAGTTTTGATTTTGTGCAATCAATGAACTACTTAGATCATCTGACATCAATACACTGTTGTTTTTAATAAAACCAAGACCAAGAGAGATTAAGCTACAAAAAAGAAAAGCACAAATAACAACAATGGTTAAGGCAACTGCCGCAGTCCTCTTATTTCTAAACACTCAAATCTACCTATTGCTGACTTTTCCTCAGAATAGAAAACCGATAAGGTTACTATATATAATTTATGGGTTCTTTGTTTTGTAATTAAAAACCTTAAAATAAAGTGAATAAAGTAAGTTAATTTAATCATGAAGTCAATCTTGGAGTGCGATTAGGAAATGGGTAAGATTAAAATTGCGGTCGCAGGCGTGGGAAACTGCTGTTCTGCCTTACTACAAGGAATTGAGTATGCAAAAAGTGGATCTGAACCCCTAGGACTAATTTATGAAAATATAGGCGAATATATTGTTTCTGATATTGAGTTCGTTGCAGCCTTTGACATTGTGGAAGGAAAAGTCGGGAAAAACTTATCAGAAGCTATTTTCAATCCGCCAAATAACATGTATTCCTTAATAGATATGTCGTCTGTGGGTGTGACTGTACAGAAAGGCGAAGTCTTAGACGGTATTGCCGATCATTTGAAAAATATTGTGAAAATAAATGATTCACAACCTGTTAATGTTATTGATTCGCTCAAGGATGCTGGCGCCGAGATTTTCATTAATCTTACTCCTTCAGGGGCTACTGAAGCATCTAAATGGTATGCTGAACAAGCGTTGCAGGCAGGTTGTGCATATATAAACGTGACTCCAGTTTCTATGGCGAGTGATCCCGCGTGGGCAAAGAAATTCAAAGGAGCCGGACTTCCTATAGCAGGTGATGACCTTCAAAATCAGATCGGAAGTACAATAATTCATAAAAAACTTCTGAAAATGTTAGTTGATAGGGGAATTCACATCAAGGAAAGTTACTGCCTGGATGTAGGAGGTGGACCTGAATCACTAAATGCACTCCACAGAGCGCGTTCCCTGAAACGGAGCTTTAAAACAAATGCAGTAAAAAGCCAGGTTCATTACGACGTACCTATCGTTGCAGGATCCACTGATTTTGTTTCATTTTTAAATACAAATCGCTCTAGCTACTTTTGGATCCTTGGAAATCACTATGGAAATAGCGCGGAAGTTCGGATAGACTTACAGCTATCCACAACTGATGCTCCAAATGGATTCGCTATCCTAGTTGATATCATCCGTGGTGTAAAACTAGCGTTAGATCGTAAGATTTCAGGCGCATTGGAAAGCGTATCTGCTTATGGCTTTAAAAAACCCCCAAAATCCGCAACAATCCAAGAGGCTACGCAATGGATAGAGGAGTTTACTAGTGGAAGACGCGATATTTAATTTCAAACATTATTTCATTCTTTAATTCTGGGAAGAAAAACAATGAGTGAGGAACTAGTCCAAAAAATTATAGGGCGGGAGGTTGATTCCCCTCCCTTCAAAATTGAAGCACAAAATATGATAAATTATACTGAAAGCGTTGGGGTTTTTGATGCAAAGTATAAGACGGTTGCCTTTCCTGCCTTTGCCGCCACCTTTGTGCTTCCTTCGCTTTGGTATTGGCGCCAACAGATCTCGGAATATAAGGATTTGGTGAAGGATCCCCGATACATAGTTCACGGTGGGCAAGAGTATCAATTTACAGACGTTGAAATAAAACCTGGGGATATCCTATATTGCAAGACTCGAATGGACAAAATTTTTATTAAGAAAAACATGCTTTTTCTTATTCACAAGGTTATAACTACAAACCAAAACGATAAATTAGTCCTAACAACAACTATTACTATAATAGTCCGTGCTGGAGGGTTTTGAAGGAGCTAAAAAGAGTGATTGACCTTCTTTCCAAATTGAAATTGTTGCCAATCCATCCCATGAAGGCCTGGAAATACCTGAATTTAAGAGTCAAAGAACGTTTATTCTGGGAGGATTATTATCAAGTTCTTCGCAAACCCAAGAAAAAATCGAGAATCACACATAATGCTCAGATAAATACCGAAATATTGAACCAATTAAACGCAAGTAATTTAATTATTAAGAATTTCAAACCAAATTTAAGTGATTTTATTAATTACTTGAGATACGCCGAATACCATCAATTTCAAGAATACTATAATGGTGGGCATGCTTATAATTTTATTGAGAAGGCGTTTGAGCATTATCTAGCAGCGAAATTATTAGATTTGACGAATGAAGATATTTATATTGATATAGCAAATTGTAATTCGCCAGTTCCCGAAATATACCATAAGCTCTACAGTTGCAAAACATATCGACAAGATTTGATGTTTCCTGAAGGAATACATGGCAATAAGATTGGGGGCGATGCTGGTAATATGCCCATTGAAGATGGATTTGCCACAAAAATGGCCCTACATTGTTCTTTTGAACACTTCGAACTTAATTCTGACATTAACTTAATTAAAGAGTCTAACCGCGTTCTTAGAACCGGTGGGAAACTATGTATTTTACCATTATACCTCTTAAATCACTATGCTCTACAAATAAATCCTATTGAATGGCCCACCGCAAACAGGGATCTTGAACGTGACGCTATTTTATATTGTGTAATGGGATGGGGCACAAGACATGCTCGCTTTTATGATATCCCTCATTTACTCTCTCGTATAGGAGAAAATTTAGGAACTCTCAAATTGACTATATATGTTGTTCAAAGTACTGGTATTCTCGCCCAGAAAACGCATGTTAAATACATTGCCTTTTTTGAGAAAAAATAAATTAATTGGTTTCTTAAAAATGGGAAAAAATCGTCTTGTTATAGGGATTTCAGGTACGCCTGGTACTGGAAAAACATTTATCACCAGCATTTTAAAAGAAAAACTCTCAGCCTTCAGTATAAATTTGACTGAAATTGCATTAAAAAATGATTTTATAACAAAAGCGGACAATGAACGTCATACAAAAGTTGCAAATTTTGAGAAACTCATTCCCTTCATTGAAAAATCGATAAAATCCCATTCTGGAAATTTAATAATCGAAGGACATTATGCAGATATAATTCCAGATCCTCTCCTCTCATTTTTAATTATACTCCGGACTAAGCCACAAATTCTGGAACAGCGTTTAATAGAAAAAGGATTTCCACCCCAAAAGGTTCTCGAAAATGTGCAATCTGAGATTCTAGGATCCTGCACCTCATCTGCTTTAGAACGCCATGATAAAGAGAAAATATATGAGATTGATACTTCGCTAAATCCCCCAAAAACAATAATTAAAAAAATTCAATCCTTAGTTGAAACACAACCTCCCTCAAATGTAGGACAAATAAATTGGATGCAAGAATTAGATGAAAGAACATTACTGAAATATTTTGTGTAAACTACCACTCAGAAAGGAGTTCAGAGCTTTTATAGAAGCCCTTTGATCCTTTGTTGAATTTCTACCAATCCGTTTTCTGAAAGAATTCTAATTAATTTAATGTCTTTTCGGCGTTCTATAAGCTTTTTTGACTCGAGATATTTTAAAGCGTTATAAATATCACCAGATCGACTTGATCCCAATATTATATCAAGTCCAACCTCTCCTTTGTCCTGTTTTAGTAAGATCGCCTCTGTAACACGATCAATTGTTTTCATTAGGCGTTTTGGGGGCTTTGTAATCGCTAGAATTTCTAATTCCATCGCTTGCCCCTCAGTTACTTTATATTCAACAATATTTTTGTTAGAATAAAGAAATTTAATTGTAATTTTAGGTTCATCCGCTGACATTCTTTGCGATTCTCCAATACTTTTGTATAAGATTGAGAATGCGCGCACATAAAAAAAGGTTTTTATTGATTCTTTTGATTCATACATTATTAAAAAAGGTACGATAGAATTGAAAAATGAAAACCAGATGCTGAAAGAGCTGGAAACCCGAAAGATAAACCTAGTTGACAAATTAAAGAAATTGAAAAAACAAGAATTAAATACGGATACGAACCGCGAGGAACTTGCCATGAAGAAGCAAGAAATTGAGAGAGAATTGGTTGAAATTATGGATCGTTTGACTCAAATAAATTATCTACTTAAAAAGTGAGGGATAAGTATTAGTAAATCCAAAGAATTAAACGTTTTTCCTATACTGATTACTGTCATAGGGAAAGATGATGTGGTTGAAGGGCAAATCGTGCGAACCAAAGCCCCCAGAACAGTCGAACGAATTCTTACGAAGTTACCAATTACAGGTAAAGCTTCTAAACGAAATAATCAGTTAAACTTACCAATCGATATAAAAATGGGCAAAGAGAAATCTTCAAAAATGGCAACTAAAGGGGATATTGGCTATTGGCCGATGGGAGATGCTTTTAGTATTTTCCTCGAGGACGCTGAACCCTATGGTGACGTCAATATTATCGGAAATATCACTTCTAATTTAGAGGCTCTAACAACGACAAGGTTAATGGTTAATCTGAAAGTTAGCCGAAAGTAATTTTTCCTTACATTTTGAATTTTTGACAAATTTTAAATAGTGTCATAATCGCCTGATTCTGGGGAGAGTATTTGTCATAAATAAACCAATCTACCTCATTGGTAAAGCTCTAACAGTCAGAGTTTGTAAACAAATAACAAAGAGTTCTACATTTTTGTAAACTTCTAACAACGGATTCTGGTAAACGTTTAACAACTGCCAACCGCGTAATGGAGCCTTCTGTAAGGTTCTGAGGCACTTGTAAACTTTTAACGAAGAGGTCTATATTTTTTGTAAAGTACTAACAATCGTTGTAAACAAATAACAATGGGTTTTGAAAACTAATAACAATCCCTTTTGTAAATTTTCAACCCAGTCAGGTTAGACTCTTTCGTTGTTGGTTCGAGTCTTTCCACTTTTCTAATGATTATCTCAGCTCGGTTTCTCGCGGGGCAATTGCAGTGGGACATCTCAGGGGTGTTTGAGGAAACAAACATTTTAGAAGGATAGCTTTTTTTTGGTATGAAAATTATGGATAGATAAGATAAAGCAAGTGAGTTGTAATAAGTATTATTGAGCTTAACCATATTACACGCCCAATTTCAATTGAATTTACAAAAATTTTAGAAAATGACTGTTATCACGATTATTCGATTATTGAGGGAGAACCTGAAGACTACTCCCAGTATTTCCACTTGTATTTACTCTGTTCGAAATATGACCATGATGGAAATAACGTAATAGAGGAAAAAAAAATCCCAATACTGAATTTTCAAGCGGGAACTGAATGGCAAAATGAAAGCTTAGACATCAACACTTTTTTTAGAATTAATGATGAAATTTTAAGTGAATTTATGGAGCTTAAAAAAAAGAGGAGCTTAGACTC
>JAEOSY010000222.1 GCA_016840125.1 Candidatus Helarchaeota archaeon | reverse complement strand
TGGAATATCTTCTTCAATTCATATAGAAAGTTTTATCTATTACTTTTTTTATTTACATTAATATACAAAAATGTATATAATCTTATCAATAAAGTATTTTAAAGCACATTTGCACAATATTTAAACTTAATTGCATAAAAATATACATTGATAAATATTACATCCAATTAATTCTCTGTCAGATGGTTTTATGTGGAATGATATCCAAAGACTTTTTAGCAAAAATCCTAAAAAATTAAAGGTTGCAAGGACAATTCTCGAATTAGGGCTCTGTATCGGTGAAGATAAAAAGATCTATTGTGGGCAAATAGAAATACCGTATTCCAAAATGAAACATGCTTTAGGTGTTGATCGTCGAGTTGTTATTGATACCGCTCAAAAGATTTTAGAAAACGAGCAATTACGAAAAATTTTTACTAATATCAAACCTGCAGGACCTTCGTTTCAGGAAATTGCCAAGCAACCTGAATTTGGATTTGGGGTAGTAGAGATTCTTGCAGAACCAAAGAAAGTGGGAATAATTGCTCAAGTTTCATCCATAATTGCGGAAGAAGGCGTTAGTATTCGTCAGATCCTAGCTGACGATCCTGAGTTATTCCCCGAACCTAAATTAACCATTATAACTGCGGCCCCTATAACAAATATCACCGAAAAATTTCTTAAAGTTGATGGGGTTAATAGCGTAAAAATCTATTAATAAGTGATTCAATTGAGTCCTAAATGTTCCGTAATCAATTGTCAGAAAGAGTTGAATGAAGGCGAGGGGAAAGTTCTAGGTGGGAAATTATACTGCACAAATTGTGCAATCTTTTTAATTAAAGAAGAACTGTTTAAAGCGGGGCTCCCTCGTTTTTGATCATTAATCCTGTATTAGTTTCAAAAGTCGGTTTTCTTGATTTTCATCTTTAATTTGAATATCACCACGATTTGTAATCCTTGCCTTAGCTGATTTGGCTTCTGTCCAAGGACCAACTTTCTGTAATCCTTGATAGGAGAAGGGAATTTCTTGACGTGATTGTAAATTATACAATCCTTCAACGACATTTGGACCCTCTATCACAATTTTTTCGATTCCAGAAAATCCCCCTACCGTTCTAGGACAAGTTACGGTTAGTTTTTTAATAGGACTTTCCGCTTTTACAAAGTCACTAATCTTATAAGCAGGTATTGCAACTTTTTTTAGCTTGGTATCAAAAATCTCTTCCAACATGATTAAAATTAATTGAATTTTACTAACTGATCTTCCATTGATTCGAATAATACCGTCTTTTAAGTCTATAAGGCACCTAATCCTCTGAATTGGCTGAATAACTTTAAATTGAAAAGAATCTTCTTCATAAAGTCGAAATGGGCCATGATATATTAAGGTCAGATATATTTCATCGTTTAATTCAAACGCTTTGATTTGATTGTTAAATTCTAGATGCCTTTTTTTTAGATAGTTGATGCATTTTTTTTGTAAATCTTGCGAATCTGAAATATTTAAGCCCTTGTCTTTAATCCGAAACACGATCCAACTTCTACTTCGCAAAATCACAATTTTCTCTCTCAAAAGCCATAAATTTTCAAACTGGTTTTGGGATAATTTAGTTCCAACCATTTTAAGAAAGAGATCTAGTTTTGATAAATCTGTTTCCCCAGTTTCAAGTCCCCATTGCTTCAATAAATCTAATATATCTTCAATTCCAATAGGATTCAAAAATTCGCGTAAAATTTCTGAAGTAAATTGAAACTCGGTCTGACCCCTTTTAGCCATTTTTCAAACCTTTTACCTTAGATTTTAGTTTTGAGAACAATTAATTTTCGTGAAAGAATCTTTTTATGTAAGAGCTATCAATAAAAAGTTAAGTTAATATCCTTTGTATATTATCCATTTTACAAGAAATAAAGGAGCAATGTATCTTGGGATCATTTAAATTAAAGATGCTGCTGTTAGGCGATGCAGCTGTCGGAAAAACTAGTTTAATAAAGCAATATATCAAGGGAAGCTTTGCTAAAGATTACAAAATGACTATTGGGACCGATATTTTTACAAAAGATGTTATAACAGATGAGCATACTATCACGCTTAGTATTTGGGACATTGCCGGGCAAGAGCGCTTCAAATTTTTCCGGCAATCATTTTACCGAGGCTCATCCGGTGCAATGGTCGTATTTGATTTAACACGATATCCCACATTTAACCCTAATGTTGTCAATTGGTTGAAAGAATTATGGGGCTTTACAGGAAGGATACCCATCATCTTGATTGGAAATAAAGTGGATTTGGCTGATCTTCGAAATGTCCGAGAAAGCGACGTTCAGGCTTTTGCTGATAAAATTCCGTGTAAATATATCGAAACTTCCGCTAAAATAGGAACGCATGTCGATGAAGCTTTTAAAGATGTAGCAATAGCTATGTTAGATAAAATGCTCAAACCTTCTTAAAAAAAACATACTTTCCTTTTCAAACCTAATTTTATTTTCTATCACGCAATTCTGTGGCAATGTCAGTGTACTCTTTCCCAGTTCGTTTTATTTTTATACTAGGACCGGTTCCAGTAAGTTTTCGATCGATGAGAATAAGTTCTTCTGTGGTTAGTTTGGATTGAAGAACATTATTACCAACTAAATATTGTAGAACTTCAATTATTCGCTTTGCAATATAAGGACGTTGTGGAACTATCTGTGTTTTATAATAATTTAATGCGGTGGCTTGCATTATAGCTTCAAGAAATTGTTCCGTCTTATCCGATTTTTGATGCTCTGTGTCCTCTTTTTTCTTTTGTGACTCTATTCGCTTCATCATTTGTGTCATTCTTCTGTGACGCAAACGTTCTAATTCATCTTCATCATCGGACATATGAATGCTTCTTCTCAGTTATTTTAAGATCCAAATAACTCTCATGATATTTTATTTTTTCGCGGCTTGAATTTTAAAATAAATTTAAATAATTGATACTGAGAATTTTGTATTATAGAAAATCACACGAATATCTTAGCAATGATTAGACTGAGATAATCTCTTAATTATTTCAATTATTAAATAAGTTCTAAATAAATGAGATTTTTACAGAAAAGGATTCGTTTAATGTAACCTAAACAAGTATGTATGGAGTTCATGATTATGTCTGACCGAAAACCCACTTGGCTCCGATTACCCTGTTCTCGTTGCGCGACAGAGATTCCAGAATTAATTGAGGGCGTAACAATTAGGTGTCTCCAGTGCGGAGCAGATAATACTTTCTATGAAAGCAGACGTTATTTGGAGAAAAAAGCTAAAGAGATGTTTGGAGAAGTACCATCAATTGAATTTATCGAAGATCCAGATAGAAGAATCGCCACTCTGAATGACCGTCTAAACAAACTTCAAACTGCTTACCAAGCACTCGAACCTGATTATCAGGATGCAGAAAAGCATGCACTTGTTGCCACACCTCTGGAAAAATATGGAATTAGTGGTAGAAAGATTATGGGGATGGTTCAACAGTATCATGCTATAGCTGTGCTTGCGAAAAATTACTGTTTACCGTTGCCTATGACTGTAGAGGAATCAACTCCATCACAGGAACTTTATTATACGTGCGCATTTAGAGGACTCCTTTTCTTAGGAACATATCATACAATTGAAGCGAGAAGGGCTAGTGTAAATACTGAAGCTACAAAACAATATGATGGCGCCGCCCGTAACTTTGCCAAAGCGGCTGATATTGCGAAACAAGCTATTGATACGGGCTTTCAAGCTTTTAGAACTAAAAAAGCACTTGCTGATGCTGTGAATAATTATTCAACAGGTCTAGCTTCTATTACTCGTGGAAATCCCGATTATGCCACTCGAAAATTTAAACAAGTCCGTTCTCTTTTAGAAGATATTATTACAAGAGAACCCCGTGCAAAAATCGATCACGTTCGAGTAGGAATGATTGTTTCCCTTCAACCATCTGTGAAAATGATATTGAAACAACTTAAGGATGGTGTGAAAGTTCGGGAAACATCAAAAGTCCGTCTCTATCCGCTTGATAAGAGTAAGGAAATAATCGATACCGTTCGTGGTGCTAAAGATTGGATCGAAAAACAGAAGGAACGCTTTGATGGAATTATGGACTTTTACAAGCGTTTGAATTACGGCGAGCATTTAGATTATATGAAACGCTACGACGAAAGATTTGGTGAGTTTTTTGATAATATTAAAGGTATTTATGATGATACAACCAAGGAAATCGTCGCAAATTTATCAGAAGAATATAATTTTAAGGCTGGACAATTATTCCGCCGGTTAGAAAGTGCTGCTAAAACTGCTGTATTACCTGGAGAAAGTACTCGAGAACAATTTGAAGAAGGGCGTAAAGAACTCGAAGCCATTGATGAGTTATTCAAATCTGTTATGGCGACACTCCTTAATTCCATGTATTCCCAAAAGAGTATTAAGAGTTCAACATACACTAATCAAGCCGAAGATGCAATTAAACTAGCCCATTCAACTTTTGATGATTTAGTTCGTACTGCTGTAACCCAACTAATTCTTGATTATGATGAGAGTACTCAACGTGTTTTTGATCGGCTCTCCCCTATTGCAGATTCAGCTAAACTTCCAGGAGATGATGTAGTTGAGCAGTTTCGAGATTCAAGGGCAGAGCTTGATTCTCTTGGGTTTACAATTTCATCCCTAGTAGATGTTTCATATACCGTAAAGCGAAAAGAATTCACCGATAGAATCCAAGCTGTACAAATAAGACAACGAGCCCAGTTTGATACTATCGTACGGAGGGCGCTTATGAACTTAATAGGCGATTATGGAGTAGTAGGAAAGAAGATTGTAGTTACCGCTCTCCCTGTAGCTCGCGCAGCTGGCGCTCTCGGGGATCGCGCTTTGGATCAAATGGCCGAACTAAAGAAGGACATTGATTCCACCGATGATTCCTTAGAGAATGTAATTAGTCAACTTATGGGTGTTGGTTTCAATGTTAAACGGTGGGAATTTCATAATCGAATCATAGATGCACAATTTAACCGTGATCGCGATTTTGTTGATAGCGTGCGGACCGCCGTCCAATCGTTACTAACCTTTACAGCTATGCCTAGGTGGAAAATGATTAGAATCCGCAAGGATATTACTAAGAAGGGCGAATCCGCAATGGCACGAGGAAGATACGCTCTCTCGGCACGATATTTTGCTGATGCTGCAAAAATCAGTCAAGAATTAGGTGAGATGGAACGTGCTAAGGAATTGGAAGAACGAGCCCGGGGCATGGAACGTTTAGCATCCATGATCGGATAATTTTTGCTCTTTAATTCTCCTTAACCTCTCGGCACAGTTCGCGATCTGGGAGGCGAATACTCCCCACCCCTTCAACTGGGAGATTCCTGACCATTGGCAGTACATTGAAACCCTGCTCTGGCGATACATCGCCCACCGGGAGAGCACTACCGAGAGGTGGTGGGAGAATACCCATTTCCGACATCACAAGGACGAAATTTGGCAGACCCTGCGAGAGTTCAAGCTATTTAGCAGAAGTGGTGCATGCCAAAGACACCTAGACGAGATCATTGGATGTATTGTGGATGAGTGGGAGCAGACTACCACTTCAGCTAATAAGGAAATAGTGAGGAAGGCGTTTCATGATATAAGAAATACATTCAATCAGAGCAGGGCATCTTATCGTACCTGTAGCTTGCTATGGGTAGTTCTGGAGACGGTCTATCACGCGATCTCCCTCCCCTCAACGTAATTTACGCCCGTACCATCCGCCTCAACTCCATCAACGAACGAATCGTGAACGAATGGTGTCATACCACCGTTCAAGACGGCAATGAAATAGTGAGGCAGGCGTTCGATGGTATCCGGAGTACGGTATCCACGTATCCGAAAGATAATTATAGATCAAAAAAATATTAAAGATAATCGAAAATGATATTGTGCGGAACTAATTAGAGTTTCGGTCAATGTTATTAAAGATAATATTTTGTGGAATTATGAGATGGAAGTAAATACATTTTCGGCAGAGTGAAGACGCATGGCAAATGTTAAGGTAGAAAAGCTTATCGGAAGACATATTGAAGATGTAGAAATTGAAATGGTCGAAAGAAAGGGTGCTGGTCACCCGGACTCAATGTGTGACAACGCGGCTGAGGCCCTTTCTAGGAAATTGAGCTTGCATTATTTAGAGCAATTTGATACTGTTCTTCATCATAACGTTGATAAAGCAGCTCTGGTAGGAGGTCGAGCATTACCAAAATTTGGTGGTGGCTTAGTTGTGGAACCGATCTATTTTGCTCTGATCGGGAGAGCTATTTGTGATGTGATTAAGGACGGCAAACTTGAAAAGGTACCGATCCATCGGCTTGCTAGAGAGGCGATAACTGAAACAATTGAAGAGACCTTTAGATATATGAATTTGAAAACCGACATTATTATTGACTGTAAAGTCAAACCAGGTAGCCAAGACCTAGTAGGACTCTTCGATTATCGCAAGCAGATTCCTTTTGCAAATGATACATCCTTTGGGGTATCACACGCTCCTTGGTCAAATACTGAAAAATTAGTTCATGGGATTGAGCAGTTTTTACAGAAGGAGGCCATACAACGAATTCCCGCCATTGGAGAAGATATTAAAGTTATGGGTTTTAGACAAGGTAAAAATATCAACCTAACGGTTGCTACAGCTATGATTTCACAAGTAATAGATGATATCGATGCGTATGTTTCTATTAAACAGGATATTTCTGATGAAATCCTTAATCAAGTTCCGAAGATAGTTGATCCAAGTTTCAATGTTAACGTGGATGTCAATTCTGCAGATATCATCGAAAAGGGAACGGTTTATATCACCGTCACAGGTACTTCCGCTGAAAGTGGCGATGACGGGCAAGTAGGTCGCGGAAACAGAACTAATGGCTTAATTACTCCAAATCGTCCAATGTCACTTGAAGCCGCGGCTGGAAAAAATCCCATTTCGCATGTAGGAAAAATATATAACGTCCTTGCTGGCATCTGTGCAGGTGAAATAGCGGATAATGTAAAAGGCGCAAAACAAGTTGAAGCTAGAATATTAAGTCAGATAGGAAAACCAATTAGCGAACCACTAGTCGCATCTGTTAGTATTCTTCCCGAAGATGATGCAAGTTGGAATACTATACAATATGAAGCCGATAAAATTGTCCAAGAAAAACTAGCTAATATTACAACAATGACAGACTTATTCTTACATAAGAAAGTTACAGTCTGGTAAATACTCTATTTTTTTCTTAATTGCTATATTTTCTCTTTTTTATCAAGATTTAAGTGATATGTAGCTCTTAATTTCTGCGCTGCTTGTTCTTGGATCTCTAACAATTTCTTTACTATTTGCTCTCCCTCTTCGGGTGTAGGGATATTAAAACTGCGGAAGCCACACGCAGGTGTAAGCAAGGAATTAGCGAGTAGTTTTCGTATTGGAATGTCTTTTTTTGAAAGCGGATGAATGTTTTTTTGTAACGTATGAATCAGCTCATCCGGTGTCGGAAAAAAAACACTCGGATTTGTTTCACCTTTAATAATTTCTGTAAGATTTTGCACTCCAAATAAGCTTTCAGGCGTGTTCGGTGTCAGACCAAATGCAAATCCCCCGCCCCTTTCTATATAATTTTGCAATACCTCAATTTTTGTGTTTTTTAAGGAATCAGGATATCTTATAGCATCAAAAGAGAACAGATCAATTGGAATTTTCAAAATGCTATCCAGTACTGTTATGGGATTATCACAAATATGAATACCCTTCTTGCATTGAATTAATTGGAGCACTCTCGAAAGCTTTCCTAGAGCATCATCGTATGAAATATCATTTTCAACCGATAAAGGGAATAATGGCTCATCTATGAAAAGAATAACATTTGAACTTGGGATCTTTTTAGAGTTTGCAACTTTTAGTAGGTATGCAGAAAGCCAATGTGCGATTTCGGCTGTATGATCTACAATTAAAGCAAAAAATTCATCATCTCGAATAAGTTTTCCTCCTCCTGGCTTTAATTTTATACTCGCTGCTTCTGTAATTGGTCCTGTTATTTGGCATTTTATCCCATTGTAGGGCGCTGAGGATTTCATCAGCATTTCAGAAAAAATAAATAGTGATTGAAAAAAATCAGACTGAATTTCTAATCCATGTGGATGGATTAAAAGCGATTTCATTTTTAATTTTCCCTTAAATTCTCTCAACTTATCTTCAAAATGCGGAGTATTAAGATCCAATATCGGACTCCCTTTAAAAACAGAAAGTCCAGGGAATTCATGATGAAATTGGACTATCATTTCTTCGTTACTTAGTTGTGGAACATAAGGATGTGTAATGGTAGAGTTAAAAATATCATTAATTACTTTTTTGGGCTCATTAATGGGGTGTGATCCTATTCCTGTTGTTCCTAAATTTAAAGACAAAAAACCACGTATTCTTTTAATTCAAAATTAACTCATTGCTCCTAAAGAAATGAGTATAAATTCAATACCAAAGGCGAAAAAAGTAGAGGCCATTATTATCGCCGCGGTCGATTTCTTACCTGAAAATCGAAAACCCTTTTCAACATGAATGATAAACCAGATCATCACAATTGTTCCACATAAAAGAAAGAGAACCCCTAATACCGGATACGGACTTGCCCATGTCATTCTCAGCTTGCACCACTCTATTATACAGTAAAATCCACTTTTTTAGTATGCATTTTACCATCTACATATACGATTCTTTCAACAAATCCTGCTTTTTTAATTTTTTCTCTGAGTTCTTGGGATGAAAGCGACTCTTTGTTTTCTGGAAATACTAAACCATTGATGGTATATTGATTAACAATTAATAATTCATTAAATGATTGGTGGATTTCTGGGAAATCTGGGAGGAAGAGTTCAAAGAATTCCGTGAATTCTTCTAAATATCCTGTCTTCACTCGAAAGAATTTAGTGCGGTCACTTATACAAATTCCGCTCTTCTGGCATAAATCTGCATCTTTACACTTCACTCTTTTATCGGGCTTGCATCCTGCATAGGGGTCCGCCTTTCCAAAAGTTTTTTTCAGAGGTGGAATTTTCTCCCCCGTTTTGAATGTCCATTCCTTTCCCTTTTCTGGATTGAATGTAAGTAAAAGAAAACAGGTTGGAGCTAATTTTTCATAGATTCGGGTGATTTTCTCTGGTGTGAGATTTAAATTCATCGGTCGCACGAATAATTTCTTTAAATCTCGTTTCCCCTTTTCCCATCCTCCATCTAGTGACAATTCCTCTAAATCCTCTTGGAGCCAGTCTAATTGCACTCGCGGTTGGGTATAGATGTTTCCCCCCACATTAAAATTCTCATTAGGTAAATTACTCGCTACATAATAGCCCACCAAATCCTCATACTCGAAGCTCCCATTTATTGCTAAGGTTTTCTTCTTCGTTGTTTTTACGCGAAGGACTGGTCCCCCATTTGGAAACTCGCCTTTGCTAAATTTGATAAACCGTCGATGAACACTCGGATCTGGTTTGTTTTGAATTAACTTCGTCAGGAAATGTTTCATTACTTTTTAAAAAACATCTCCTCTTTTAAAATCATTTTGGTTTGTTTAATAACAGTAATTTGGGAATTCATTGAGATTTTGTTTTATGCTTGATATAATCCATTAGAGTTCGTTGTTTCCGAATTTTATCTAAAATTTCGCTCTTTTTCATCCAGCTCTGTAGAGGTGTGTGAAAATTACTCCCGATATATCTCAATGCCTGAGTTAGAGTCTCAAAGATGATAGGTGGGCGTTTAAAGGCATCCCTGACAGTTTCTCTGATAACCCAAACCCCCAATGGGACAATGTAACCACTGCTAACCTCTCTGAATACCACCGCTGTGGCTTGTTTTCTAATTTTGTGTAAATATTCAGCGACCCCTAAACGTGCGGCGTAATAGGCACCAGTAACTCGGGAGGCATAGGTTTTTCTTCCTTTATAGAACTCAGCATCAGCTACTATCACTGGTTCCCTATGAGGATTGAATGAGCTCTTACCACTCCAAGTTTCAAGTTGCTCAAATCCCCATTCTTTCGGTAGTAGAAGGATGTTAAATTTGTTATCTAAATAGATCGAGGAAAAAACTTGATACTTACTAATTTCTGGGTAATATTTCACTTCTTTTATTATACGTTTACTAACTATATCGTCTGTGGCTGTAATGGACCACCTTGTTGGAACGAGCCGACGATTCTTTTTGACTCCAAGTAAACCTGCTGAAAGAACGCGTATAATATCAGTAATGGGTAAGCCTTCGGAATACAAATACCCCACACCTGAGCTTGCTTTGAAATCGGTATCTTGAACTACCTTTTCCACAAAAAGGTCTACCTTCGGGTTTTCAGCTAAATTCAATTTTTCAATATGTCCGATGGGTCCCATTGGCTGACTATGACTGTCGAAAATGATCCTAAACTTCGGTTCTTTTTCGAACTTCACCTCGGTATCCACCGGACGTGCTGCCATCGCTAACTCCTGACTTGTTTCTAAACTCCTGCTATCCTGAAACTTCTTAACATTAATCCGAAATGCAGAGCGAATTAATTTCGTCCGATATGAAACGAGTTCTTCGATTGGTTTCCCATACCACAAATGCGGGCTGTCCAGGATTTCTATCTCCACTCCCTTCCCGATCATGGGGGGAAGCATCGGTCCTACTAATACATTCGGATAGTTAAAACGTCCAACAAAGAAGGAGGGCGGTGAAGATCCAAAAAGTTCTAAATCTTTAGCAGTAAAATCGATTTTTTTCATAGGGATTAATGCTTGTTGCTTCATTATAATTGGACAAACATCTTTTCCACATAAATTGCGAGACCCCTTACATAACACACAGAGCCCTTTCGGAAGATTGGGACGGACCATTTCTTCGCCTTATCCTGCTTTAGTTAATTAACGAATGGAGCCGAGATTACTTAAATAATTATCTTTATTAGATAAATAAAACAAGCTCTAAATGCAAAAAGACATTGAGGGCGTCTAAAATGAACATAAAGTTTCGAAATTACAGGGATGATGACTACGAAGCATCCACGGACCTAATGCGGCAGCTTTCCGAGGAAGCTTACAAGGTTAAATTTGATGAAGAAAAGTGGAAAAAGGCCAGTAGACTAAGATATTTTAGCCCAGATTCAAGAGGACAAACGATCATTGCTGAAGATAAGGAAACCAAAGAGATCATTGGAATGGGCTTCATTACCGCTAAGCTGGAATCAACTGGTTTATATGTTGGTTATTTAAACGATTTTATCATTCGAAAAGATTATAAAGGTAAGGGTGCGGGACGGGATATGGCCTTCAAGGCAATTGAAATTTTGGAGAGTTGGAAAGTGAATCGGATCCGTATTAATATTTTAATGGCCGTTAAAGATTACATGCTAGGGCTTGTTGAAAAATTTGGATTTTCCCCGAACTACATTGTCGCAGAAAAAATCTATCAATAACTAGAAGCATCAATCACTGTTTTGCATTTTGGGCAGTTATATTTACCTGGCTTTGAAACACTAAACCAATTTTTGCATGTATCACATTGAATAGCGAGTTTTAACGGTTTATTACATTCAGGGCAAGGAAATTGTGAAAACTTTTCAACTT
>JAEOSY010000221.1 GCA_016840125.1 Candidatus Helarchaeota archaeon | reverse complement strand
GATGAACTTTTTGACGCTCACAAAAAATGGCTACCAAACTTTGATTGAAATCTATCTCAATAAATTAGATAAACTACGAATTAATTAGGAGTGAATGTCAAATGGACAGAGAAGCATTAAAGAAATTTTTGAGAAAAAAGGGGAAGAAACCACCTGTTGTTGAAAAGTTTCTCTCTATGCTAGACGATTATGAGTCCTTTTTGAAAGATCACCAAAATAAAACTGTTATAGAGGAATCTTCGGTTGAGAATTTAGAAGCATATGTAGAATGGTATGAAAAGACTACTAAAAATAAGGCCAATACAGTTCTATGGGGCTTATTTAGTATATTCGAGTTCATATCCAGAGATGATTTATATAAACGCGCTAGTTCGCTTCGAGAAGAGCGAACGAAGAAAACTCGAGCAGTTTTCAAACTTAAAGATTATGTTGGGATCAATCAGGAATATATTAAACGATTAGCTGATATCAAAATTAAAAATATAGAAGATATGATTGCAGCAGGAAAAACCAGAGATTTAAGAAAAGAATTAGCTGAAAAAACCGGAATATCAACTGATGAAATTCTAAAACTTGTTAAATTAGCTAATCTATCGCGGCTAGGAGCAGTCAAGAAAATCCGTGCACCCCTTTACTACGAAGCAGGGTTTGATACTTTAGATAAAATAGCTAATATCTCACCAGAGGAATTTATCTCGAAAGTTCAAGAATTTATTGATAGAACTAATTACGATGCTATTGCACCTTTGCCAAAAGAAGCAGTTAATACGGTGAATACAGCTAAAAAATTACCTAAAATAATTGAATGGTAATTGTGTAAAGACATTTTTGATATGAAATATTATTTCTGGGCCAAGCAGATTTGGTTAAAAATGTAGAAAACCTGAATGTTTGAGTATGAAGTGGTTCATTATGGCAAATCTGAATAGTCTGTGGCTTGGTAGAGCTGAGATTAGTTTGAAAAAGGCTATAGCCGGAAGTTTACAGTCTTGGACACTCACTTATACGGTTGGAAGATATGGCATAGACGATCACGGTGGTATGCTTATTGTTCAGCGTGATGTCACTGATATGGAGACCCCTCAATTTAATTCTCCCAATAAATCTGGGTATGTTACGATTAAAACAACTGGAGATGCAACGCTGAACGCATCCTTCCAAGAAAGATGTTACATTCGCCCCTGGCGAAGTGGAATAGTTATTCGAATTCAGGATGGAGCATTGAAAGAAGGAGATAAGATCATATTAATTTTTGGCGATAAAAGTGTGGGCTGCCCTGGATCTAGAATACAGACATTCCGTGAAAAAAAACACATGTTTAAAATTCTAGTCGATCCTTTCGGTACTGGTAGATATTTAGAACTTGAACAATCACCGATCTTGGAAATTATTGGTGGTAAAGCAGATAAATTTGAAATAATCACTCCTTCGATCGTTGAAGCACATACAGAATTCCCAATACTATTAAGATTTTTAGATCTATTTGGCAATCCTACTGAAACTCAGACTGAAGTAATATATCTTTCTTCAACCGACAAGGAAGCATCTTTACCCAAAGAATATCATTTCAGAACTAAAAATTGGGCAGTTAAACGGCTTAAAGGCATCATCTTGAGAACTTCTGGTATTCATCAGATTCTTGCCAAAACAGCTTCTGGATTTACTGCTATAAGTAATCCAATTCTCTGTGCAGAAAAATCTCCAGATCATCAATTGTTTTGGGGGGATTTACATGGACAAACGGAAATAACTATCGGAACCGGGACTGTCGAAGAATACTTCAAATATGCTAGAGATGTCGCAGGAATCGATTTTACTTCTTGGCAAGGTAATGATTTTCAAATCGAAGGAGAAGAATGGCGAGAAGATGTCTGTGTTCAAACAAAACATTTCAATAGCCCTAACAAATTCATAACTTTTCTAGGCTACGAATGGTCAGGAATCACAACAGGTGGTGGAGATCACAATATCTACTTTCTACATGATAATCAACAACTTTATAGATCTGATCACTGGCTAATCGAAGATAAAACGGACATTAACACGGATAGATACCCAATTAGCGAACTATGGAAAACCTTCAAAGGCAGAAAGGACGTCATAGCTATCCCCCATATCGGGGGAAGACCCGCAAATTTAGACTTCTTTGACCCGGGGCTCATCCCAGTAATAGAAATATACTCCCAACATGGATTATTTGAATGGTTCGCTGAAGAAGCATTAGAAAGAGGTCTAGAAGTAGGATTTATAGCAGGCAGTGATGATCACACCGGAAGACCTGGACTAAGCAGCCCAAGCAAAGCCGTAGCAGTTGGAGCACCTTTCCCAGTTAAAGGCGGATTAACCGGAATATTTGCAAAAGATTTAACGAGAGAATCTATATGGGAGGCATTACAAAACAGACGATGCTACGCAACTACCGGCGACAGAATAATCCTCTTCTTCTCAGCTGATAACCATTCTATAGGTGAAAAATACACTACAGATAAACCGCCAAAAATTCAAGTAAAAGTGATTGGAACAAGTGGTATACAAGAAATTCAAATAAGAAGAGGCTCCACCCCAATCTACAATCACAGTATACCTGGAGGGACAAAAAAATATCTGAAAATCGAATGGAGTGGTGCCAGAACCAGATTTCGATCAAAGAAAACCATCTGGGATGGAGAATTAAGCCTGGACAACGGTAAAATAGTTAATGCAATACCATTTGCATTTGATCTAGGTGATGAAGGTATAGACACGCAAACAAACAAAAAAATCACCTGGAAATCAACAAGCGCCGGAGATCCAGATGGAATAATTCTAGAACTCGAAGCATCTAAAGACGCCACCCTAACATTCAATTCCCAACAAGGAAAATTCAAAATAGAATTAAAAGAAGTTGAAGACCAAATAAAAATAATAAACTTAGGGGCATTTCATAAAAAAGTCAGACTAGTTCCACTAAACGACTCCCAAAACACCAAAAAAATCGATTTCACATACATTGATACCAAAATCAAACCAGGACTGAATCCATACTGGATCAAAATAATCCAATGGAACGGTGAAATAGCATGGAGCAGCCCAATCTTCATAAGATATAACAAAGATCCAATGAACAAGAAAATTTGATTTAATAAAATGGTGTTAAATCCGGAAATGCAAAGTCTAGCTTTTATCCTCATCCTTGGAGGGCTCATCCAATATAAGAAAATCTGGGTTGGAAGCTAGAGCCACGATAATGGCCGCCTGTTGACGATTCCCCGAGGAGAGATTCTTGATCTTGAGAGTGAGATCAACTTTGAAGATCGATCGAAGTTTCTCAAGAAAATCAGGATCTACAGGACGAAACTCTCCAAAATAGTCAATTAACTCCGTACCCGTGAAATTACCGTACAGACTAACATCGCCAGGAATATACCCGATGTTTTCCCTGATTTTCAGACTATCTTTCCAATAATCCAAACCATTAATTGTTATGGTACCAGATTGAAGAGTTAAATAACCCAGAATAGAGCGGATAGCAGTAGTTTTACCCGCTCCATTTGGTCCGAGAAATCCAAAGATTTCTCCCTTCTTAACGGAGAAACTCGCGTCATTTACTGCGATGATACGACGGCCAACGTTCCAGGAACCAAATTGAAATTCTCTTCCATAAATCTTGGTTAAATTCCGAACGACTAGGACATCAGAGTCACTAATACTGTTGCTTGTTATTATTAATCACACCTTATTATAGAAAAACAAAAAAGACTATTCTATTTTACTAATTAGCAGATTGGTAAAAAGCTTTTATTATTATTTTGTAACGATAAAAACAGGAGTAAACAATAATGTCAGATAATCGCGTGGAAGAAGTAATTTCTTGTTTTAAACAATATAATTGCGCTCAAGCTATTTTTTCCGTTTACGGACAAAATTTAGGTTTTGATCGTGATACGTGCTTGAAGATCACCTCAGTGTTTAGTGGCGGAATAAATCGCATGGGTGACGTGTGTGGGGCTGTTACAGGTGCTTTAATGGCAATTGGTCTCAAACACGGTGATGTCCGGCCCCTAAGAGAGCTAAAACTCAGAGTTGCCGATGATATTGCCGATGAATTTATAAAAAAGTTCAAAGATCGTAATGTAACAATCATTTGCAGAGATTTAATCGACCACGATCTATTAACGGCTGAAGATGTTGATCATGCCTTCAAAACTGGTGCCTTCAATAATTGTCCTAAATTTGTCAAGGATGCTGCTGAAATTCTAGAGAAGATCCTGTAGTCCGTAGTCAGCTAGCCCTGATTTTCATTTCGAAACTTTTCTAACCATTTTGAAACATTCCTAATTTCAAATCTTTCCTATCTTACACAATCACATTAGAGAGAATAAGAAAAAAACTGGAAACAGCAAAGGAAAATCCCTTTTCATTTTTTTTTGAATTGACCTTTATAAACTACCATATATGGGCGGCAAAATGAATTTAGACAATGAACTTTGATATACTATTGAAGGTGTTTGTTTAATCCTTTAGATAAGTATATTGAATATTGAGATGATGAATATGGTAACGAAATTATCAAAGGAAGAAATAGGAAAACTTGGAATGTATGAATTTCAAGGGTATATAGGTGCCATGACAAGCCCTACTTTTGGTGGATGGAAAGGGACTGATAAATTAATCGAATTATTAAAATTTAAAGAGATAAATAGCCCAAAAATATTGGACGTTGGTTGTTCCACAGGATATATTACAAGATATATAGCACAACGATTCGATTGTGAAATTATTGGAATAGACTTATCCGAATTGATTATAAAAATTGCACAAGAAGAAGCAAACAATCTGAATTTAACTAACATCAGTTTTCAAACAGCAAATGTTGAAAAAATTCCTTTCCCTGATAATTCATTTGATATTGTTTATGGTGAGGCCATAACAGCATTAGTGCCCGATCCTATTAGGGTTATCAACGAATATAAAAGAGTTTTAAAACCGGGTGGCAAAATTGCTACGTTAGACGCATTTATGAAGGAATCTGTCACAGATGAATTTGCAGATGAAATAAATGAGATCATGACAAATGTAATTGGAACGAAGATTAAAATCAAAACCCTTCAAGAATGGAAGAAGATTTACCAAGAAACGGGATTGCAAGAGGTAAAGATAAATGATTATTATGAAGATATCTTCAAAAGACCATATTCATTCAAACAGATGGCAAAAATTACATTTAGAATGTTATTCCACATGATTACTAACAAAAAAGTTCGTCAAAAAGTATTTCCAACACTTAAATTCGCAAGAAAATTTCAAAACGCTTTAAAAGGCGATTCTTTTGGTTATCTCATATTTACCGGAAAAAAAAGTTATAATTGTTAAAATACCTATAAGTTGAGAATGATCATCTTTATTTTGGGTATTTCTCGTTTTTTTGAGTTGTTCAATTACCCATAGGTTGAGAACGACTATTCATAAATTGAGAATATTGTAAAAAATACCCATAAGTTGAAAATAATTAGACTATTTTCCAGTTTCGGATAGTAACTCGCGCGGGTTTAAAGCCTCTCGAGTCTCTTTTTTCTTCTTCTTCGGCGAATCTCTCTTTTTATTCATTCCTTTTTGCCTTTTAAAGATTGAGGAAAGAT
>JAEOSY010000220.1 GCA_016840125.1 Candidatus Helarchaeota archaeon | reverse complement strand
TGGCAACTCTTTGGTCTGATTAATATCATCCTGAATGGGATCGAGTTCTTTTGCTAGAAAGTCAGAAACCTCTGCTTTCAGTGCAGATTCTTTCTCATTATAAAATAAGTCTTTCATAATAACACCCATAAACAAAATTGGGTCGGAATTTTTCCAATCCTAAATGTAAGAAATGGGTTTTCCTATTCATACAGTTGATGTTTACCTATCCAAAATGATTTATATTAATGCACGGTATGTTTAGAAGGTAAGTGATATGGGGCTAATCAGAGTCTTGGCTACGAAACTTTCAAAGTATATAGACCGTTACCTCAAACGCCCCTTCAAAGATCCAGAGAAGACCCAGGAAGAATTTTTTAGAGATTTAATTAAGCGCAATCAAAAAACTACTTTTGGAAAACGCCACAAATTTTCCCAGATCCATTCTATAAGGAAATTCCAGGAAAACTGTCCCATTTATAACTATGATTATTTTGAACCATACATTAAACTTATTCTCGAAGGAAATACTAATGTATTATCAGTTGCTAAACAGGTTTATTGGGGTCAAACTAGTGGAACAGCTGGAACTCCTAAATTAATTCCCATTGTTAACAACACCTTCAAAACCGTCAATTTTTCTAATTTCGCTATTTTAGTTGCATATATTAATGAAGATCCGAGAAATAATTCACGATTTTTAGATGGGAGGAGCTGCCATTTTGGTGCATATCCAATCCTGCGTTATGAAGGAAAATTGCCAGTAGGTTATGGAACGGGACTTTTTTCCTATCCCCGTGGTGGAACGCAAGTATGGAAGTATTTTACTAAACAGCGATTATATATCCCATTCCATCTTTTCAGAATAAAAGACATCGAGAAGCGCTATTTCCAATTAACAAAAGAAGTTATACACAAAGATTTTAGGCAATTTTCTGGCGTTCCATCCGTTATTACTAATACTTTTGAAAAAATTTTAGAGAATTGTTCAAAATTAGGCGTACGTGCAAATACAATCAGTGAAATTTTCCCAAATTATCATTTAACTTTGTGTGGCGGTGTTTCCCCTAAATTCTACGAAAAGAAACTTTATACCCTAATTGGTCGGAAAATTGATTTTCGTGAGCAACTATCTGCTACAGAAGGGGTATTAGGGATTCAACTACAAGAAACTCCTGGATTCACTCCTATGGTTAATGCCAATTTCTTTGAGTTCATACCTGTTGATAATCCAACCGATCGATGCATAATCAACGAAATCAAAAAGAATACAGAATACTACATATGTATCTCAGCTTATAATGGATTATACGCCTATAATATGGGGGATATCATCAAGTTTATCTCTGAAGACCCGCCTCTATTCATTTTCTCTTCCCGAAAAGGTGTGGTTAATCTAGTTGATGAAAAACTCTCGCATAAGGAGATCTTATATGCAATCGATCATACTAATCAAGAATTCGACGTTATTTTAACCGATTTTACAGTTATTGGATTACGCACACCTCACTTTCACTATCTTTTCATTCTAGAGTTTTCGGATAAAACCATACCATCCTCATTTTCAGATTATCTAAAGACTCTGGAGAAATACTTATACGAAGCGAATGATGTCTATCGGTATTTCCGTCAAGATATCGGTATATTAAAAGCTCCAAAACTATGGGTATTACACACTGGAAGCTATAATGAAGTTCTAGAGACGAAAACCAAGAAGGGTGCTCCACTCGAACAAACTAAAATTCCGCATCTTACTGACAAAGCTGAATATAAGAAAGCGTTCGAAGAAAAAGTGAAAAATGAAGTGGAAATCTAAGAGGCAGACGAATTATTCAGGGGATGGGTTAATTTTATCCCTACGGCTACTTATAAATAAATCCAATAATCCTTTTATGTTGCCTTGTAAGGTAATTTTTACCACGTTCTCCCGCCCATACCTGTTTATCAGATTTTTCAGCTCTCTACGTAAAAAACGTGATAAAACTACTGATATTAAGATAATTGGTACGATAAAATAGGAGAAAATGATTGTCATAATTACCGGTAAAGCGATTTTATTCCAAATAGATGCCATTTTCATACCTTCAAATTTTTCATGTAGGTCTACGAAAAATACTAAATAAGCTTTGGAGTCGATAGGGACTTTTAACTGTCCGGAAGAACTCTCGTAAAAAGAATTTAGGGCGCGAAAGAAATTCGATAAATGCCTTATCAATTAATTTTTCAATAATTTCACGTTTAACTGAAGTGGGATAAATATCTGCAGCTACAATATATTTATTCCAGTCATTCGCCTCATTAATTAACCCCTTATCAACAGCATCCTTCCAAAGTTCCGATCCCAATAAAACATGTAGCAATTGGAATTGAACGAAAGTTAAGTCAAGAGATAATCCGAATCGTAAGGTCTTGATAATTTCTTGGACTGTTTCATCAGGAGCACCCACCACGAATAAACCCGCCACATTTTCAATTCCTGCCTTTTTTACATTCTTAACAACTTTTCGAGTCATTTCTGGTGTTATTCCCTTGTTATAATCGTCTAAAATCCGTTGATTCGCACTCTCAATTCCCAATAATATATGATAACAATTTGCAACTCGCATCGTCCTTAGTACTTCTCGAGTTCCTTGGTCAATCCGTCCTTCACAACTCCAGATCATATCAATCTTTTCTTTTTTCATTTTATGACATAAAGTTATAGTCCTGTTTCGTTGTACAGTAAAGCAATCATCCACAAAGCTAAATTCTTGATAGCCCTGACTCTGTAAATAAAGTAACTCTTTAATTACATTCTCAACTGACCTTGTACGCCAAATTCCTTTTGAATTAGCGACTAAGTGGACTCCACAGAATTTACATTTATAGGGGCACCCTCTAGATGTGGCAATAAGCGTGAATTTATGGGACCCCATTCTATAATCAAAATCAATCAATGCCTCACGATCCGGGAATGGAATCGCGTCTAATTTCTGATTTAATGGGGGTAGCGGGTTTGTTTTGAATATCCCATTTTTCCTATAACTCAATCCTGAAATATCTTGAGGCGTTTTGTCACTTTCAATTGACTTCACCATTTCTAAGAAAGTAGATTCAGCTTCCCCCCCAAGACAGTAATCAATAAATCTATATTTTTTTAAAAGGTTATGCGGAAAAAGGGTAGCAACTACGTTTCCAAAAATAATATTAATGTTTTCATTCCAGCCTTTTGCTACCTTTGCAATATTCAGGGCCGAATCTAAGGATATCGTAAGTGGAGATAATCCTAAAACCTCTGGGTCTCTCTGCTTAATCCAATCTAAGACTTGTGAATATGAATAGGCCGTAACCTCTTGATCTAGGATCTTTATATCATGTCCAGCTTGCCTTAAAACTTCTCCAATATACAATAATCCGAGTGGTGGCCATGTTTTTTGTCGTGTCTTAATCTCAATTTCGCTTTCTAATATCGGCGCAGGATTAATCAGGGCAATTCGCATCAGAAGGTTCCTTCTAGTTATGGGTTTAATTGAAATTCATAATTTCATTTTTTTCTTTTTGTTCCAAAAATTACTTTAAAATGTCCAAACAACGGAAAATATGCGATTAACTTTACTGTATCATCACGTCCAAAGGTTTCAAATGCTACATCAATCTTCTTTTTTAATAAATCTGTAAATACGATTAAAACTGGGATTATTATGATTGAAAATATTAGTAATAATACTGAAAGAAGTATCGAAAAAAGAGCTGCACGCTTCTCGGTCATCAAAATCACTTCATTATCTTATAAACTAATTTAGTTTTCAAATAAAAAGATATTTAAAAATACTCTAAACTAATAAACCATAAATAAACCAAAATTTTCTGAAAAGGATAAACCCATGAAAGTCGTGCTCATTTACCCCGGAGAGTTTAGTACATCAGACACTGAAGGAGAAGAATTTAAATTACTTCAAAAATACCATATGCCTTTAGGTATTTTATATGTGGGTCAAGTTCTATTGGATGATGGACATAAAGTTCTTCTCTATGACCATAACGTTACTGGGTCTTCTATTAGTTCTATTATTGATTGGCTAAAAAAGGTAGATCCCGATGTCTTAGGATTTACTGTGCTATCTGCTAATCTTCCTACCTGTAATATTATAGCAAGGCGGATGAAGGAATGGAATCCCAACGTCGTCATTGTATATGGGGGTTACGCAGCCACTTTTTGTGCGCGGGATATAATAAAATATTGTGATGATGTGGATTTTTGTGTTCGAGGTGAAGGGGAACTTACAATTTCAGAGCTTTTAGAAACTGTAGAGCGGGAGAAACCATTGAGTAAAGTGTTAGGTATTACGTATAGAGATAATGGAAAAATAATTGAAAATATAGATAGACCCCTGATTGAAGATTTAGATACGATTCCCATCCCTAATCGCAAATTGTCACGTCAGAGCTACGAATACTCCGGAAAGTCCACAACATTGATCTCGTCTCGCGGTTGCCCCTACAAGTGTCGATTTTGTAGTTGTAGGACATTTGCTAGAGATCGGTGGCGGTTACGTTCCATCAAAAATCTTATCGAAGAACTTCTTTACCTACAAGAGGCGGGTTTTAAAGAATTGTTATATACTGATGACTGTTTCAATGCAAATGCGAAAAGGACCTTGAAATTTTGCCATCAAATGAAAAAAGAGAAACTTGACTTCGTTTGGCATGCAGTTGGACGAGTTAATCAAAGTAACACTCGCTTTTTAAGAACTTTGGTAGAGGCGGGCTGCAAGTCACTAGTATATGGTATTGAAAGTGCGAACCAACGAATTTTGGATTACTACGCTAAAAAAACAACCCCTCCCATGGCAATTACTGCAATTAAAAATTCAAAAAAAGCAGGAATAGATTATATTGGCGCAGGATTCATCATCGGTGCACCCATTGAAACCCGTGAAGAAGTCATAAATACAATAAAATTTGGTTTAAAACTCCAAAAATACGGCCTTACTACACCACAATTTCAAATACTCTTTCTCTCACCTGGAACCGAGTTATATCAGGAGTGTGTTGGTAAAGGGTATATCGATCACAAAAAAGATTGGTGTAGGGAGCTTCCTGCAGCGGATGTAGTGCCGAATTCTTTGAGCCGTCAATACCTAGAAGTGGTGGCAAAGTGGGGATTTAAAGAATTCGTTACGAATAGAAATTATATGATTTATCAGTTCCTAAAATCTGCAGCAAATCCCTATAGACTTCGGGTGGTTTATCATTTTCTCCAACGAAAGAGCTTAAATTTTTAACGTATTTGAGATCGGCTCTATTTAATAAATCATAGAAAATTAAGAATTCTCTTCCTCTTTCTCACCCATTAAATCAAAAATCCCAATAAATCCTCGATATCCTACTAGGCGAACGAGTTTGTCTCTACCAGCTTTTTTCAATGCAACTCTGAGGACTCTCTCGAAATAGTAAGAAAATAAAAGAGTAGCAATTAGTATAATAGGGAAATAAACTATTATGAAGGTTTTTAATAAGTATCTCAATAGTTCGTCGATTTTCAAGTTATTATTCACTCCTTTTATAACCTCTAACCGATTTAACAACATTATCCGTATAATAAGTATTCATTATCGTGTTCAAAAGATATTTAAAAACCCCTCTCCTGTTAAATAAGCGAATAAAACCCTCATCTACAAGTTTTAGTAGTAATTCTGTTCGAATCGCAGTAGGAGATATGTCTGAGACTCTAAAAACTTTTTTCCAGTCATCTTCTTTGGGAGTATATAGATTATTATCTACCAATTCTTGATAGATTGGAGATATTGGAAGGACATATAATATTTGAAGAACTGTATAATTTAGCTTTAGTTTTAAAGCAAATTTAAGGGTTTTGAGGGCTTCAGAGTAAGTTTCATCAGGAGCACCAAAGATGAAGGACCCAAAGACGAGCTCCATTCGTGCTTTCTTTGCCGTTTTCACTGCTTGCTCAGCTTGAGCAACAGTTATCCCTTTCTGATAATAATCTAAAATTCGTTGGTTCGCACTTTCAATACCAAAGAGAATTTGTTTAAAATTACATGAAACAAGTGCCCTAAATAATGTTAATGAGACATTATCTACCCTACAATCTCCATGATAATTCAGATCATCTAACTTGTTCCTCTTGATTCCAGCACATATTTTATACATCCTCTTCTGGCTCAAAGTTAAATTATCATCTATAAAGAAAATATCTTTAAATCCTTGATCTTTCATTAATTTTACTTCTTCAACGACATTTTCAGCCGATCGGGGACGCCAAGGCTTGCCCGTTATAGTTGGATTGTTACAGAACCTACATTGAAACGGACAACCTCTACTGGTTATTATTGATGTTGCTCTTTGGTCTAGTCCATAATTAAAATCTATTAATTTCCGGTCTGGAATCGGAAGTTCATCCAAATTCTTCAGAGGTTTCGGAAGTGGTGTGGATTTAATTACGTTATTTTCACGGTAAGTAATACCCTTAATTTCCTTAAAATCGGACTTCTTTTTAAATATTTGATTAACTAGATTCAGAAATGAATACTCGGCTTCACCCCGAACACAATAGTCGAAATCAACTTCATTCATCAATTTTTCAGGGAAATACATTGCAAAATAATTACCCGCTACTGAGATAATATTCGGATTCCACTCCTTAATTCTTTTAAGAAGGTTAAAAGTGGTCCATATATTATCAGTCAATACTGAGAATCCAACAAGTTTTGGGTTTAACTTCTTCACTAACTTCATTATTTTGTCATTGTTGGCTCCCGTAACGGGTTGATCATAAACATTTACGCTATAACTGTTATCGCTTAATATCTGTCCTATGTATAGCAATCCTAGGGGTGGAACCAGAATTTGGGGAATTAAATACTCCTTTTCCTGTCCCTTTTCATCAATCAGTTCAGCTAAATTAAATAAAAGTACATCCACATTGAATCAACTAGATGGAGTTATTTCTTGTATTTCATAAAATCAAAAATTGCAAATAAGCTTTTTTCTGCTAATATGCGATTAACATCTTCCGCCCCGAGTTCTTCGATTGGTTTTTTCAAAATATTTTGGAGGAAATTCGAAGAAAATAGCGCGAGGAAAAATAAGGGCAGAAATCCAAATAGCGCACAGAGTTTGAATAAAATTCTAAGCGTTTTTTTGTTGAACATGGCTTTCAACTCTTTTAACTTTTCTTTTAAGTATTGAAGCGGTTATGGTATCAATATAATATTTGTATTTTAAGGCTTTAAAAAGATGGTGAATAATCCGTCTCTTACCAACAATCTGATTAACTCCCTCTTCTAACAGTCTCATCAATACGTTGGTTGGGATAGACGTAGGAGAAATATCGGGGATTTTAAAGACTCTTTTCCAGTCATCTTCTTGAGGGAGGTATTGACCATTTTCTACAAGTTCTCGATAAATCGGGGAGATTGGATTCGCATATAATATCTGAAAGATTGGAATCGTGATACCTAGTTTATTGGCAAACTTAATGGTATCTCTAGCTTCTGAAAGCGTTTCAGAAGGTGCTCCTAATATAAAAGACCCATAAATAATTTCTAATCGTGTTTTATTTGTATTCTTTACTGCTTGTTTGATTTGGGCGAGATTTATCCCCTTGTTGTAATAATCCAGAATTCGTTGAGTACCACTTTCGATTCCGAAGACCAATTGAACGAAGTGGGCTGTAACAAGTGCTCTACAAATATCAACGGTCGCATTCTCAACTCTGGAATCGCCTACAAATCTTATATTATCTAAATGATTTCTTTTTATTCCAGCACATAATCGAAATATTCTTTTTTTATCTAAAGTAAAATTATCATCAATGAAAGCTATGTCTCTATAGCCTTGGTCCTGGAGTAATTTTATTTCCTCTATTACATTCTTTACAGAACGAGGGCGCCACTTTGTCCCCATCACTATTGAAAATGTGCAAAATCGGCACTGGAATGGGCACCCTCGACTTGATAAGATGGAAGTTGATTTGCTTGCAAGTTTAGAATTAAACTCTATCAATTTACGATTTGGAATGGG
>JAEOSY010000219.1 GCA_016840125.1 Candidatus Helarchaeota archaeon | reverse complement strand
GCCCGCACCTTCGCATTTCCTCGCGGTGTCGCCGCAAGTCGCTTTCTGGTAATTGTAATAATACGTTCCATATCTAAGATGATGAGATACTTGCGATCCCATTCATCCGCATAAGGAAAATCCTTCCGCTTGCTCAGCTTCTTGAGAAATTTCCACTTCCGCCTATAATTTGCCACCAACGCTTCAAAATCCTTCAATATGATGTCTGATACGCACTTGTGAGGAGTCAGAGAGCATGTCCAATATACCCTTGGGGACTTCAACCCCAAGTCTAATCGAGACAATGGGAGTAGATCCCCGTCTTTCAATGGAATCCGTATCCAGTTCCTTTCACACATCCTTTCATATCACACCTATCATAATTATTTTAACCCTGTTTGTATAGTAAGAGGTTGAGACGCTTGATTGTCCTGCGTAAGTTCTGCTTATAGTACAAAACTCGTGAGTCCATGCAGACCATGAGCCAGAGGGGGTTCACCGCTCCCTCAGCTCCCAACTTCTCGAAATACACCTTCCTGTGTGGAAATTCGATTATTAAATCCTCTATATTTTCCTCACTCTCACGCCTCGAACTCAATACACCCCCTAAATTCTTGGCTAATTCATGCAACCCAATACTCCAACTCCCAACAACCGATTCATCGAGGATACTGCCCTCGTCGGAGACGAGGGCCATGAAGATGTAATTTTCAGTTCGAAGTAATTCCTCCAGAAAAACTTTACAGACACTCACTTTTCTCAGGGGACGATAAAACCTCAAGAGATGCCCGTTTAAGAAATTCCCCCCTTTCTGAAAATCCTTGGTATAGTAATCGGGGTATCCCACTCTCTTCAGGTTCTCGTATTCTACCTGGCTGATCAACGTATCATTGACCAAGATGGTATCTTCAGGGGGAATCACCTTGAACTCGGACCGGAGCCGCTCCATGAATGCATCAT
Organism: Candidatus Helarchaeota archaeon; assembly: GCA_016840125.1. The sequence continues at coordinate 6,971 of JAEOSY010000219.1, read as the reverse complement.
CCAGGTCACTCATCGTTCTTCTAGACCTTATCTCCCAAATTTCAAAAATTTCGTCAAATATGATTTTATTCCCTTTTTCCATCTTCATCACTTTGATAATTCCATTCTCTCAATGCTCCGCGGTGACCCAGGAGAAATACTCCCAGATGTCAAAGTATGCGGACTTGAACTTGTAGACCATGCCACACTCCTGGAAAACCTTCCAAGGCACGTTACATTCCCTCTGGTACGCCTCGCCGGCAATCGCGTCCCCATCCATGAAATCGTCATTAAAATAATCCTCCTCATCTCTCTCCGGGCGTCCTCGCATTTCTTGCTGGATCTGATCCACCAGCGCGTAGAACTCCTCGGGATCCACGTCCAAGCCCACCAGGTAAGGATCGTCGTGCAATATTTTTTCTTTCACTGATTCGTCCTGCCCGCCACCCTTGAACTCAGAGGGAAACGCGATCCTGCTTCCCTTTTCGGGGATATCCGTTATCATGAAGAGCAGACCGTCGTAATTCTCGATCCACGAGTACTTCTTCTTGAGCACTGCCGTGTCGACAGTGTTTATCGTGACGCTATACTGGTCCTCATCACCCAGTTCCAGGTAGAATGTGTAAAAGTCGTGCTCGAGCATTTCCTTGTAATCGGGAAGGTATTCCCTACCCCTGGGCTTGGTGAATCGCAGACCATCTTCCAGGAACGCGTGCGGTTTCATCACGTAATAGGTTCCCACTGCAAACTCATCTTCAGCCCCCTGCTCGACCGCCACGCACTTGAGCCCGTGCAGGGAAAGATATTTTATGATCTGTTCGCGGGTGTCTCGCGTCTCGAGGGGTACTTTCGCGGGAAAGTAGTCCTCGCTACTATTTGGTTTCTCAGTCATTCGGATTCATCTCTCAAATTGTCATCCATCTTATATTCAACATTTATTTTTCTGTTGTGTTCACTTTCGACTCGTCTTTCATACCTGCCAGCAGTCGGTGCTTGGCTTCCTCCCGGGCCTTGAAAAAGCGACGGAGAGTAACTATAGGCTCTTCTTCCCCGGAATTATCATCAAGCATCTTTAATAAAACCTGCGGAAGAGGATTCGCCTCTATCATTAAATCCAAATCATCAGGAAGATTTAGTATAGATACGGGTAGGTCCCGTAATTGGTTGAATTCAATATTCAGTATATATAAATTCTGAAGCTTCCCAAGGCTAATTGGTAAGGATTCAAGTTGATTATAATCAAGTTCACATAAACCCAATGATTCTAATTCTCCGAATGAGTCAGGGAGCCGTTGAAGGTTATTTTTTGTTAAGATTAACTTCGATAAATTATTACATTGTCCGATCTCGGTACTTATCTGTTGGATCATATTTTCCCTTGCATCTAATTCCTCTAAAGCCATGCAACCACCAATTGCATCCGGGATTTCCTTAAGCTTGTTATTCTGAACATGCAAAGTTTCCAATTTATTTAATTGACTAAAGGAGGAGGGAAGCGAGGTGATTATGTTATTTTTTATGAATAATTTTTTTAAATTTTTTAGCTCACCAATCCAATCAGGAAGGAGATGGATATTATTATCTGATGAATATATAAATTCAATTTTTTGGAGATTGCGAAGAAATAGGGGTATTTCTCTTATTTTAATTCGATTAATGTTAATTACTTTCAGGTTTCCTAGTGATTTTCCAGAAATCGGGAAGAATGATATTTCAGTATCTGCTAATGATAAGGTATTGAGGTTAGAACATTCAAGGATCCACATTGGAAATTCCCTAATGGGATTCCTTCTCAGATCCAGATCCCTTATTTCATTTGGGTTTGAGAGTAAAGGAGGAATTGAATTAAAATTATTTCCGATAAGATGGAGTTCAGCTAAGTGGGGAGAAAGCTTAGTATCTTCGGGTATGGTTATGCATTTATGATTATAGTAGAATTTTAAACTTCTGAGATGTCGAAGCATGCCTACACTCTTTGGAAACATCTCTTCTTCAAATTCCCCTTTAATTTCAAGTTCCAGGAGATATGGAAATGCACTGAAGTCAAAATCAGTTGGAATTTGTTTAAAAGTTTTAATTCTTAGAATATGTCCTCTGTGTATGAATCCACCAATCTCATAATCTTCCATTATTGAATCATGATAACTAAGCTCCTTCAATGCCTCATATTGAGCACGGTCGATATTTGTGTTGTTAATTGTTATTATATCATCAGAAGGGAGTACATCTATACTTGTTGGGAGTTTTACCATGTTATCATCACGTTCATAATTGATTGCATTTTACTTTTCTTGCTTATTCACCTTCGAATCTTTTTTACCTGCCAGCAGCCGGCGCTTGGCTTCCTTGCGGGCGCTAAAGAAACGGCGGAGAATTGCAATTGGGCGTTCCTCGCTCGCGGGATCATCTAGCATTTTCCACATAAGTTCGGGCAAAGGATTCCCTCCCATCATTAAAAACACGCTTTCCGGCAGGTTGCCCATGGATTCGGGAAGGTCCCGCAGATTATTTTCAGCAATATTGAGCAGATGTAATTGTTGAAGGTTGCCGATGCTCTCTGGCAGGGATAGAATATGGTTTTTATTGATGTACAAGGAACCTAAATTAGCTAAATTCCCAATTGTCTCGGGAATGTCTTTAATTCTATTATCTTCAAGGTTCAATGCCCCTAAATTACGACATTCCCCAATATTGGAGCTAATATATTCTATCACGTTTTTCTGAGCCTTAATAGATCTCAAAGATTTGCATCCGTTAATAGAATCGGGGAGGTCGTGAAGATGGTTATTAGATATCCATAAAGATTCCAAATTCGAGAGTTTCCCAATGCTATGGGGAAGGTGTTCAATCTTGTTATAATTCAAGTCAAGTTTCTTGAGGGAAGCGAGGTTTCCTATCCAATCAGGAAGATTTGAAATATTATTACGCTCTAAATAAAGAAACTTCAACTTTCGTAATTTTCCAATGAATGGTGGAATATCTATGAGATTTAATTTTTCCAAATATACCATCACTAACGATTGAAGCTTCTCAAGAGAATCTGGGAAATTTGAAATATTTGTTCTATCAACCGAGAGGCGCTCTAGATTGATGCATTCCTCCACCCATTCGGGCATCATTTCTACCGGTGTTCTTGACAAGCTTAAATTCTTCAACGCAAGAGGATTTTGAAGGACAGGAGGAATTTCAGAAAACCCAGAACCATCAAGAATGAGTGTGTTCAACCTAGGTGATAATTTTAGATTTGATGGGAACTTTACACATTTATAATTTCCTTCAAATTGTAGTTCTTCAAGATAAGGAAGTTTACCAATAGAAGAAGGAAATGTGTCCTCAATAAAGTGGCCTTGAATTTCTAATTTTACCAAGTAGGGGAAGACATCAAAGCCAAATCCTTCTGGAATCTTCTTGTGTATTCTTAAATGGATGACATGTCCTTGGTGAAGCATGCCATTTCTTTGAAGGGATTCCACGCTTTTAGGACCACGAGATAAATCCTTCAAACCATCATATTCTTTCTTGCTTATCAAGATGTTATTGATCTCGATAGCATCCTTTGGGGGATTGATATCGAAGTCTGCTGGGAGTTCAACCATGTATACATCCCGCTCACAATTGATTGCAGCTTATTTATTCCTCTAGCTTAATTTTTCCTTACTATTTTACATCAATTTCTCTCATCAAAGTTAAATTGTAAGAACCAGAACTTCCCGAATCTCCTATATAGGTCTTTCTAATCACAAGTTCTGTGTATTACACGATTAGTTATTTCCCTATTAAAATATCTTTGATCTTGTAGTTAGAACTTTAATAGCTAGTTAGAAGTTTACAAAAAGTAGAGGGCTTCGTTAGAAGTTTACTAACTTTTTTGGTTAGAGGTTTACCACACAAAGAAAAATATCACTAGAAGCAAATACAAGGACTCTTCAATTAAATCCAGCTATCCCAGAATCTCTATTTTGATTTTGACGATTATCATTTTCTACTACATAATTCCTTACAACCCCACGCTTAAAGTCAAGCGCTTCTGCTGTTCTTACTAAATGATAATTCCTTATCGGACTTTTGTCGAATCTAGGTGAATAATTTCTTTGCTCCGTCAAAAAGGAGTTTCTGACAAAGTTTAGTAGTCTAGGGATACTACAGGCAGTAGTTGTAGTATCCCAATACTACGCGGTATTTATAGAATCGAGCCCCCTATTTTTAACAACTTTGTCTAAATACGGCAAGTACTTGAAGCGACCTTCTAACGGAAGAAGACGCGTGAAGGTTAGTTTCACTAAATCGTAGGTAGATTCGAATATGAAAACCTTGCATATAAATTATCAAGTGGTCAAATTTATAAGGCGAATTTTGAGAAAAATAGCTACACATCTGCAATTATCCAAAAATATATTTCCTTTTAGGGTTTTAAACAAGATATTCCTAATAGTAGAGACGGGGAAACGCTATTATTGGATCAAACGGTACGGTTCCGAACTTATGGATGCAATTCTACGTATGGATCCACATTTTTTGGAGTTGATCCAGAAGAGTATGCGTGTCATTGAAGTGCAGGACGTGAATACGATAGAGGCAAAACTAGAAAAGCTAAGGAGGGACCAGTTTTCGCCGCAAAAATACAAATCTCATGTGAGACGGTTACTAAGAATTTTGAACCGATTCATAAATCCCTTAATAAAGAACGGTCATGTAAATGATAACCACTACATATTTCAGCTTCTCCCCAAAAGATTAGGCAAGCTCTATAAGAAATACGTGAATAAATTGAAGTTTCCTTATAACATTTTAAAGGATATTTTCGATGAAACCTTTGCTCCTTACATAAATGCATCCAGTTTCGATCTCCGCCAATTGTACCAAATAAATCAACAGGTTTATCAATATCACAATTTTCTCATCAAGATAGGTAAGACGCCTTTAGCTGAGGATATTGACGTGCTATTTTTCCTCTTTGTAAGGACATTTTCGCTGTTTGAAGTTTGTTATGTAAATCTCGCCCAGCTTTTGCATTTAATTGTTGAAAAAAAACCGTTGGAAGCTCACAAATATCCCTTTAATCCAGCCAAAAACTATTTAAGAAAGAGAGATTGGCGATTTGAAATTTATTACAAGAATTGTATACTCCCTCATAAAAAATTTCGAAATGGTTATGTCCACGATTCCCCTATCATCAAAAAGAACGGCGAATTTCTACTCCAGTTCCCTAAGAAGAAAACTTATAAAAAAGTGAAATTAAAAAAAGCATTGATGAACCTGAGGACGAATCTATTTTACATTTTCGATATTTTCTATTCTTTTCAAACTTTATATTGAAAATAGTGGCATTTTTTAGTATTTTTTGAAAATCTGGTTTTTAGGCAGTACCCCCCAAATCCACATAAATGAAAATTACGTTAGAAATTTTGTTAGAAACTTACAAACTTCGTTAGAAGTTTACCACTACCCTAAAAACGTTTCGCAAACTCCTCAACCAAGTTTTGAGGTTTGGATAATTCCTCAATCAAGTTTTTTTAAGACATTCATAGACGTGTCTAGCCCACACAGTAGACGTGACCGACTTTTATCTACTTCCATTACAAACACGAAAAAAGCGTCTCCCTTATAAGGAATGGTTTGCTTTAATTGTTACTAAATCCGTAACAATGATACATGTTTAGAATTGAACTCTAACTCTATTTTATGTAACTATTACTTTTAGAAGGGTTAAACTTTCAATTCCTCTGAAGGGTGGTGGCTCAAAATAACAACAGTTCTTCTGGTAGAAGATGACAATTCTATCCTAATGCTCTATCGGATGATATTGGAAGAACGGGGTCATAGAATTGTGGGGACCGCTACAAATGGCGCCGAAGCTGTCGCCGCATTTGAACGCCTCTCACCAAAACCTGAGATAATAATTATGGACTACCAAATGCCTGGAAAAAATGGGCTTGAAGCCATGAAGGAGATACTTCACAGGGACTCCAAAGCTAAGGTTATCTTCGCTACTGCTGACCGAACTGTGAGACGATTAGTATTTGAAGCTGGTGCAGTGGGATTTATACACAAACCGTTCAATATCAAGCACCTAATCACATATATTGAACGGATCGCCCCCCAAATTATTAGAAATACCATCATTGAATGAAGATAAAACAAGCTGTATTGGCTAGGAGCATAATGTACTTTCATTTCCCCTGAGTTTATTTCGTATAGGTGCACGCAACACAAAATAATTAAGGTACTCGTTTAGTGGACGTTTCCGCGCATTCACGAGGGAATCCCCTCTTATAGATCTCTTGGATGTCCTCGATCAGTTCCAAGATTTTTTCGAGCGATTTGATGGCTTTGGAGACCGTTACCGAAGGATTTTCTGAGATATTATCTTCCCCTATTCATTAGAATGATTACTAGTACTGATTTCAATCATATCGGATGTACCAGTAGTAATTGTAAGGATTTTCTTGTTTGGTTGTATTAGAGCCGTACTTTAATAAAAATGTAACGGCGTAACAGAACAATTTATTGAGTGAGCTCTTCTTTTGAGTTGAATCCTTCGACAAAAACAAAAAACATCCCCTCTTTCAACCGTAAATTCCCTCAATCATTTAAAAACACAAAGCGTCTCATCATCTTAAAATAGAGGAGTGTGACTGTTACTTTTTTGGTCGGTTCACTCGTTACTCTAAACTATAAAATCAAAATGGTTAGATGAGTTATAAAACATGGGTAACAAACTTACAATGATATTAAGATCTCTGTAATAAGAAATTAACACCAAATTATCAGCTCGGTTTTCCTAAAAATTTCCTCCTAGTAGGCATTTTATCAATAAATTTATATAGTCTGCAAATGAAGGGAGCATGAGGGAATGATAAGCGATGGTGAAAGGTGATGCCCTGTAATCAATTTCTACTTTTATTTTAACCCCAACCCCCTCCTCCCTACATTTCCTTTTACGGGGCATCACCCACTAAAATCCGTTAATGCCCCTGGTGAAAGGACAGACT
>JAEOSY010000018.1 GCA_016840125.1 Candidatus Helarchaeota archaeon | reverse complement strand
TGATTAATTTAGAAGTTCGCTTCATATTTTCCCTTCCTTTTAAAATTATGTGATTAGTAGAACGTGTGTAATTATAAATCCATCAGGACTGAAATTTTACATCTTCCCAAAACGAGTTTTCAAGTCTTTATCTGTTAGGGGAAAATCGTATGGAGCTGCTTCACCATTTTTTTGACCGGGCGGCGTATGTAGGCTTTGCTCAGGGGGAGCTGGAGGATTAGGAACAGCGGACCATCCAGCTTGTTAGATAATGGGATATTCTTTATAAAGTGTCGATGTTCTGGATATGAAATGATGACTTCCGCATCAGGATAATCTTTTTGTTGTAATTGTTTGAAGATAGCGTGAATCTCTCCAATATACTATTCATCGATTGGGTTGGTCTTTTTCCCCGAAGATGCCAGAACGCCGCGTTCCGCTGAACCAATTTAACAAATGTTAAAAGGGTAATGGAAATAAAAAAACAACTTCGTCCTCATCAAGGTGTGCGAGATCCCTTAAAAATACCCGATTTAAAAGATGTATGATTTCTTGCTTTCGGTTAATAAAAGGGTTTAGAGATCCCTTGAAACTTTTCATTTCCTCTTCAAAAAGAGATTCCCAACGATAAACTAGAAAATATAGAAGTTCTTTTAAACGTGGAGACGGAGTTTCTTTTAAAAATAAACAAGCTTTCATAAATTGACCCTGAGCAAATGAAATTGTAAACCCACTATATTGTATTTCTTGAAGCCCCTTTGTTTCACCAAAATTATTTCCGAATGAATCAAGAGCAGAAATAAATCCAGAAATTAAATCCGGGTCTAAAGATTCTGGAATCCATTTGAAAAAGTTTATGGTTATTCCATTTTCTCTATGAAGCAACAATAAATATTGTAAATTCGTTCTATCGTGCTCAATAAACTCTAAATAAGTGTGTTTGTATGAGTGTTTATTCAAACCAAAAATGAGAAAGGTTTTGGGTTTAAATTGGAAAGTTCTTTCAAATCTGTATTTAGAAAGTTTTTTGTTAGGATCAAGAGGCCTTAAGGCAAAATTTATGGAGTCTCTCAATTGTTTTTCTTTCTCTTTATTTATTTTAAAATTATCATTTCCCTTGATGAGCCCATAGATAATTCTACGAATCGGATCAACTATGTAAACCCAAGCGCCGATTTCCCTTACACTACGAAATAATCGGTTCAACCCTATTCTTATAACACCTAAAGGAGTGGTAACAAGATATATAAAATTACAATATTCAATAGCATCGTTCAGCTGTTTAATCGTGTCTTGAAATTTTTCAATACTTTCAAATCCTCTTAAGAACATGGCGAGTCCAGTTTTGTTTGTTCCATTCTTTTTAGCTAAATAAGAATCCCAAGGAAATTGGTCTTTAGAAAATAAATCGTACACTTCGATTTGGTTATCAGCACAAAAATCAGCGAAAATACTATTAAATTCATGTTTGGAAATAATATCAAATTGTTCGAAATAATGGCTTAAATTCGGCTCTGTGAATAAAAAGTGCCCCAAATAACTGAGGATATTCTTATATTTTGGTTTCAGATCAATTTGCTGTTCAAAAGTTGACTGAAAATATTCATAAATCTTTAATAATAGTTCTTTCCTTAGCTGTAAATCGCTATGATTGGAGTACGAATCAAGAAGATACTTCAGGTCTTTTGAATCCATGTTTTCAATCATTTGAAGTGGATCAAAAAGCCCTATTTTGCCTTTCAGTTCTTTTTGAGAAGCTGCAATAAACCAGGTTTTTTTTTCGGCGAGTTTGTTTTCCACGAGACGAGAGGTTGCAGTCGCGTATTTCTGATTCTTTATTAAAAAGACCTTCAAAAGCGCGTTTCTTTTAGGGGGTGAACGAATTTTCACTAAAGTATCAACAGCAAGTTTTATTTCGTTTTCAGGTAAATAGGGTAAATTTTCAGTAAGAATTTCATTTAAAATTTCGCGATCGCTTTTGACTATAATTGGAACGATACCTGATTCGAGAGGGATTCCAGCAGTTGTTCGCCGCTGACTAATTAATGAGACCGCTTGATCTAACTGGTTCTCTATTTGAGAATCGTCCAATATTTCAGGCTCCAGAGGAGCATTAGTTCCAATAAGTAGTGCCCGCAGCTCGGGAAATTGCTCAATTATTTCGTCAGCAACATATTCTTGGCCCAATTCTGAGGAAATTTCAGCAATTTCTGCAAAAATATCCGAGAAATGTTCATAATCTCTCTCTTTGAGAAAGATTTCTGCTTGATTGAGTAGAGAAAAGCGCGTTGATACTAATTTATCGCGTTCCATTGTCGAATGCACATTCATTACCCCAAATTCTTTAAGGCAAGATTAAATGAGTCGCTTATTAGAAAGAAAATGAAATCAAATCGTCCTTTTTTACAGATACCTTTCTAATCTTGCTTCCGATCCCTTAGAAAGAGAAGTATATATATTTACTTTCGGGTTATTTTACTATATATACCCTAAACTCAAAATTTTGGAAACAGATCATTCCTCTCTTCGTCCAAGTATATAAAGGAAAAGAAATTTAGTTTAAATACTAAATAAGCAGCAGGGGAAAATTGCTTCTTATATATACCATAGATATAGTAAATTAAATACTAGACTTCGAATGATGGGGGGTCAGGGATTATAAATGCCTAGAATTAAATCTAGCCTATCAGTCATAGTCATACTTGTTACACTAGTCGGACTTTTAGGAATAGGTTTGGTAGTTTTTAATAGTGGTGGGGGAGGTACTTTAAAAGGTGGGGTGATTACGGACGAAATAAATTGCCCATTGGCTAACATTTCGGATGATTTTAACTTAAGTATCTTAGAATCAAATGTTTCTGCCCCACAAATATTGTGGAATATTACATGGGGTGGAGCTGGTATAGATCGTGGGACGGCAGTGGCTGTGGATAATAATGGGTATGTGTATTGTACAGGCCGGACTAGGAGTTATGGAGAAGGAGATGAAGATTTAATATTGATAAAGTTATATTCAAATGGAACTGAGGTTTGGCATAGCACTTGGGGTGGAGTGGATTCGGATTGGGGAGATGATGTGGCGGTTGATGGAGATGGTTCAATTTATTGTGTCGGCACTACAGCTAGTTTTGGGGAAAATAATCCTGATTTAGTGTTAGTTAAGTTTCATCCAAATGGAAGTATCGTATGGAATAAGTCGGTGAATTGTGGAGGTTATGGGGACGGTGTGGCAATTGATCCACATGGCTATATCTATTGTGTAGGGCGTACTCATATGTCGGGACAATGGTTACTAGTCAAATTCCATCCGAATGGAACAAAAATATGGCATAAATTATGGGGCGGTCCCAATGGTGATGTTGCTAGAGATATAGTTATTGATTCAAATGGCTACATTTATTGTACTGGGCGAATAGATTTTTCTGGTTCAGGTACAGGTGATTGGGGACTTGTGTGTTTTTCACCTAATGGAGTTGAAATATGGAAAACTGCTTGGGGTACTCCTAATGAAGATTTTGGGTTTGCTATGACAATTGATGCAAATGGCTCTCTTTATTGTACTGGTTATATGGGAGCTAATACAACAACTAGGCCGGATTTAGCACTAGTCAAGTTCCATTCAAATGGGATCCAAGCTTGGAACTCAAGTTGGGGGATGCCTTTCGGTGATGCAGGTTATGGTGTGGGACTAGATGCTAGTGGATCGATCTATTGTGTAGGACCAACACAAAATCAAGTGGGAACTCATGATTTTGTTCTTATGAAATTTTACCAAAATGGGACAATAGCATGGAATACTACTTGGGGGGGTTCTAATGAAGAGGTTGGTTCTGGACTTGCCATAGATGGAGATGGTTCTGTGTACTGTATTGGTAGGACAAACAGTTTTGGAGCAGGGGACTACGATTTAGCGTTAATTAAGTACAGAGGAGATTTCGAATCTGGACAAGCTCCGCAAGATGAGATCCCACCTGAAAAGGTTACAGGGCTTATAGTCACAGAGGAAGCAGTAGAAAATTGCCTCTCGCTTGCATGGGATCCATGTATTGCTCCAGATTTTTGGTATTATAAAATTTACCGGAGCACTCTATCTGGCTTTATCCCGGGTCCTACGAACTTCCTTGCCAGTTCCACGATAAACGATTACATCGATATTAACTTGATAGATGGAACTAGTTATTCTTATCGAGTTTCTGCTGTGGATGAACTCCTGAATGAGGGGGCGTTTTCCAATGAAGTAGTTGGGAGACCCCAAGGAGCTACTGTTCCCGGGCAAGTGTACGGGTTGATTGTCACCAATCCAGGGATTGGAAATCGCCTCGATCTCTCTTGGACTGAAAATAGCGCCCCCGATGTAGCGTATTACAGAGTATATCGTAGCACAGTAAGTGGTGGACCCTACACCAATATCGTGAATCAATCCTCTAATTGGTTTATCGACTCGGGGCTCACCGATGGAACAACCTACTACTATGTCATCTCAGCAGTGGATGAGGTACAAAACGAGGGGATTTATTCTCGGGAAGCCAGCGCCGTACCCTTAGACTGCATGGCTCCTGGAAAAGTAACAAATGTGGCAATCGCAGTTGTGCCTGCAGGCAATGCGTTGAATTTAACCTGGACGGCGAGCGCGGCGACGGACCTCGCCAATTACAAGGTCTATCGGAGCACCATCTCCGGCTTCACGCCCAGCGGCACGAACCTCATCGCCAGTCCGGTGACCAACCAGTACCTCGATTCTGGTCTGACAGACGGGACGACCTACTACTATCGGATTGCGGCGGTGGATGAGGGTCCGAATGAAGGAACCCGCTCGGATGAAGCAAGTCAAACTCCTGCAGATACTGAACCCCCTGCAAAGGTTGAGGGGGTCTGCATCTCAGCTATTGCATCAGGTAATGCTTTGTCGCTCTCCTGGACTGCCAATACGGAGCCAGATCTAAACAATTACATGGTTTATCGGAGTTTTTACCCTGGTTTCACACCGGGCCCTACCAATTTGGTTGGCAGTCCAAGCTCGAATAATTTTTACGATTCTGGCTTGATAGATGGTATTACTTACTATTATAGAATTAGAGGGGTTGATGAAGTGCCGAACCTGGGTCCAGTTTCCGATGAGGTTAGTGAGACACCTTATGACCCAGTCGCACCAGCGAAGGTGTTGGGTGTTTCGGTCACAGTGATTCCGACTGGAAATCAAGTAAATTTAACTTGGACGGCAAGCACAGCCACCGATTTCGATCATTATAAAGTCTATCGCAGTACAACGTCTGGCTTTACCCCTGGTGGTACGAATCTCATAGCCACCCCCTCGATCAACTATTACGTAGATTCAGGTTTAACTGATGGAATATTTTACTATTATCGGATCTCCGCTGTAGACGAGGTGCCGAACGAAGGGCCTTACTCCGATGAAGTAGTTGTAGGTTCTATAGATACTGTCGCCCCGGAGCAAGTAATAGGGGTGTCAACCTTCGTAGTAGCTGAGGGAAATGCTTTAACTCTTTCTTGGAATGCAGGGAGCGCCCCAGATTTGGTGGAATATCGAATCTATCGAAGTACCACAAGTGGTGGTCCTTATACCAATATCGCGAATTGTACTACCAACTACTATACTGATTTGGGCTTAACTGATGGGACCACCTACTACTACGTGGTTTCTGCCGTCGATGAAGTGCCCAATGAAGGATTCACCTCCCATGAAGCAAGTGCAACACCTCGGGATACCGTCGCACCTGCAAAAGTCACTGGAGTTCGCATTTCAGTTGTGTCCTATGGGAACGCAATTGAAATAACATGGGATGCCAGTGCTGCGTGCGATCTTGATCACTATAATATTTATCGAAGTACAATTTCAGGATTCACTCCAAGCCCCACAAATTTAATCGCAACACCTCTGGTTAATTATTACCTAGATACCGATATAAATGAGGACATCACATATTATTATCGGGTTTCCGCAGTGGATGAGGCGGGGAATGTTGGTACCTCTTCTTCTAATAATTATCTTTTTCCAGTACCTGTTGAACCGCCCGAGAAGGTAACAGGAGTAACAGTCACAGTTATTGCAACTGGAAATAAACTGAATCTGACATGGACGGCAAGTACTGCCTCTGATGTTGCAGGATATCAAGTCTATCGAAGTACAACATCAGGTTTTACCCCAGGTCCAACCAATTTTATAGCATCTGTGACTCAAAATTACTACCTTGATTCTGGCTTGACGGACGGAACGACTTTTTATTATCGGATTAGAGCCTATGATGAGGTGCCGAACCTAGGAACAGCTTCCGATGAAGTCAGTGGGATTCCTGCAGATACGACGCCTCCTGGACAAGTGTACGGGTTGATTGTTACCAATCCAGGGACGGGAAATACGCTCCAACTCTCGTGGATTGCGAGTACCGCGCCCGACTTCGAACATTATAATATTTATCGAAATGGGACTCTGCTCACCACACGAGTTATAACCTCTTATTATGATACTGGATTAATTGACAATGCACTCTACGTCTATGAGGTCTCAGCAGTGGATGAAGTGCCGAACGAAGGGCTGCCCTCGTGCGAGGTGGGCGGAATTCCGACCGACATCACCCCGCCAGCTCAAATCACAGGTCTTAGCATTTCAGTTATACCCTCTATGGACGCCCTTGAAATAGCATGGACAGCGTGTGCTGCATCGGATTTCGATCACTACAACATTTACAGGAGTACGACAAATAGCAGTTTTACTCCTAGTCCTGAAAACTTAGTGGCAAATACAACAGTAAATTATTATTTAGACACTAATTTGGAGATGAATACAGGATATTATTATCGAATTTCTGCGGTTGATGAAGCAGAAAACGAAGGGGCACCTTCTGTATTTCGTACTGGTTCTCCAGGTCCCGATCCAACCCCTCCAGTAGTCACTGGTTTGACAATTACTGTGGTTGCCACGGGAAATCAATTAAACCTCCAATGGGATAACCTGAGTCAAAGTATCCCCGATTTATTGGGATACAATATTTATCGGAGCACAGTTTCAGGATTTACACCAGGTCCCGCTAATCATCTCACGATGGTTGATCGGAATTGGTATAATGATACAGGCCTCTGTGATGGGACGACTTATTATTACAAGGTTACCGCAGTTGATGATGATAATAATGAAGGTCTGATTATTACACAGGTTCGTGGAACACCCAGTGATACCGTTGCACCCACTCAGGTTACTGGTGTTATAGTTAAAACGGATATTGAGGGGAACACACTATCACTGAATTGGAATTCAACTGGGGAGGATACAGCGGGCTACCGTATTTATCGAAACTCGACTAATTCCCCCTTTTTTATCTTAACCTGCACACCACACACAAATTACAGTGATTCTGGTTTAGTAGATGGGGTTGCCTACTGGTATAAGATTTCCGCATATGATGAAATACCGAATTATGGGGCAAATGCGACAGCTACAACTGGAATTCCGCAAGATTCCATTGCACCAGCGAGACTTACAGGGATTAATATTAGTATTGTTCCAGACTGGAGCTACATCACACTATCATGGAGTCCAAGTACATCTCCAGATATTTACGGATACAATATCTATCGGAGTACTTATTCAGATTTTAGTCCGAGTTCATCCACCTTTATCGCTAATACGACATCGACTTTCTATGAAGATTCAAATCTGGATGGAACTGTATGTTCTGTTTCCTATCAGTACATTGTTACGGCTGAAGATGATAATGGAAATGAGGGAGAGGCTTCCGAAGAAATCACACTCTGGGAGCAGTGTGTGCCCTATATACGTGGTTATTCACAAATAGAGGTCGACTGTGCGAATGGTGAGGTTAATATTTCGGTAACGTTAAATTATGGAAGTTCTGGACATTTAGTAAGTTGGGGAGATTTTGCTAGGGAGGGGAATACCTTTTTAGTGAATGTAGAAACTTGGATGTGGACTGGCATTGTTTTGGATGTATTGACTTCCGATTCGCACATATATAAGCTAGGATATTTGGAAGCTGGAATCTATACTTTTACTTTTAAATGCTGGGATACTGTCGTTGAAAGCCAAAGTTTTACAGTCTGGAATAGGCCACCTCAAAAAGTCGCAAGCCTGGAGGTATTCAATGTAGGTTTGAACAGGTTGAACATCAGCTGGGCGCTTAATCCTGAACCTAATATTGCTTATTACAACGTATATCGAAGCACGGTTAGCAATTTTACAATCGCACCCAGCAATTTAATTGCATCATCAACTAGTTATTTTTATACAGATGTAGGATTGACGGAGGGGCAAACCTACTACTACCGAGTAACGGCGGTGGATGATTGTGGCAATGAGGGGGCGCCATCGGAGGAAGGGGTAAATTGTCCAATCGATATTTTGTCACCAGAACCCCCGATTGTTGAAAGTGCGATTGTGGCTGGTGATCTATTCCTACTTATCAGTTCAATAGATGTTGACGTTGCCTATTTGAATGTTTATGGTTCACAAACTAGTGGTGGCCCGTATGAACTCATAAAATCTTATGATTTTACGATGGATCCAATGTTGATTTGCTTGGAAATGCCTGCCTCTTATTATTTTTATTATGATGATTCAGTTTATATGCCCCAGATATACCCCGATAGCCTAACTATTCAACCAATGCCTATGCCCGAGATAATTCCCGACGATCCAATCATTAATCCACCTGAATTTGGATCTGAATTCAATTATAATTATTATATAATAACAGCAGTTGATGAGAACGGTAATGAAAGTCCTCCATCGAATGAGATCAATTTTGAAATGCCGTGTTATCCGCCAACCTGGGTAGATGTCGTAGATAATGGCAATGGCGATTTGTTATTGAGCTGGGAGAACGATTATAGGAATAATCCTGATTCTATTTCGGGTTATCAGATTTATCGAATGGATGTAGCAGCAGTAATTCCTGAATTGATTGCAACTATAAATTCACCTGAAATAAAATCATATATGGATTATGGGGTTCCAAATGGGGAGTGGCGGTATTTCATAACGATACTGAACCATCAAGGTGCCGAAAGTTATCTTTCAGAATCATGCAATGTAACAGTTGCTGATACGGTGGGGCCAGGCGCTTCAACTAGCCTTTATTTTGGGATTGCCCGAAACCATGTAAATATCTCTTGGATCCCCCCCACTTTCTTGAATATGGGGGCAGATATAGCGGGGTATGAGATCGTTGTTATGTCTATACACAGCCCTACTTTCAGGGATATCTTCTCCCATGTTATCTTGACCGGAAATTTTTGGACGAGTTACTACTTTGGCTATCTTCCTTCAGGTTTTTACGAGGTGGTAATTTGGGCTTTTGATGATAATGGGAATGATGGTAATCCAGCGAGTCTTATGCTGGATTTGAGAGAGCCGATTTGTCCTAGTCTTATTACCCCACCTCCAAATGTAATTGCAGCACATAGAAGTCTAGAAATTCGTGTAAAAGTAAATGGACTGAACGGAATTCAGGATGTTTTCTTAAATTACACGGTTGATAGGGAATTACCTCAAACCATCAGGATGAATCTAGTGGAAAGTTTCTCAAATGGTACTATGATATTAAGGGGGGAAATACCAGGGCAACCAGCAGGGGTTCGGGTTAATTATTGTATTATCGTGGTGGATTTGTATGGTTATTCGACCTCGAGTTCGTCTTTTAGTTATCTGGTGAGTGTAGCGGTCTCTAATTGTAATGAGGGCGTTCCTTGGTGGATAATATTTATGTTTATCGTCGTAATCGGAGCGTTTGCTAGTGCTGCAGTTGCTACCATAAAGGTTTTCATGAACTTAAACAAAGAGCGAAAAATTAAAGCGATCCTAGAAAAAGTGGTGAGTACACCAATATGCCGAAATTTTGATAACATTGAGGTTTTAACTTCTCACAATGAATACCCCCGAGTCATAATTGAAAATCCATTTGAGCCCACAAATTTTTCTTTAGAATATTATCACCACCAAGACTATGCAGGCCAATCGGAGGGCTTTGAATTTTCGTATCTACTAAGAGTTTTTAATTCTATTCTAAGAGAATTTCCCACCCTAAATCATTACTTCGAACAAGGGCTGAATAAATTGCTGTACTTGATGAAAGTCAAATCGCTACCTTATGAAGAGCAAATTGAGGTGTTGAAAGCCTTTATTACCCAAAACTCAGATACGGAAATACGGTTGCAATTGAATAAATTAATGGTTGAATTAAATACATCGGATGATAAAGAGCATTGGGAATACCTTTTACCAGAATTTAATCGTTGTTTTGATTTATCACAAATTCTAGACGACCCAGAATTTAATCTTGAGGTATTATTAATGGCAATCCTGATCAAATGTCAAGCTGCGAATGTTTTGTTATAAATAACTCAATTAATTTTAAGTAAAAATTGGAACGGAGTGGTAGATAAGAAAATTCGTAGTTACAAAACTTCAGCATTATCTACCCAATTCTTCTCTCGCAATTATCAACCGTTGAATCTGGTCGGTGCCCCCTCCAATCTGCAAGAGTTTCATATCACGGAGATAGCGTTCGACAGGAAAATCTTTTGTATATCCGTCACCCCCACAGATTTGGAGCGCATTTAGGCACACTTGAATGCCCCGTGTTGCTGCAAATAATTTGGACATTGCCGCCTCCTTGAATGGATTCCAGCCATCATCAATACGCTTGCACAGATGATAGAGCATTAATCTGGCAGCGTAACAATCCGTGACCATATCTGCAAACATATGACGAATAGCTTGGAATTTCGCGATTGGTTGACCAAATTGTACCCGTTTTTGAGAGTATTCTTTAGCGGTTTTAATAGCTCCCATCATCAATCCTGTACATTCAGCAGTTGCCGTTGCACGTTCCGTAACAAACATGCGCATTAAGATATCAAACCCCTTATTCAAGTTTCCAATCACATTTTCTTGGGGTACTCTTACATTTTTAAATTTTAATTGGGCAACATGAACCCCACGCATTCCCATGAGATCATGCCGCTTCTCAACCGTCAATCCAGGTGTTCCTGCAGGTACGATAAAACAACTCATTCCTCTTTGAGGGCGACCCGCATTTGGGTTTGTAATTGCCCAGACGGTATGTTGCCCAAGCCCCCCATTAGTTATAAACCGCTTCGTCCCATTGATAACCCATTCCTTGGCAGATCCATCAAGTAGAGCTTTTGTTTCCATACGTGCCGTGTCGGAGCCAACTTCAGGTTCTGTAATGCAAATGGCGCCAAGAGAACGCCCTTCAGCTAGAGGACAGAGGAATTTTTCTTTTTGATCTTCAGTACCGAAAAGAGCAATTGGGGTCGCCGAATAAACCGTGGCGTTTCGCGACATAGAAACTGCAGCCGAACTTTGAGCTAACTCTTCAGTGGTGATGCAATGATAGAGCGTGCCTTTCTCCTGTCCACCATAACTTTTTGCGAAACTCATCCCAAAATAGCCCGCTGTCCCTAAGTTATCGTAAACGTGTTGAGGTATTTCATTAGTCTTATCAATCTCATCAGCATATGGAGTAATATTTTTAGCGATGAATTTGATGAGAGTTTTCCTAAATTCTTCTTCCTCTTTGGTGAAAATTGTCGATGCCATATGGTACCCTCTTATTCAATCATAATTAACATTAAATTTTATGATTTTTCAAGATCACTAGGTATTTTAATGGATTTTAAAATTGTTAAGGAAAGTGCCAGTGAATTCATTTTTCAGCATTATGATAAAACTCTCTTTATAGCATTTGCATTCCTCGCCTGCATTATTTGGATTTGTACCATAATTTCGATATCCATAAACGATTTATACTTAATCATTTTTCCAATCTCAATTACAATTATTAGCGTACTCCTTTATTTAAGAGTAAAAACAATTGAGATTAATGCAAAGGAAAATTCAATAACGTTCTATAGGGAATACAGAGGCACTGGATTACGAAAAGTGACGAAAATCATCAAGATTTCTGATATCACAGATTATTATTCCAAGACTGTTAAGTTGTCAAGAAAATCAGTTGGTCCAGTTTATTGGTTATGTTTAAAATTAAGAAACAATGAAGTGGAATTGCTCTACACTACTGATAATCAAAATTATTTTAATTCCATGAAGGAGCGTATGGAGCCTTATTTAAAATTGATTATAAATTAGTAAAAAAAAAGCGAAAAAGTTGAATTATTATTGCAAATCCGATAACTTCTTACCACGAGCGCGGATATTATCGGCACCAATGAGGAAAATTCTAAAATACGAAGTTTTCCGGATGTATGTTTTTCTAATAGCGGGGAACTTGGCTTCGACTTTTGGAATGATGGTCTTTAATTTTTTCGAGTCATTCCAATCAGGGAATTTTTGGTTGATAGATTCTCGGGCTTCTCGAGGGTTGGCCCCGTCATCAATTATTTTGAAGAGTTCATCAATTACATCTTTCTCAGTTGCCATAATGATCAGTCCTTAGTTTATACAAAAAAATAGTAAATACTGGATTATCCCATCGGAGGGATAGCTTCCTTCTTTAGCTTTTCATATTCTTTATCAGAAGTAAAGACTTCGCCTTCATCGACTTGGGATATAGGAACCGCAATCTGCTTCTCAATTAGTGGACGATGGATGGAATTATATGTGCAGAATGGAATTTGTTTAACTTGACCATCACGGCGATCATGAACTGCATAATGGATGATGCATCGTTCAGTACGGGTTGTTCGCATTGAGTAGAGATCCTGGAAATGCATACAGCTTACCATCAACGTGTCAAACATGAATGAAGCAACATCGTCCCAGTTTGTGCGAAGTAAAATTTTACTTACCGACTGAATCCCGCGCCCAGTCTTCTTGATCGTGCCGAGAACTTCCCAAAAGTAACGGGCCATAATGTAGCGTTTATAAGCTTCTTCGTTCAGTCCATCTAGACCTCTACCTAGGTTTCTTAACATCGGAATATCAAAGGGAAGTAACTCATTAAGACCGCCTGCAAGGGTTTCGAAGCGATGGAACTTGTCTTTTCGTTTAGACACCATCTCCCAGTATTTATTAGAAACTTTGAAGAATTCAGGCACATCGATGTAATCAGTGATACACTCAAGCTCCCCATTATCTCCTAAAACCATAAATGTTGCGAACCCACATTCGGGAGAACACGCGAAGTCAACACCAGGTGTATTTGTGTACCAAGTAATTAAGTTCGCCATTGGTGCAACTACTGGAATCGGATAGAACGTATTCGGATTTAAAACGCCATTTGTTTGTTTATCAATCATGTGGATGAGGTCAGAGATGTTAATTCGCATCTCAGCGAGTTTATCTGGAGGAATTCGCCCACAAAGGGAAACAGGTTGAAAATTTACTGCCCGAACAATATCAAGGTTGTCCATAGCAAATTGGATAATATTACCTACCTCATGATCACTAACGCCTTTGGCGATTGTTGGGACGAGGACGACGCTATCAAATCCAGTTTTCCGTAGATTTCGAATAATTTTCTGCTTAATTGGCCAAAGATTGAAACCTCGGGTTTGTTCCCATGTTTCTGGTAAGGTTCCATCAAACTGTAAATAAATAGTTTGTAGGCCCGTTTCTTTTATTTCTTTGCAATAATCGATATTCTTGAATTTAATCCCATTAGTAATAAGCATGACCTGAAGGAATCCAAGTTCATATGCCTTACGGATCATATCTGGAAGTTCCTCACGAAGTGTTGGTTCGCCACCAGAGAATGATACTGCAATATTTGAATAGGGGGTAAGGGAGCGAAGGTGTTTCATGATCTTTACAACTTCGTCAAAAGTAGGCTCAACGACATTGCCTGTGACTGCAGCGTTAGCAAAACAAATAGGACAGCGTAAATTACATTTATTGGTGATGTCAATTAATGACAAAATGGGCGTGGTTTTGTGTCTTTTGCATGTTCCACAATCCCATGGGCAATTTGCACCGTCTTTTTCCGAAAGACAGCGTTTATCTTGGTCAATTGAAACTCCCTCAGCTAAAAAGTTTTGAGCCCATTTATAATACTCAGGATGCTGGGATAAAACATCCTCAAATTCCCCGTGCTCAGGGCACTTCTTTTTTAGACGAATTTTACCATCGGGATCCTCTTCAATAATAGCAGGAATAACTTTTATACACTCGGGACAAACAGACGTAATCTCTTTTCTGTATTTTTCACTCGATATATCGGCTGTGTTATATTCCAAATAAGACATTAAGTCACCTTTACCAAATTTTATTTATTTTATGTTTCTTATAATTATAGAACAATTCAATGCCGCTCCTTCCAAATGAGCGTAATTTAGAGATCTACTAAATTGGAGGGACGGTTACAATGATTTTTTTAAGAAATACCTATTGAAGTATTTAAATCTACTTAAAATAAAAAATCGTAACTTTTTAAGTAATCTATTAAGGTATTTTACATTCATATAATGCTTAAGAATGAGTTTGAGGCTTTTTTATTATAAAATTATATATTTTATACTTTGAAAAGCCTCGAAAAGGCATTTTTTTAACTAATGAAAAAACCTATTAACATTGTTATGCCTGATAAAAACACTTTTTGGAGAGTTCTAAACCGATAAAATCTTCAAATGAGATAGAAAATCCATTAAATTTTAAAAATGAGATGTGAGAGGAAATTCTTCGGAAAATGCGAACTTTAGTTGATAATCAAAGGAGCTATTTATAAAGGAAGGTAAAAACGGCAAGGAATGCATCAGTTGTCGGTTAAAGCCTTTAAAAAGGAGTTAAAACATTTATATAGAGGGATGGTAAACACTATTTAAACGAAGTAAGGTAGATATATTAAAATTATGAGGGGAAATACCGAAATGGCTGACACAACCGATCTTTTACTCGAAGAACCAGAGGTTTCAGATCATATTGAGCTTGATTTAGAGGATCCTCAGGTATTGGTCATGATGAAAGCACTCTCATCAAAAACTAGGTGGAAAATTTTACAGATTGTGAAACAACGGTTAGATGTAAGCCAAATTGCAAAAAAAATAAAACAGACCGAAGCGAACATAAGTGCTCAAATTAAAATTCTGGAAAAAGCTAACCTATTAAATCCAAAATATGAAGCTGGGCGCCATGGCGTACGAAAATTTTCTCAGTTAAATACAAGTCAAGTAATAATAACTATTAAATAGTGTGACATATTCGCGATTTTTTATTGATCAAGAGTGAAGCGTTCTTACTTTTATACTAACAATTTCCGTATTCTTTTTAAAGGAAAGACAACATTAACATTTAAGATTTATAAGAGATTGATATTAATAGTAAATCATCAAACAATCCTGATTGGAGGACGAATTTGGTATGCACATATTAAAATTATGCGTTCTGGGTGCGGGCGCCGTTGGTAAGACGTCGCTGATCATACGACACGTGGATAAACGATTTGAGGAAGAATATAAGCCAACAATTGGTTTTGATATCGCCCTTAAGACAATGAAAATTGAAGAGGGTGGGATAGAAGCAGAGCTTCTGATCTGGGATATTGCAGGACAAGCGATATTCGAGAAAATTCGTGAGGAATACCTCCAAGGTACAAATGGCGCCCTGATTTTATTTGACTTGACTCGGAAAGAAACGTATGAAAGTATAGGGGATTGGGTGAGGGAATTAACGGCGTTCGCCGGGAAAGTCCCGTTCATTATAATAGGAAATAAAGCGGACCTATCGGGGGACCGTGTAGTTTCGGAAGAAGAGGGGAGGAAAACTAGTAAGGATTTCGGTGCCACGGGGTATATTGAGACCTCAGCTAAAACTGGGGATCAAGTAGAGGCTGCCTTCGAAACGATAATCAAGGAAATTCTTGGAACTCTAAAATAGGATTGTAATCGCGACATCTCAATAAAAAAAAATATCTTTTTTTCACTCCTTATTATCTTAGACCAAGAAGACCCCTAAATCCTGCGGCAGCTACCCGAAGGGCATCTTCAGGACACGTTTCGACACAGCAAAGGCAGTTTATGCACTTTTTTCTTTCAAATTTGGGGTAGGGGTCGAGAGTGATGACTTCTCCGGGACAAATTTTCGCACAATTTCCGCATTTTTTACATTTCTTCTTACGGAGTAGTGGTATTTTCTTTGTATAACGATATATAATCGGACCAAAGAGACCCCCAGCCCATGCCAAGGTTCGTCCAGGGAAGTTTAGGGGTTTTTTTAATTTTGCTTCTGCAAGTGGGGTTCCAACAATCTCAATTTCTTCGATGTTCCCAACTCCCAGATTGCGTTCAGTACATATTCGGATATGAGGAACTTCCTTCAGTGGATCATGACCCGCAACACTTATCGCAACTGCATCAACAGCCACAGGATCGAAACCTCCGAAGATGAGGTTGAGTGTGCGTAAAGGACCGGAAGAGGGTCCCCGACTTCCTTCCATGGCTTCGATACTATCTAGTATGCTCATCTGGGGTTTGTTTTTTAGGTAACTATAAAGGTCTGTAATAACTTGGCTGAAGGTTTCTCTAGATGTGCCCTTTAAGTGGTTTCTAGCTTTGATGCCGCCTGGTTGTACTCCCCAATAATTCTTTATACATCCTGTATATACTGTTAGCATATGAGTCTTTAACCGGGGAAGGTTAATAATAAAATCTACATTCTCAATAATTGGGGCGATTTTAGTTTCTTTTAATCTTGTACCGTCACTTATCTCTACATGGATAGGGGAGTCACCGCCATCAAATTCAACATAGGTTGCCCTGGTATCTTCAATAACATCCATAATTCCTAGATTCTCAAAAATTTTTCGGGATCGCTTCGCCAAGAGTCCTGGTGAATCACCAATAAAAAGCTCATACTCCTGATCATTTTTGATTTTCTGAATTACTTTTATAGTATTACGGATAAATTCAGGATTTGTCGCAGCATCTGGATTTTCCTGTAGGCAGTTTGGCTTCAAGAGGATCTTTTTGGCGCCTAAAATTTTTTCCTTACCAAGTAAATTGATGCACTGTTCGATTGCCTCAAATAATGTCCCATAATCTTCAGTTTTAATAATCGCAACTTTGGGTTTCTCCTTCAAGAAAAAACCACCAAATTATTATTAACCTTCAAGCTAGTTATAAAAACTCATAAATTTCTATATAAATCTACAAGCTTCTATGCTAATTATTCATCTAGCCGTATGCGATTAGACCCGCCCTAAGGTTATCAGGCGGTATGCCCGTCACCGGGTTCGCCCCATGCATCCTCAACTTCTTCCCGATCACCGCAGGTTTATAGGAAGGAGTCTCTGCAGGGTTGAAGGACGTTATCCCACAGTGCTTGAAGAGGTCGTAGAGTTGCGCCCACTGATAGTAGGGACTGCTCGGGTTCAAACGGGGTTTTAAAACGCCCCCGACTTGTGCGAGCACCCGCTTATAGAAGGCTGGAATCACTTCCCTGAACCCTATGCCTCTTCGAGCTATCACGTAACTCGCCAGGACGTGCCTGGACAAATTAAATGACCGTGAATACTTCAATTCACCAATGATGGAAGTGTACGCAGGGTGAACTTTTTTGAATGCTATCCCTTTCCGAGCACACTTGCGCTCCAAGAGGGGGAGCATGGAAGTCTTTAATTGATTTAGTTTCCGATTCCATTTTTTATTGTAGGAAAAGGACTGGTCAAAGGAGAGGTCTTCAATAACTATCCCCTTTCCCTTGCTCAAACAGTAATTAATGACTTTCTCGATCTTGAAACTCGCATAATCATCCCGCCTACCTTTCCGATAGGTGTGCAAATTGCGAAACGGAATCAATTGGTAACTTAGAAAATTTCCTGCTTTATCGATATTCACAAGTGCAATGAAGTTATGATTGAAATCCAACCCAATCGCCCCATTCTGAAACCCATAGCATACATTAGGTTCCGGGGCGTCATAAGAGACATGGGCGTAATATCGTAGTTCCCCTTTGACGAATTGCCGCTTTACTGTCACGGTATACTTGTCCAATTGGAGAAGTTCTTGGAACACCGTTCTCTGGGCTGGATTCACCCCAAGTGGAACTCGAATACGTTTTGGGATTGTCCCCTTCGCTTTATGAAAGGTCGAAATCCGCAACTCCTCGCTGGGTAGGAGCTTCAAGTTATTATTTTGAACCCCATCCTGCACCTTGCCTATACAACAAAAAGAGGCATCCCGTCGGATTCGAAATTCATCCCGGACTATTTTCCCTCGAAGGCGGTCTCGAAACAAGGGGTTCGTGCCAAAGACGATGGGTTTGAGCCTTAAATGCGCCACCCTATTTTGGAGCGAGGATAAACGGGCGTACAACCCTTTAAGACTCCGATCCTTGGGACTCTTTGTTTTGGTTGTGGCAATTTTTTCTTTCAAAACCTCAATTTTTTGGTACATATATTTCTTCCGTTTCTTCAGCCAAGTCTTCTGTGCTTCCAGCTTTGCCCGATTCTCATTCATGATGGTATTGACGTAGGCATTATTGTGGCACACCTCCATCATTTTCTGCTGAATCCCCATAGTGCCGCGGAAGAGGAGGAGATAACCTTTCCGCTTGACACGGTTGTAGATGGTGAAGATTTCTTCGAGCTTCGCGATCTGAGCATCTGAAGGCTGTAAACGAAAGATGGTCGTGGTGAACATGAACTGGCTCCAAAGATTCCATTTAAACTATTCCATTACAAAGGAATAATCCCTCCTCCTATTTAAATTCACGGATTTTTTTTGCGCATTTCTCACCTATGTACTAATGAAAGTTCTTTTAAACTCTGAAAAATGAGGGTTTGGTATTTTAAACTGAGATTTTGTCCAATCAAACTGACGCGGACCGATCGCGCGTAAAGTTTTATCATCCTTCCTAGACTTTACGATTCCTAAAAAAAGATCAAAAGGATTCCAGGAGTTTTAAAAAAAAGTATGTTTTTTAGTTACCACGTCTTACTTTTATTATCCTCTGATAAATTCTGTGGCGGGGAATTACCAGCGGTCAGCTTGGCGAACCCTCGGAGGAAATGGGATATAGTTAGAGGGAAAGGGTATTTTTGGTAAAATTTTTAGGAGCTTAAATAGTTTAACTAACAAAAAGTTTTTATAACGTTGTAACATTATTTCTCGTTCAAAGGTTATGTTGAAATTATTTGCTGAGGAGAAATTAGATCTGGTATTGGATGTTTGGGGCATTCTGAGCTTGGTGATGATCGGGATCGTACTGTGTATCTTCCTTTTTCTCTATATTATGGTTTGGAAAGTCGGGGAGCTCCCCCTCAGCCATAAAATCGCCTATGGCGCCTTGTTTATTCCGCTCTCCCTCTTCCTGTTTTGCGCTATTCTTTTCCAACTCATTCCTGATTATTCCCTCGCGCTTGTCATCTACTTCCTCCTAGTGGGGCACCTGTTTGTGGTGATGCTCTCGGATGCTGCAGGAGACTATGCCGCGCGAAGGGTCCGGGTCGGACGAGTGCTGCTTTACTTCATTGGGTATGCTATCGGGTTAGTTGCCATTGGGTTCCTCTTTGGCCTTGTTTTTATCTTTATGATCCTTTTCGGAACGGTAGGCACGATGCGTGTCGACCGAATACTCGGGTTTGGCATAATCGGGAGTATAATTTTTATTCTCTCCCTTTGGGGGTTGAAAAAAGAAGAAAAATATGGGACGGAAGGAAAGGCAAAGGGAACTGCTGCCTTTTATGTGAATGTAGTATTTTTGGTCTTTTTAACACAGATAATTGTGTTGGGGGTGTTTTCGGTCATTGAATTCATTCATTTTCAGATTTATGGGTACTACCTTATCATAAACATTGGAATCCATCCAAACTATAATGTGGTAGCCGGGGTGCTATACTTCCCCATCGGAGTTCCGCTCTACATTTTGAGTTTGAGAAAACTGCTACGAGACAAACGCGCTCGAAAACAACTTGAGTCAAAATTAAAACTCGTGGGATGAATAGAAATGAAAAATCACAGAAAAGGGATCGCTTTCCTCATAATTGGTATTCTACTGTTCGCGAATGTATCTACAATTTCAACCGTTATTCAGCAAATGAACCACACCACCATAAAAAGAAACACTAGTATTGTCTACCAGAACAAGTGAATTGATTACCTTTCTCCGAGGCTGTTCAGGGTATGAGATCGATGTACTAACTTTTCTGGCTTCTTTGTAATATTTTCTTCAAAAACAAGGCAGATAGGCTTCAGTAAAATCTTTTTCACACTTAATATTTTTTTCCTTACCGAGTAAATAGATTATTATTTATGCGATGAATTTTAATATTTGTATCGATTGGGTGCGAGTAAAATGCCAGAAGAATCATTTGAAGAGAAAATGAAAATCTCGAAGGAAATTCGAGAAAATCTTATTAAAGCAGATAAATCTATGAAAGACGAGAAAATAGAAGATGCAGCAATCTATTATAAGGCAGCCGCAGATTTGTCAAATAGACTGGGGCATACTGAAATAGCACGGGATTATTTGAGCAAAGCCTCTAAACTAATAGAGGCAACAGGAGGGACAGCGAAGGTATCTGAATTGACGATAGATCCAATGGCAGATATTATGAAAAGGGCGGATAAAGCTATAGAAGCTGGGAAATTTGGCGATGCAGCGAAAATCTATGAAGAGGCAGCTCGACAAGTCCCGAAGGACGCTGAAAGATTGTTACAGGAGGCAATAGCACTCCGAAACAAAGAAAAGGACATGTTCACTGCTCGAAAGGAAATCCAACGGAAGGTAGGCGGGCTTCAGGAGTATGAACAAACACTTGTAAAAATAAAAGAGGCAATTGAAAAGAACCAAAATCAAGAATTGGTAACACTTTATGGGCGGGCTGCAGTCCTAGCTGAGCGAATAGGGAAGAGGAAGGAAGCGGGGGAGTATAGAAAAGAGGCTATAGAGGCTAAGCGGAAAGTAATTAAGGAAAGAAGGGCAACCCCTACAGAGGGTCGCCGCGGAGTAGTTAAGGAATACACCGCTGTATTAAATCAGATAAAACAATATTTGGATGAAAAAATGTGGCAAGAAGCTGCAGATGCTTATCTTCAAGCTGCACAATTAGCTTATGAACTTGAGGAGTTCGACAATGCAAAACGCCTCAAGGAGAAAGCTGCAAAAATTCAAGAACAGGCAAATATTTTAGAGCATGCCACTCGACTGAAGCAGAAAGAACGTGATTTACTACAGGAAATCGAACAATTGGATAAGGAAAAAGATACGGATAAAATTTTGGAAAATTATAAGTCACTTACAGAACTTTTTAAAGAACTGAATGAACCAGACGGATTGGTTAAAATTGATGCGAATTTAAAACATATTCAGAAAATAAAAGAACGTCAAGAATCATTGAAGAACGCAAATCTCGCAATGGAAAAAGAGGATTATTCAAAGGCGTTAGATCTATTTCAGAAAGCTCTTCAAATTTCATTAGATTTAAATGAACCTACGAAAGCAGAAGGTTTTAAAAATATTATTGAAGAATTAAGAGGGAAAGTGGATAAAGTATCCCGGAGCCGTGAGATGGTTGAGAAACGGGCAGATTTGATTACAAGTGCTAAAGCTGCAATAAAGCAGGAGCCACCGAATATCGCGGTGGCAATCAGAAATTATAAAGAAGCAGCCACACTATCATTTGAACTAGATGAGAAGGAACTAGCCAATTCATATCTATCAACCGCCAAAAAAATTGAGGAAGATAAGGGGTTAATTGTTGAACGGGAAAATTTTATAAAAGATGCAGAGGTTTCCGTTAAAGAAAAGAATTTTAGTCTTGCTAGTAATTATTACGAGCAGGCAGCCAGATTTTCTGAGAAACTGGGAGATGCCGGTGGTGCCGAAAAGTACCGGAAAAAGGCAAGGGCCCTAAAAGCACTGGCCGAAGAATTATAGGTTTTATGCGAGTGGATAATTTTGCAGGATAGAGTAAAAAGATGGGTGTTTTACACAAATGAAGAGAAGCAATTCCGCGAAAGAATCCGGGATTTTGTAGTAGATCACGTGTATCCAAGATTAGATCAAATTGAACGACAAGATGATTATGCTCCTATTAAAGAACTTATTCAGAAGCTAGGAGAGCGTGGATTTTTAGGACCCTTACACCCAAGGACCTATGGTGGGACCGAACAAGGTGTTCTTGCAGATACTATTGTCGCTGAAGAAATCAGCGCAGTTTGTTTTTCGCTTGATCTATCGCGTTTAGCATCGATCACGCTCTGTGGAATGCCCATTCATAAATTTGGCTCGGAAGATCAGAAAAAAAGATTTTTAGTTCCATTAATTAAAGGAGAGAAGATTGGAGCTATTGGGATAACTGAACCCGATGTGGGTTCTGATACTGCTGGGATGAAAACGAATGCAATCCAAGAGGGAGATCATTTCATACTCAACGGTGAAAAGAGGTTTATTACAAACGGTAGTCAGGCGGATGTGCTTTGTGTATTTGCCATTACTACACCACTTCCAAGGATCCATCCAAAGGCAGGAATGTCAGCCTTTCTAGTTGAAAAAGGGATGAAAGGGTTTACTCCTGTGAAGGACTACGAACTCATGGGGTTGCGAGGAACTAGAATATCCCATCTCAAGTTTGATAATGTGGAAATTCCAGCGGAGAATTTGCTGGGAGGGCCTGACTATTTGAATCGGGGATTTGATATCCTGATGGATGAACTGAACTCTGAACGAGCGTGCATTGCAAGCCAAGCGGTGGGAGTTGCCAGGGGCGCGTTTGAGACGGCCTTGGATTATACGACGGAACGAAAACAATTTGACCGAGAAATAAGGTTTTTTGAAGGGGTGAGCTTTCAAATTGCTAACATGGCAACCAGGATCGAAGCATCGCGCGCCCTTACTATACAAGCGGCTCGGACCATCGATCTAGTCAGCAATGAACATGCTACGAAAATTGCTGCCATGGCCAAGAATTTTTCTTGCGAAACCGCGGTGGAAGTCGCTATTAAATCCCAACAAATCATGGGTGGGATTGGTTATACTAAGGAATATCCGTCCGAACGCTATGTTCGGGAATCCCGACTGCTCCCAATAGGTGGGGGAACCAGTGAAATCATGAAATACTTGATCCAACGTGAAGTCTATAGAGAGTACGGATATTTATAGAATATTAAGTGTTAAGCTGTAATTTTTTTCCCTTTCCTCACGTAGATCAAGATCCCTATAAAAAGACCAATGAAGATCATCGCGGGATTGATTGGAATTGGGCAGTCTGTACAATTAAAGGTTAATGAGTATGTCCCTACGCCAGCCTCCCAAGCAATAATTACAATATAAACCCCCGTCACATCTGGATTCCAATTAGTAATTATCTCATCCATGCCGTCAACATCTGTGATATTGCTTTTCCACGGGATCGCTAGGGTGTAACCACTTGAACTGTAATTGGTGATATAAATAACCATGTTGTAGTCCGTCCCCGCAGGAACAGTGAGGGCAAAATCGTAGTGGCTGGTTCTATCAAGGGAAACTTCATAAGCATCAAGATATTCAGCATCAGACAGGATTCCAGTCACCACACCTCCTGAGGTGAGTATGGTGGCTTCTTCCCATCCGATATATGCGCTTGAAGTTTCTGGAGTTTGAGGGTCGCAACCCACATACATTATTCTTGAGGTGTCGGGCTTGGCAATCAATATGCTGTGTTGAAGTAACAAACCGGTGTATGTGGAGTCTGGATATAATTGTAGTAGGAGACTATGTCCAGAAATGCAATTTTGCCACACCACCTGAAATTGGGAGTTACTGGCAGTTTGAGTCTTGTAATAAACGGTCTGATTCGGGATGGAGGATTCTAAAATTGGGGTATCCTTTTGAAGGGTAACAGGATTGCCGGGCTCTGTTGAAGCTCTCGTGTCAAGGGGATAATCAGTGATCGTACCCCCTTCCCCTTGATTGATCATATTGCTGACAAGGGTAATCATAATTCCACCAAACATCAAAAAGAATAGCACAGAAATTACAACTAAATAGTGAAGCTTCGATCTCATCCATTCACTCTCGAAAGTTTATTATTATCCCTTTAATTACATTAACTATTAAAATTTTCTCGATACTTAAACCTAAGATTAACTGAAATATGGTATTTTGAGGATTTTAAATAGACTTTTCTAACATATACTTCAGGTTCCAGACGGTGAATTACTATGAATCAAGTATTAGGTTTTCAGCAAATAGTCGTTTCCCCAGAGCTTCTGGAAAAGTATTCCAAGAGTTGCAAGCGTAAAGATAAGCGAGTTACAGTTCGGTGTTTTATGTTACAGTTGGGGTATAATCCCGAATTGTGCAATGTAGCAATTGATGGAGAAATGATTTACGAATTTGAATCAATTTATCTCAAAACTTATCAGCGAATAACGATAATTCCACAAGTGGCTGGTGGTTAACAAAATGAAACTCATGGAGTGGGTTTCCAAATCTCTCTCTTTTTTATACCCATTTTCCTATCATGGAAAAAAAATCCAAATTACGATAGAAAATAGGACCCAGGGGTGTTATTATCAAGCTGAGAAGCTAAAGCCTGGTAAATTTTTTATCTTAGACGCATGGCGAGAACCACTTGTAAAAAAGATTTCAGAGTGCGGAGAACTAGAATTAGAGCATATATCTATTGGTTTGGAAGATTTAGCAGTTTTGAGCAGAGTTGAGACAATTATAATAACAATCGAGTTTGATGGGTTAATATTACAAACAGATCTCCAGTCAAGATCTAGAAATAGGCATTCTAATTTGAATTATCTATGGATAATTAAGGAGATGCCAGGAAGTCGATTTTCAAGCAGGCGCGCTGCCATTTGGAATTATTGCCAACCTGATCTTACCGCATTTTGCTTCTATGAGAAATTCGATAAGCAAACACTCAAATTAATATATAAATACAAGTTAGAAATAAAAAATCTATACTATTGGTACAATTGGAATACTCGAGGATACCAAGCCGCTAAAGTCGGTGCATATTTAATGGGTTTGTGGTTTAATCTATCAAAAGTAGACTCAAAATATTCTCTTATAAAAGATAACACAAGGTACCATGATAATTTCAGTTACCTAATGCATCTCCTCTATGATTCGGGGTTTTTCCTCCAAAAAGACATGACGAAGGTTAAGTTAAGGGCGATCGGTCGTATGTTTTATTTAAAAAAGGGGATTTGGGGAGATAAAAGAAAGATTTGGAATATGATTTTTTATTCAAATCTAGATTTGAGTATTATCAGAGAAGTCAAGCCAATTTTTAAATTTTTTGATAAGTATCAGTTAATAATTAGGAAGATACAAAGAAAATATCGTCAAAAACAATTAATCCAATTACGAAAGCATAATTTCTTTGGATTCTTAGTTTACTACAGAATCGTTAATGGGTTCATGAAAAAGTTAGATCAGAAACTTCTACGCAATGTAAGTGACCATTGCTTTAATTATCTGAAATGTGGCCATCCCATTCATAAAACTACTATAAAACGTAACCGTAAATGGATTGAGATTAGGAAAATGTTACTTCAACATCATTATAATCAACAATTTGACACACAAACTCCTCAAATTCAGTTTCTCTGCTGTCAATGTCATAGGGTGAATATGCAGAAGAGGAGGCAAAGGGAACGCACTATGAAAAAATTGAAACAAATTTTTACAAACTTTCATGAGGTATTTACTTTCGTAGAAAAATTAGAGATTGAAGCAGTAATGTCTTAAGTGGTGAAAAATTAACTCAATCCCAAAACTTTGATAACTTCTGTAGCGCATTTAATCCATGAACTTCAGTTTTTAGAAGAGGGATATTAATTGGGGAAAATTGTGCAAACTCGTCTTGAATAACCTGTAAATTTTGTTCCTGTGTATGGTGTTTTGCCATGCAAAATTCACAGTCCGTTTCTTCAGGGAAGATCTTATTGACCACAAAGCCACCAATACGAATATCATATTCGTGCAATTCCTTGACTAATCGCCTCGTTTCATAAATACTCATTAATTCGGGAATTAAAACGATAATGAAACTAGTCTCCTCTTTTGAAAGCCATGCCCGTGCTTCGATGGACCAGGTCTTCATTTTTTCGAGGAGTGCTACAGGATCTTTACTGGATTCAGTATTTTTCTTACGTCGGATAATTCCGGAGAGTTTTCCGAAAAGAGAGCCTAGGGCTTGACGAATCTTCATAAACCGTACCACAGACGATTTTAGAAAGTCTGGGAAGCTCAATAAGCGCAATGTGTGCCCAGTAGGTGCAGTATCAACAATTATTCGGTCATAGTCTTCATAACGGTACATCCTTATGATATTTAACAAACCGAAACCTTCGTTTGAACCAGGAAAATTTTCAAGTGTATCACCTAAGATAATTTTATATTCGGGATATTCATCTAAATAATGCTGGTAATCAGCTAAAACCTCCCGGGGACTAATTTCTAAGGCATATAGATTGTCAAAGCCGTTAATTTCCTCAATTTTACCACTGGTTAATTGTTTTTGTTCAAATACATCAGAGAGTGAATGCGCAGGATCACTTGATATTATTAAGGTTTTCTTTCCGTGTTGAGCTGTATAAACGGCGGCAGCCGCTGCTATCGAAGTCTTTCCAACGCCACCCTTTCCACCGAAAAGGAGTAACCGCCGTTCATCTGAATTTAAGAGATCTTTTAATCCCATGTTACCGCCAAACCTCAGAGGAAGTCATAAAAACTACATGTAAAATAATATAAATAAGTAATTTCATTTGAAGATAAGTCTGTTTATTAACGAAAATTGGGAAGTGTTTTCATGACTGATTTATTAGAAAGAACTAAACCACATACCTTCAAGGAATTCACGATATTTAAGGGAGTAATGGAATGGTCGCTGGACGGACTTAAGCAGCGATACTGTGTGTTAGATGAAATTCATTGGAAATCATTCTATACAAGCATGCAAGGTCTATTGGGAGATTCTACAAACGCGATCCTAAAAAAAGTGGGAGAAGACTTCGGAGCGGAAATTTTTTCATTTGTTAGGGAGAAGTATGGAGCTGATACGAAAACTGCATTTTTATTAAGTCTGCAGAAGCTTGAGAAACTCGGTTGGGGGGCATTTTGGAATACTAAAATAGATGAAGAAGCAAAGAAAATTGTTTTAGAGCTCCATAATTCGAATGAAGCTTTGAAAGAAGGACTCGCATCATGCTATCATGTAACTGGTATTTTACGAGGGCTCGCAAAAGGTGTGTTAGGAGAAGAAAGGCTCACTGTTAGAGAAATAAGATGTACCGCAAAGGGAGATAAGATTTGTGAGTTTGTAATTGAAACGGATCAAGATGTTCAGGCATTATATGATGAAGAGATTATGAAGAAATTAGGAGAAATTTTGCAGGAACTTAAACGAACAATTAAATCCGTACTCGAATTGATTGCTACTTCTGATGGGGTTCCAGTAATATCACTCGGACTTCCTGAGGAAATTGATCCATCGCTATGGGGGACAATTACTTCCTTTGTGCTAGCAGGAGGAAGTTCCGGTTCTGAAGTGGTCAATAATGGGAATTTGAAAGAAGTTATTATCAATGCAGAAAAGGGAACGATCATAGCAACCCAATGCAGTGAGAAGACGATTTTAGTTGCAGTTGTTGGTCCAGATACCAGTGCGGGATTAGCTGGGTTAGCAATAAAAAAAGCAAAGGATAAAATAGTTGCTTTACTAAAATAACCTTTTTTCTAAAACTAGAAATAAAAAAAGAAAAAATGGAAGATTTTAAACGCGAGTAATCTTCTGGGCCCTGCTCATCCACATAGGACCAATCATCTCGTGGAATTGCTTGGCAAATCCATCTTGTTGAGAGACTACAGCAACATATTCTTCGGGTTTTATACCTTCATAGATTGGGGCAATAAGAATCTCCTCGCCGTCCCGTGCGCATGCGAAAATATCGCTTTCCGGTCGCTGGCGTATCTGAATGTTGCCTTTGTCCAGCATTTGCTGTACTCTTTCACGTTGAGTTGCGAGTATCTTCGTTGCGACTATCACCCGCCTTGTGGAGGGTGTCGCCATAAGAGCCTCGAATGGTAGATCATCGAAAGAAGGTACGACAACTGAAACTGTGGATTTCGTCCTAACGAGCATGTCCTTGGTATATTCAATAATTGCTTCACGAGTGATAATAGGCCAAGTCAGAATACCCTGAATTGGTAAAACATTGACGACTTCTTGCCATACTGCACGTAGAAGCTGTGCCCGTTCGGCGGTTCTAGCTTCAGATTCCCTGAATGTATTTGCCATATCATTATTCGCCGCATTCAATCGATTCGTAATGATAGTTTCCGTTTCATCGGCTTTAGAGGCAAAATTCTCATTCAAGGTATTTGCGTTTGTTTCATAATCGGCTTGGTGTTGGGTTGCTAACTCGAGTAGAGTACTTTCCACACCGGTTGCATCCTGCTGGAAACCTGCTGCATGGTTAGAATGGATCTCATTCACTTGGTCAGCGGTGGCGGTGGTTAAATCCTGGATTTGCTTGAGATAATCGTTATCAATTCCATTTATCTCTTGCTTAATGGTTGC
Organism: Candidatus Helarchaeota archaeon; assembly: GCA_016840125.1. The sequence continues at coordinate 8,953 of JAEOSY010000018.1, read as the reverse complement.
GAATCCTTCATCGATCCGTGCAGTCACAGTAGCATAATTGTCTTCAACTGTTTTATTAACCCGTTCAATTTCTTGGTTAACATTAGCTCCAACATCTTGCTTCATCTCATCCGTTGTTGTATCGAGCTCACCAAATTTAGTATTATCAATGTTCTGGAGATTGGTTTTATGGCCTTGAATGATCTCGGAAAGTAAGTTGATATTTTCCGTCCGGAGATCATGAGCCCGTCCATCAACATCATCCACCCGTTCATCTACAAGTTTATAGAAATCATCGCGCATCGCGTTTAATTCGTTCCGATATGTGTCATTCCGTTCATCCAAGGTTTCAGAAAGAGTCTTTTCTAGAGTTGCAGTATCGCTCTGTAAGCGATTTACCTGAGTGAGAACTGCTTCTAAGAAGCGCTCTTGGACTTGATTTGAGATATCTTTGAATCGTTTAACCATATCATCCATACCACTTCCAATCGAATCTCTCAAAGAATAGAATTCAAGTTCTGTGGCTTCTACTTGTGCATTGAATGCGGTAGCCGCCGCTTCTCCAAGAGTCGATTGACGATCCTTGAACCACTGGAGATTGGAATCCGCCGCATTACGGGCTGAATTTTTCATTTCACTATTCCGAACGCTTAAAGCGGTGGTTTCTGCTTTTATTACTGCTCCTACGGACGATTGGGTGTTAGCAAGCCACTCCTCAAACTTCGTAGTATTTGTCTGGACGTAATTATCAAGATTGGTACTGAGAGAATCGGACATTTGATTCAATTTCTCATTGAGCTGGTTTGTCAATTCATCTAGTTTGGTTTTTTGCATTTTCCGAATATCATTCAAGTCATTCGTTGCGGAATTCACTGCTTCCTTTAGGGTTTCATCTTCACCGACTTTATCCTTAAGATTATTTTCCGCGCTTCGAGCCCATTCACGGAACGCATTTTCCAGTTCCTTCACGAGATTTGAAACTGCACTTTTAGTATCATTTACAGTTTCTTTCATCACGCCCTCTTCCGTCTTCGCAAATGATTTAATATTAGATTTATGTTCAGAGACAACATTAGATAAGCTCGATACCATCTCTTTTTCGACTTTTTGCAGCTGTTCATTCAGACTTGCTATGCGACTGTCGATATCAACGGTAAAATTAGATTTTAACGATTCAGATCCCTGGGTTAATGTGGAAATTTTCGCATCCATGGTTTCGGATAATTTCTTCTCCAATTCAGTCGAGTCGGATTGTAAGCGTTTCACTTGATTGTCAATCCGCTGTAAGAAGTTGTTTTGAACGTCTTGAAGGGTCCCCTTGATCCGAGCAAGTAAATCGCTTGTTACACCGGCAATACTATCTTTTAACTTGTAGAATTCAGATTCTTGGTTTTCAATTTCCTTGTTAAATGTACCTGCTGCGCGTTCTCGCATTAACCTTGCCCGTTCCATGAACCATTCAAAGTTGATTTCGATGGACTTGCTTATCTCTTCTTTAAGTTCAGCATCCTTCCCTCGCACAATCGCGATTTGGCCGTCAATCATGTCAAGGAATTGGGCAGATAGATCAGTATGCCACTTATCATATGCGTTATAAACATCATCACGGTTCGAATTAATAATTTCTTTTACACCGGCAACGTACTTATCAAAAGTACCATCAATTTTAATGTTTAAAAGATTGAGAGATTCGCGGTTCTCATCCGTAGTTTTCTCATGAATTTCCTTGGATTGGCTTTTTAGTAGATCGTTTTTTTGGTCAAGAGCATTCGAAAGGGTTTGTTCATATTCCCGAATGTTAGCATTATGGGCATCATTTTTCTCTTTAAATGCCGCAGAAATTTCTACTTTTTTGTTCTCAACATCTGAATTTAATTTCATTATTTGTTCGGTTATTGTCTTTGATATGTTTTCACGGGCTTTAACAGTATCCTGAGAAAACTTTTCAATTTGAGTACTTACAGCGCTTGCCGTACCATCTTTAAGAGTAGCTACTTCCTTTTGTAAGTCCGCAATATGCCCTTTGACATGTCCATCCAATTGCTCCCGTGACGCAGCAGTTTTGTTTTGGAATGAATCAAGGTATTGGGTAAATGCACTCCAAGGGACAGTGGGCATGAAACGAGATACGCCTTTAACAATTTCCTTAACTTCGACTGCTATTTGCCCAGCGACAAACTTTTGGATGGCTACTTTAGCTTCTTCAAAGGTAATACCGGCCATTGCTGCTACTGAACTCTCTGTTATGAATCCTTTCCCGTAAAGAGCTACAAATGCTCTGGCTTCACCCTCGTTAATTGGAATTCCTTGTTCCTTCAAACTCTCAATAATAATCTTTACCATATTAGGTTTTTCAGTTACACTTGCCATTCAAATCATCTCCTTTTGTTATTCAGCTCCTGCGGGTATTTTCTTTGATAATTGTTCATTTAGCTTATCAGCGAATTTCTGTTGACCTATTTGAGTGAATTGTGCTGCAGCTTGTTTAAGCGTATTTGCTGCTGTTGAATTATCACCAATTTTCAAGTAAATATCCGATAATTTTCCATAGAATTGCCAAGCGTAGAAATATTCTTGTTTGTCCATAAAAGTTTTAGCAGCTCTGTCAATCATTTCAATTAACATATCATTTTCATTGATTTCATCAAGTAGGCGTTGAGCTCGTGAAAAGTTAGCTCTTGCTAATGGGAATGAATTTTTCTCAAGATTTTCGTCTGCTTTTTTGATAGATAGTTGTGCTAAATCTAGTTTTAATTCCCGTGTTTTCCCTTGATCTTTGAGTAGGATATATGTTTCAATTGTTTTTACTAGGACATCTCGTGCATAATCTGTTAGATTTTTTTCTTTAAACATTTTGGCTGCACGCTCAAGAATGAGGGCTGCTTTCTCAATTTCAGCAATTTTAACGTAACTCTCTCCAGCTAGGAGGATATATTCAAAAGCTGCATTATAATACTCATATCTAAAGGATGAGTTAAAAATGCGTTCATATCCTCTCGCAATCAATTCGATTGGTGCTACTAGTCCAGCTGTAACCGCGTCAGTTCGAAGGCGCTCCATTTCGTCATGTAAAAAATCACTGAAAAGACGTCCATTCTCGGCATCATTTTCCGCGACCAGCATAATTCCCTTAGCTTGTGCTCCAATCGCGATATCGCCAAGACTATTGCGTAAATGTTCCCAAAATGCATTTAAAGTTATATGATAATAATCTCCTTCTTTCGATAAGACTTTCTTTGAAGTTAACTTTTGAAGTTCAGACACACACTGGTTTAATTCCATACCAGTTCCCTGTGCAACGGTAATAGCTTCGGCAAAATTTACCGTTTCCATAGAGAAGGCTTGTAAAACTTTTCGCTCGCCTTCAGAAATACCCTCAAATTCATGATCGAAGCCAAGTTTAACACCAGCTTCAAGTTTTTCATTCCAAAGAGCTTTAGTTATTTCTCTGGCGTCACCCCTGTTTGCACTAATATAGGCACCATTATAAAGGATCATTTGGGGAACATTTAATGATGCTTCAACCATCCGTTCGCTAATTTCATCCTCGAAACTAATTCCAGCGCCTGATGCATTCTTCTCAAGCAATTGTCTAGCATCAGTCATATTAAGCGTTGGCACTCCAATTTCCTCAAAATTGGTGAGAACATATTTAATTTTGGGATAGTATCGTTCCCACGCCGAAACCACAAACAGGATTGGGATGTTGAAGGGTTTACCCTTCACTTCCGTGGTGATGCGGTCACAAACGCCTTTCAGGAGATCAAAAGCAATGTTAAGATCAAGGACATTAAACCTTTCAATATTATCGATAAAAATAACAATACCTTTGTATCCTTTCTTAACAACTTTCTTCTGATTTCCATCTAATTTTTTCGTAAATTTTTTGTAAAATTCTTCGTAGTATTTTTCAAGATTTTGAATCTCATAGGAACGCATTATAAAGGGAGCCTTCTTCCCTTTCTTTCCGCGTTTTGCAGGTTTCTGAAAGGGCTTACCTTTAGTAATGTTATCAACTTCAGCTCTAAGATCATCAAAAAAATATTGAGCTCCGACTAACGGGATTTCATGGGAAATCACATAGCATGAACTTTTAGCTATATCAACCAGTTTATTCATTAAACTCGTCTTTCCTATACCGCTTCGTCCATGAATTATTATTCCTTTGGCTGTTTCTTCACCAGCCATCACTTTTTCCATCTGTTCCTTAAATAAAGCAATTTCACGCTTTCGTCCGACAAAATTACTCGATGAGCATGGCGACATATAATCAAAACTTGCCATTCTTTCACACTCCATACAATGATTTAGTCATCTTGTTTGGTTGTTTAACCTCTAAGTTTATTATTCTCCCTAATAAGGTTTTAGTTTTAAAAATAGATGTAAAAAGCACCTAGTTTAGAAGGTTTGGTTGGAAAAATGATTTCTCTTTGAAAGTAATAATAAAAATAGAAAAGAAAATTCAAAAATTGAAAAAAAAAGTGAGATATTATGGGCGTGCTCGTAGATCAAGCCGTGTTAAAACTTCAGCCGTTACCTTACCTACAATATCCATAGCTTCAATATCTACTTGATCAATGGTATCGTCTTCAGAGTGGATGATGTCATATCGGCGCATGACACCGCCAATTGAGATCCGGTTTCCATTAAATCCTCTTAATAGGGGTACCATATCGTCGTTCCATGCACCAAAAACCCAGGGAGATACAACTTTTATTTTTTTATTGGATCCTTCTTTAAAGGGAATTTGTCGCCGCTTCACTACTTTTTTATATAGATTCTCGACTTCTAAGCAAGGTAAGTGTGGTGGAAATCCAACCGGACCCGGAATATAGAAATGCCCTCTGACGCCAGTCACCTTGAGGTTTATGAAATATGTAATGTCTTTATCCAGTTCAGCCTCATGAGCTTTGAGATACGCAACTGTACCCATCAGACCCAGTTCTTCTGCACCAGTAGCAACAAAAGTCAGATTGTAATTCTCTAAAGGTGCTTTAGAATAATTCTCCGCTAATTCCAAAAACACTCCCAAACCAGAGGCGTTATCAAGAGCCCCTGCGGATTTGTTTCCAGTCTTGTTTAATTCAAGAAAGACAAAAGTGCCTAGATCAATAAAGGCAAAAACCCATAGAACTGTAAGAAATACAGTTTGACCTGTTCCACCTGCAAAGATAATTTGACTTAGTATTATTGCGCCTGAACTTAATAAACTCAGTTCGACAGCTATTAATGCGTAGAGGCATATAATGCCTATAGGAAAGATAATTGTGGCGATTGATTCAATATAGAACAGTGTTGCCCGTAAAAACATAGGCCATGTCTGACTCTTCGAATCATAATGTGCTAGGAGAATTATTTCACCAGATGCAGCATCACTGCCTTTGGTACAATCGACTTTCGCTACTATATTCTGTGAGGTATATTCCTTACTCTCGAATATTTTAAACCTACCTTTTACATTTTGATACATCCAAAAGAATTTTGCTTGAATCGAAGTATAAAAGAGATAGACCAATAAAACGCCCGATAGAACCAATGCGACGATGAACGCGGGATTGTTGGGAGTGAGAGCCACTTTTAGAGCTGGACTAATTGAGATTAAAAGCAGAATTACAATTAATAAAGCTGATTCAATTCCTTCAGTAATTCTAGGTAAAGCTTTGAAAGACCAATCTGTGAAGGAGAATTTCTCTTCAACTGGCTTCAGCCCCATTCCTGAGAATTTCCCTTGAATATAATTTGCTGCTTCTTTTTCGCCTTCAGTCCCAACTAACCGTGGTTTTGCGAGAGATTCCGTATGGTTATATGCCCGTTTTTTATCAAAAACGTCGGTATATTCCATTTCTACATATTCACTGGGCACATCTTCAATAGATTCTGTAATTATTTCTTTCTTCTTAGGTTTCTTGGTTACTTCTTTCTTCACCTCAGGGGGTTTTTCTTCAGCAACTTCTTCTTTGACTGGTTTTTCTTCAGTGGCTTCTTCTTTGACTTCCTCAGCTGGTGTTTCCTCGACTACTGGCTTTTTTGTCGCTTTCTTTTTCTTTGTTGTTTTCTTTTTGCCCTTTGCCATATTCGCTTCTTCCTTTTATTTATATTGAAATTAAAAAGAAATAAGATCAATCAGTCTTTTAACATTTTTTACCCTTCAATAAAGGTATATTGGAAGATCGAAAACCAGTTTAAGGGGGAAGATTAGATGGGTATAATTTCTAAAACCTATTCATTTCCTCTTTTTTTTAATGCGTTTTTTGGTTTTTTTCTTTTTTGTTCCTTTCTTAGTTTTTGGTGGTTGAAAATCTTCTGATATGGGGATTTGAGGAAACAGCACCTTAATTTGTTGGATAACTTCGTTTATCATGTTTGTCTGTAACTGATTGAGGCGGTCTCTTAACGTTGCTATTTTACTTTGCGTTTGTGAATCGAGATAGGAGATATCTTGGCTTGGGAAGAAAACATATTGAATGAAATCACCTAAATCCTCCCGTAGACCTGCTGTAGCTTCAGTTATTTGTTCATCAACAATGCTATCAGTTAAGATAATCTTTTGTTCGTCTTCAAAATGTTCAGTGTTCGATGCTAGCTGGAGCTTTTCCAGCGCTACTTCAACTTTATCTAATCTATCTTGTAGATTTCTCAGAAAAGGCATTACCTCCTCCTTTGCATCTGCCTTTTTTTTCTTCGAAGAAGCACGTTTCGGCATATCCCACATCTCACATTTCGTCGTAGTCACAAATAAGAAATCATTTATAACTAGGAAATTGATTTATAATTAAAATTTATTTGGTGATAGAAATGGGTGAATTACGTTGGAATCCAGTCCTTCAGGAGTGGGTTATAATTGCATCACATCGGACGAAACGTCCGCTTCTGCCGAAAACGTCAGACTGTCCCTTTTGTCCGGACAGCCAAGAAGTTCAAGGATATGGAAATTGGAAAGCATTACATCTTCCTAATAAGTTTCCCGCATTAATGTTGGATCCTCCTAAACCGGATGTGGATTCAGATGATTTTTATCAAGTAAAGCCTGCAAAAGGTGTGTGTGAGGTTCTTTTATATACCCCCGACCACAACACTGAACTTCATCAGCTTGATCTTGATCATATTGGAGCAATTATTGATATGTGGGTAGATCGTTATAGCGAATTGGGCGCAATGCAGGAAATAAATTACGTCTTCATCTTCGAGAATAGAGGGCGTGCCATAGGGGTTACATTGGACCACCCCCATGGACAATTGTATGCATTTTCAAATGTACCTCGAAAAATTCAGGGGGAATTAAACTCCTCGAAACATTACATGGAGAAGCGTAAGCAATGTCTTTTCTGTGCCATACTTGAAAAGGAGCAGGCGGATGGACGACGTATAATCTATGATAACCATTCCTTTACTGCCTTTATTCCCTTTTCTGCGACTTGGCCGTATGGAGTACATCTCTACTCAAACCGGCATATTGAAAATATTCTGGCACTTTCTGAACCTGAAAAGAAAGATTTTGCGTCGATTTTGAAGATAATTAGAGCTAAATATGATGCGCTTTTTGGATTTAAACTGCCTTACACCATGGTTTTTCATCAAGCTCCGACCAATGGCGACGAATATCCCTATTATCATTTTCATGTGGAATTTTATCCCATTCATCGAGGGGAAAAGAAAGTAAAATACTTAGCAGGCGTGGAATTGGGAACCAATGCCTTCATCAACCCAACTGTTCCTGAAGAAAAAGCGAAGGAATTACGAGAGGTCAAAGTATAATCTAAGAGGAAAAATTTAAGAGAAATACTGGCGGGCTATCGAATTTACAGGTAAAAAGACATCAAGATCTCCAGTAAAACGCCGCAGAACATTTTGATAGATGGTTTCAAATTTTTGAATGAATTCTTTAAGATTATATTTTATAGAGCTCAATTCTTCTCGACTGATTAAAACTCCTGAACTCAAATCACCAGAATAAATTGTCATCGTTTTTCCTTTCTTCTTAATAATTGAAATTTTTGTTTTTTCGGATGGAGTTAATGATTGTAACATGATATTAATTGAAGTTATAGCCCCAGATTTCAGGTGTTCATCCTTAAGATCATCTTTGCCAGTAAAAGATTGATAAAATAAACACAAACCTGCTTTATTTATCACATATAAATCTTCAATTTTCTTCTTCCAATCAAATTCTACGAGAGGAGGGAGCCGGATACAGGAATAAAATAATATAGATAATGAAAGTAGTTGAAAAAAAGAGGCACAAACACGAAATTCGAGTTTAGAAGCTCCTATAATACCCATTACGGTGTCATTTGATAAGAAGAATCCCATCGCAATAAAAATAAATGCAGGTACAAACTTTGCTAGATCATAAAGAAAGTTCTGTTTTTTCATCCCCGATTTGAAAAAATCTACGAAATATATGATTAAAAATAGGAGGAGTAGAGGCCAGGTCACGAGAGAGATGTATTTAGTTAATTCATAATTAAGTAATAATGAGATTAATAAGATAATATTCAATATTAGAAAGCAATAGGTGAAGATATAACGTTTAAATAAATAAATTCTAAACTTTTCCATTGAAAAACTCAACAATAAGGCACCACAGGCTAATGATAAATAACTTAAGTTGATAAATAAATCTCTAAAATTTCCTACAGACATAAAATAGTCACCAATTATTAAGAAAACCCACATTAGCGCCAATCCGAAGAAAAATGAAGCGTATCCAAGTTCTTGTGAAGTACGAAGCTCCGTCTTTTGTCTCATGTATTTTAGAATAAATAATATTCCCAATTCAAGGGATATTACTGCAAATATCCATTCTACCACTAATAAAGGAAGCCTTAAGGAGCCTGCAATAAACATAATCATCACCCTTTATCCTCTTAGAAAATCTTTGATGAGCCCATCAAAACCTCCAAAAATAATAGCTTTATCTTCTTTTAGACTATTCAAATCTAATAAAATTTCCCTGAATAATACCTCAAATACC
>JAEOSY010000218.1 GCA_016840125.1 Candidatus Helarchaeota archaeon | reverse complement strand
TTGGATTATAAATATGGAGACCGTCGAAAACCTGAGCTAGTTCATCTTTATAGTGGTTTGGGAGAACATCGCCCATAAAATAACAGGGGCCAAATTCCGCTCTCACTTGTGAAAAGATATTACTCCAGGAACTAAAGGTACTCGTAAAAGTAGAGTATATGAATATAACCGGGATGTTGTTTATTTTTAGAAAGTAATCGTTTCCACTATAAGTCTCCAGAATATATTTGAGTTCTTGAGCCATAGTAATCTCGCGCTCTGGTACTGGGAGCGAGAGAAGGCGCCCCGAAAAAGCCTCATAATACACCGTAAAATTAAGCGATGGACTCACATTATTCGCTATGTTGAGAATATTATTAAAAGCGATATCATGAATACTCCCTATACTCCACCAGGTACAAATGAAGGCATCAATTCCAGCATTCTCTGCCATTGAAAAGTGGGATTTGATTAAATTTGGATCGCAGGAATCATACAACCCCAATTCAGGCCAATTCGTGGAGCCAATTGTGGTCGGAGGATTATATCCTCCCTCATTCCAATGGACCCAACTAGAGGGCGAAAAATCCGTGATATTATTAGCAGGATCCGTATAATCCGTCGTATTTCCATACCAAGTATAATAAAAAGCCATAACTTGTTTTTCTACTGCTAAAGGACTCTGGAGTTCTGAATCTAACTGCAATGGAATGATGGATATTATTGGCAATATTGCAAATAATACCACGAAAATAGTAAATTGTAAGCTCCTATTCACTCGCTTCGTCATTTTTCTTCCTCCTCTGGTACTAACCATTTCAAGAGTAGGATTACAACTAGCTGAACAATCAAACCAAGCAGATAGAAGTAGGCAACTCCTGAAATCATGATTAATGCATACACTGCAAATGAGAGTGTAAAGAATGGTGTGAATGACCAATGCAGATTTAACTTAGAAATAAGATGAAATGTAATCGAAACTCCCAAATAAAGCGAAATATTTGCGATGACCAATAAGATAATGAGTAGGGTGCTTTGAAAAACAAGTAATAACAAGAATCCTACCAATCCAAGACAATTTAACAAAATAAATAGGAGAAGGGTTTGATTTTCGGAACGCGCAAGGATCTTTTCGAAGGAAACACAGATAATTCCTGCCAAGGCAAAGGAAATCATCACTAAAACTAAAATGTATTCGTAATCTAACCCAGTGAATGAACTAAGCACTGCGGGATAAGTATAGACCGTAATACCCAAGAAGAGAGCCATACCAATAGCAATACTGCTAACAAAATATACAAGCCCTTTCCTAATTATCCCTTTATCAATATGAATTTTTATTTTACGTTTCTCTCTACCACTAATAAAAACGTAACTTCCTAGAACCGCTCCAACCAGCAATACTATAAACGAATTTAGACTGGAGATCATCATTCCAGACGTAAATCCGATAATACTCAACGAAAATCCCAAAACAATTCCTGCCGCATGAAAACCTGATTGTTTTTTCTTCTCATCTGGTTCCCCCTTAATATGGGTTAGTTTTGGTAAAAGCATTCCAAAGGTAATGTAACTCACATATAGATAGTTTATTTCTCCAATAAAAAGAAAAAGAGCTGAAAAAATAGCATAAACTATAATTGTCGCCAATTGAATCAAATAATGCTCGAAATGCAAAAGAAATCCCATTTCAACTAACCAATAAACGATTGTACTTATTGCAAGCGGAATAATTATAATAAAATCTAGTGGAAACGACCTAAATAAGGCAATAAAGGACCAAAGAAGGAGTCCAATTGCCCCAACTTTGATGATGTCATTTATTTCAGTTTTGTTCAAACTCATTGTATTGATTCCCAGTGTTTAGTAAAAAAGGTAAATCAAAATTAAACAATCTTTTTAATTGCCTCTATGATTCTGGCTTCATTTGGAACTACATATTGTTCCATTCGCGGTTCCACGGGAATGGGGGCGTCAAAACCTGCAACCGTAACAGGCGGAGCATCTAGATAGTCAAATGCCTCTTCCACAATGACTTTAGTCAATTCGCCCGAAATACCGCCGGTATTACAGGCTTCATGAACTATAACAACCCGCCCTGTCTTCTTAACGGAATCAGCTATTGTTTTTCTGTCTAAAGGACGTATCGTTCTTGGATCCACTACTTCCACTGAAATTCCTTCTTTAGCTAGCTCCTCCGCAACATTTAGTGCTTTTAACACCATTAATGAAGTTGCAATAATTGTTACATCGCTTCCCTCGCGTTTCACATCAGCAACTCCAATTGGGACCAAATATTCCTCTTTCGGAACTTCGCCAGATGTCTTATAGAGATATTTATGTTCAAAAAACATAACGGGATTTGGGTCACGAATGGCACTTTTCAGTAAGCCTTTGGCATCATAGGGCGTGCTGGGTTGAATCACAATCAGTCCCGGGACATGTACAAACCAGGCCTCCAAGCTTTGAGAATGGTGTGAGCCGTAATTACCTGCAGCTCCGTAATTCGTCCGCACAACTATGGGGACGGAAGCTTGTCCGCCAAACATATAATGGATTTTAGCAGCTTGATTAACAATTTGGTCCATAGCGAGTGTTAAAAGGTCCCCGAACATAATTTCAGCAACGACTCGTAAACCAGTTAGTGAAGCACCAACGGCACAGCCGACAATCGCTGCCTCCGAGATAGGGGTATCTCGAACACGTTCCTCACCAAATTCCTCCTGTAGTCCTTTAGTGACTTTAAATGCTCCTTGCCATGCTTTGCCAATATCTTCTCCAATTAAAACTAGATCAGGGTCCCGTATCATTTCCTCGCGTAACGATTCATTTTCGGCCTCATTATACTTAATAGTTCTCATTCACTCACCCCTATATACATCTTCTAGACACGACTCTACTGCCCCTTTCGGACTCTCTTGCGCGAATTCGACAGCATGATCGATGATCTCCATCATTTCTTTTTCCATTGCAGTAAGTACATCTACCGCAATGTCACTCATGAGTTTAGCACGATGAAGTCGAATGGGATCTCGTTTCAACCACTCTTCTACTTCTTCAGCCGGGCGATACTTAGCTGGATCATATTTGGAATGACCTTTCAGACGATAAGTTTTACATTCTATGAGCGTTGGTCCTTGTCCAGCCTTTGCACGTTCGACGGCCTTTTTTGCTTTCAAATAAACATCAATTACGTTATTCCCATCTGCAACAACACCGAATATACCATAGCCTTCTGCCCTTTTCGCTATATCATCTACTGCAGTCGCTTTTTCAATACTGGTTCCCATAGCATATAAATTATTTTCGCACACAAAAAGAACGGGAAGTTTCCAAACACCTGCAAGATTAATTGCCTCATGAAATCCACCCGTATTCGATGCACCATCCCCAAAAAAGCATGCCACAACCCGTTCGTTTTTATATTTTACTTTGCATGTTAAACCTGCACCAGTAGCTATGGGAATCCCCCCACCAACAACTCCATTTGC
>JAEOSY010000217.1 GCA_016840125.1 Candidatus Helarchaeota archaeon | reverse complement strand
GTTACCCCGTAGTGCTTGAAAAGGTCGTAGAGTTGCGCCCACTGATAGTAGGGACTGCTCGGGTTCAAACGGGGTTTTAGAACGCCCCCGACTTGTGCGAGCAACCGCTTATAGCAGGCTGGAAGGGATTCCGCGAACCCTAAGCCTTTCCGAGCTATCACGTAACTTGCCAAGATATGATCTGAGAAGTTAAATGACCAGGAATACTTCAACGCCCCGATGATGGTAGTGTAGGCGGGATGAACCTTGCGCACCGCGATCCCATGCCGGGCGCATTTGCGCTCCAGCAGGGAGAGCATCGAAGTCTTTAATTGATTGAGTTTACGGTTTCGTTTTTTGTTATAGGAGATGGATTGGGCGAAGGACAAATCTTCAATAATCAATCCCTTTCCTTTATTGATACAATAATTAATGACCTTATCGAGCTTGAAGCTCGCGTAGTCATCCCGTCTGCCCTTGCGGTAGGAGTGCAAGTTCCAAAACGGGATCTGCTGGTAACTTAAAAACTGCCCATGTTGATCAATATGTACAAGGGCAATGAAATTATAATTGAAGTCCAGCCCAATCGCGCCATCTTGAAATCCAAAGTGTATGGTGGATTCAGGCGCCTCATAGGATATGTGCGCATAATAGCGCACCTCCCCTTTGACAAGTTTCCGTTTAACGACCACGGTGTACTTGTCCAGCTGGAGGATTTTTTGAAAGGCAGAGTGTTGCCCCGGATTTACCGTGAGCGGCACACGCAGGCGTTTTGGAATGTTCCCCCTCGCCTTGTGGAAGGTCGAAATCCGCAGCTCCTCGGTAGATAAGAGCTTCAAATTATTGTTTTGGACTCTATGTTGCACCTTCCCGACACAGCCAAACGACGCATCCCGCTGAATCAAAAATTCATCGCGCGAAATCCGCCCCCGAATGCGCTTCCGAAACACCCGTTTCGTCCCAAAAACGACGGGTTGCAGAGTCAAGTGCGTCAGTCGATTTTGGAGTGAGGATCGGAGTGAATACAATCCGTGCAAGCTCCGATTTTTAGGGTTTTTCGCCTTATTTTCTTCAATCTGTAGCTCTACGACTTCGATTTTCTGCGTCAGGTATTTTTCTCGTTTCTTCAGCCACGTTTTCTGCTGTTCGAGTCGCATCTTATTCTCGGTTATAATAGTATTAATGTAGGGGTTGTTATGGCATGATTTCATTAGCTTTTGCTGAATCCTAGTTTCTCTCTTAAACAGGAGTTGATACCCTTTCCGCTTCATTCGGTTATACACGGTAAAAATTTCGTTCAGTTGGGGTATTTGATTGTCGGATGGATGTAAACGAAATCTTGTTGTAGTCAGCATATTCCTCTTCCCATCAATCTAAGATAGATCTCTCGAAAGCCTATAGCTGATGGTGGAATATAAACGTTTGTTTGGTAAAATGCGCAAATTGTTCAAATGCACAAATCCACCAGAGCGATTTATTTTCAGTGTTCTTGAGAACTTGTGTCATCTGAGGCGTTTTTTTCTTTTCCTAACAATTACCTTACCAAACAGCTGTAGTTATTTACAGAAGATTATTAGGAATCATCAAATATTCAGCTGGAAAAGAGGTTTTAAAGGGTAGCTTTTTATAGATTTTTATAGAATTTTTTTAGATTTTGGTTAACAGTTTGAAGAATATCAACTGATGGGAACTAATTACTATTATTCTCAAAACCGAGAATTTTTAATTAGAGGAAATGAGCGTATGGACAAAAAATACACCTATTGCAGGATTTGTGAAGGATCTTGTGGTTTTATTGCTGAGATTGAGAACGGTCGCCTTAGTAAATATTATCCTGATAAAGACCATCCAATTTCAAAAGGATATTCTTGCATCAAAGGACGGAAAATGATCGACGTGCAAAATGACCCAAAGAGAGTCAAATATCCCTTGAAAAAGGTTGAAGATACCTATGAGCGAATTTCATGGGATCAGGCAATTGATGAAATTGCTACAAAATTTATAGAGACAAAAAAATCTTACGGACCGGGTTCGATTGGTATGTATTTTGGAAATCCAGTTGCATTTTCCTACTCAATGACTATGTATTCTGCTGGCTTTATGAAGATTCTTGGATCAAAAAACCTCTATTCTGCTGGATCACAGGATTGCAATAATAAATTCGCTCATAGCCGTAAGTTTTATGGATCTTCGTTGATCATCATCGTCCCTGATTTTGACAATATCGATTACTTCCTCGGCTTAGGCACAAATCCTTACTCCAGCCATTTCAGTTTCGTGGTGTTTCCACGCCCTATCCAACGCCTACGGGCAATGGAGGCGCGTGGGTGCAAGATCGTCTGGATTAACCCGCGTAAGACAGAAAGTGCCAAAAAAGTTGGTGACCACCTGTTTATTCGCCCCAATAGCGATATTTACTTGCTTCTCGGAATGATAAATTATGTATTAGAGAATAATTTAGAAGATAGCAAATTTATCGCTCAATATTCCAAAGGAATCGAAGAGTTACGAAAATTTGCTAAAGAATTTGGTGGGGACCTTGATAAGGTGGCCAAGATTACGGGGATTTCTAAAAAAAATGTCATTCAAATCGTGAATGACTTCTTGGGTGCCTCGAA
Organism: Candidatus Helarchaeota archaeon; assembly: GCA_016840125.1. The sequence goes on along the minus strand of JAEOSY010000217.1, from coordinate 4,401 downwards.
AAAAGGGGGCGCATCAGTTTATGGTCGAGCTGGAACCGACCGAGGGTCTTTCGCAACCCTTCTAGCTTGGACCATTGATACTTTCAATTTCATCACCGGAAATATTGATAAAAAGGGGAATTTCTATTCCTCTGGAGTTGTTGATGCTTTAGAAATCGCCAAAATCGGTGGGATTGGATCATCACAAAAAACTCGAAAAAGTAAATCTGGTAGTCGCATAGGTAATTTCCCGAGTGTTCTTGGCACCTATCCCGCCGCGACCATGGCTGAGGAAATCCTTACCCCTGGGGATGGGCAAATTAAGGCAATGTTTGTGGTGGCTGGCGATCCATTAGTTAGTTGTCCAAATACAAAGCGACTTGAACAAGCTTTTAAAAACCTAGATCCACTTGTTTCAATCGATTTTTACGTGAATGATACCGCTTTATTAGCGGACTATATACTACCTGCTACAACCTTTCTAGAACGAGAAGATTTCACCCTCACTACTTCATCGTTCAACCCAATCCCCTTTGCTTGTTACTCCGATGCCATTGTTCCCGTAGATGGTGAGCAAAAACCAGAATGGGATATTTTTAACCTGCTCGGCGCGAAGATGGGTCTACCAACATTCGGAGGACCTGCAATAGATGTTATCAAAGCAACTTTACCCCGCGCTGATAAGAAGCGATTCAGAACGTTATTGAAATCTGAGAAAGGGATTTGGCTAAATGAGGAACATACGATTAAATACAATACGTTATTGCCTGATAGAATCCAACATCCTGATAAGCTAATCGATTTATTACCAGCAGACTATTATGAAGAATTTGAGAAACTACGTCAATGGCAAGGACTGGAAAATAGCAAATTTCCTTTTAGTTTAATAAGCGGGCGTGAAATTGAGACAATTAACAGTTGGCTCCATGCTAAAGACGGGGTAAATTTCTGTTATATCAATTCTAAAGATGCGATCACCCTGGGCATTGAAGATTACCAGCAGATCCGGGTAATAAGTCCGATTAACTCTATAGAGATTCCTGTAAAAACTACGCCCGACCTAATGAGTGGTGTAGTTTGGATCCCTCATGGGTGGGGTCGAACAATAAAAACTATCCCCAAAATTGCAAAGAAAAAACCAGGAACGAATGTTAATATAATTACCGATGATAATTGGAAAAATCTAGAGACTTTTGCAGGGATGGTTTTGCTCGATGGTGTTCCTGTAAAACTGGAAAAAGTTAATTAACTCCCAACTTTTCCCACTTCCTCAATTAATTTTTCTGCTATGTTTTTCTCATCATCTTCTGCTTTTTCCTCTACCTCTTTTGCAAAGGTTCGTGCCTGTTCAAGATTATCTTCAAAAATATTCTGCTTTTCCATAAGGCTAGCTATCATTTTAAATAATTCAATGAAATTAAATTCCTTTTTCAATTGTAACCTATGATTCTCTGATACTTTACACCTTTTAGAGAAACCTGTTTCTGTATCAACTTGATCTTCTAGCCCATGGTTTTTTCGTACTAGCTCATCACCAGTATAATTTACTGCACCGAAATTAAATGAATGTACACTTAATTTCTCAATTTTTAAATAATTATTCAATTCTTTTTCTAGACCAAGTAATATTTCAGGAATATGGAGGTAAGAGTATAATACTTGCCTCTTTTGATTAATTACTTTAATACTTGGCAAATATAACACTGCCTCAAATCCAAGAACCTTGAGTGTAAACTTTGGTAATCCCCACCTTTTATCTACCTCTATAGTTATGATTAGATCATTTGCTGTTTCATCTGGTACTTTATAAAAAAACCCATCCACATTTAATTTATAAGTTCCAAAAATGTTTTCATTATCTTTAATAAAAAACGGGATGGATATTGACTCTGATATCTCTTTCTCCCCTAAACCAATATGAGGACAGAAAACTATTTCGCCATTCTCGGTTCTGAATTGAGGTTTAATCATTATTTTATTAGCAATAATGTAATAGGACATACCCACCTTTACTATACATCATTTAAAAGCACAACGAAAATCTTTCTTTTGAGGTCAAGATTATAGATTTATACCTATTTGCCCTTGACTATTCCAAGATAAATGAGTATTGCTCCGATAATCAGAAAAAAAGTCAAGAACGTGTCGATTGTACCATACTCTGGAATAATATTCAGGTTATAAATGATGGTACTAATAAGAGTCACATCTAGGCACCGTTCTTTCAAAGTCGGACAACCTCGGGGGGTTGCCAACTTATGCCAGCACACTTGCGTCTGCTGGCGGGTTGTACGGACTCCCGCCACCCACCGCATATAGCGATGGGGGAATGTTGTTTGAACGGGGGGCGATACGGATGTTCCGCGCTGCGTTGAGGTCGGCATCCAATTGGAATGGAACCGCCTTCCCGTTTCTTTTATACCCACACTTGGGGTTAGTGCATTTAAATACCTTCCCTTGCCGCGCCTTCCTGCGCTCCGCTTTCGTCTTGCCGATATGCCCGCAATATGAGCAGCGGCTAGAGGTATGCTTCGCGTTGACCCATTCCACGAAGATGCCCTTGCGGGGGGCGAGCTCAGCGATGCGCGCTTGGATCTGCCCGAAGAACCAGTGGATCTGGTTTGAAGCGAGAAAGTACCCGACCTTGTACTTCTTCCCGTGCTTTGCCCAGCGTAAATCTTCCATGCGGAGAATGTGCACGCGGTGGTACTCGCAGATGGCGAGGATACGGGTGGCAATCTGCCGCGTCAGCTCATCATGGAGGGCACTCATATTCCGCCAAATGCGTTCCAATTCATCATTCAAGTCACAGAAGTGCTGTTTATGACGGTAATCAATCCCCCGCTTACGGCATTTATTGCGGTACTCATCCCGTTCTCTTTGACAGTTATACGCTTCCCGGCGCAAATTGGTGAGGCGGCGCTTAAAATTCGGGAACGCATCCTTTGTATAGTCTGGGGGGTTCGCCTTACTTTTCAAGGGTTTAAACCAGTCATCGCGCCCCTCACAGAGTTGCTTCTGGTCGAGGAAGCAGCGCGCAATTTCATCTCCTGCCTCCCCCCAGTCACCTTCCACAAGCTTATCCCCTCTCCCGATGCTGAGGACTGCCCACGTCTTCAACCCCAAGTCTAACGCGGCTCGGATGAGCGCGTCTTGGGTCTGAGTGAGGTCAGACCGCTTGAGGCATTGACTCTTGGGCACTTCCTTCGCAAAGGGAATGGCGAGGATGAGCTTGTTGCCCTTTTCCTTCAGGAGCGTGGCTTTTTGGGGGGCGTAACCTGCTCGAACTAAGTCCATGAACCGCTTCGGCGTTTCTAACGTGTATAGGATGGGTTTATTTTTCTCTAGGGTAAGTCGGAGGGTGATGGGTATTTTCCGCTTCTTGACTCTTTCATACCAGTTATTCGTTTTATCATATTCAATGAGTTTTTTGATATACTCACGTTTATCTTTAACTTCTTTCTTGTGCGCTTCACTCCCCTTTTCGAGCTTTCGCTTCCGCAACAAATTCTGAATAATCGTCTCAAGGGGGACGCCTTGCCTATGACTCGCAAGGATGTAGAGGTCGGTCAATTTGTCATCGTGATAGACCCGCCTATCGTCCTGCCCAAACGGGATGCTCTGCTTCTGGAAGTGGGGGAGCTTCAACCACACACGCGGTTTTGCAAGTATCCCCGTTAAAATCTGGTGCACCGTCGGGGCGAGGTGAGGTCTCAAGAAGTACAGTCGGCGGTACTCCAGCTCGTTAACTGCCCGTTGCACGAGGTAGCTTTCGAACCCCGCGAGGTTGCCTGTTCCCGCCTTGCGCCTGCGCGGGCGGAAGCGGAACACGAGGTTCAGCACCCGTTCGGGAGTCAACCCTGCCTGCCCATCCTGTACGGCACGGGTGGCGAGCGCGGAAACATCAATTTCCCTAAACTTGCTCAAAAGAATTGTTTTGGTTTCCTCCCGCCACTTAGCCCGCGCCTTCCCCCAGCTTGCGAGATTGAGCTTTTTTAGGTTCAAATTTTTCCTCTTCAGAATACGGCGGATTGTCGCCCTCTGCTTGGTCTTGGGGAGGATGCGCTTGGCGGGTTTTTGCTTGAGGGCGCGTTTCACCTGCCCCGTTAATCGTCGGGAGAGGATGTTTAAGTACGGTTTGAGGAGCTTGGGCATGTCGCGGGCGAGCCAGCGCGCCAGCTCATACGCAAGGTGCGGGGGAGGGGATTGGGAATTAAAGAGGTTCGTTACAACCTGCCCGTACTTGGTGCGGACTCCCCGCTTCACGAGGTTTCGCATCCACCGTAAGATATTCTCGATATACACGCGGGAGACCTGCCCCTTCGTCAGTGTCATCCCAAGTTGAGGGAGGTTTGCGTAAATGGCATCAAAAACCTTGTTCTGAGGAAATTTAGCATCCAAAATCAATGAGGGGTCTGGGAG
>JAEOSY010000017.1 GCA_016840125.1 Candidatus Helarchaeota archaeon | reverse complement strand
GTTTTGTTTCCAAAATCCCCGACGGCAAGATAATCACTGAGGATTTGCGAGACACTAATAGTAGCCGTCGCTCTCTCAAAGAGTTGAAAGATTGAGACGTTTATAATCGCATCATGAATGGTAAAGATCGCATTCTCATGGGGCTCTAAGATGTAATCGGGTGAAGTAACAGTTGAATTATCGATGAGGACCGTTGCATTCCAAAAACAAAAGTGTTTATGTGTTGGCGGCCCATCACTGAAATCGCGGCGCTCCCCACCTGTATAGGGTCTGATGGTCAAGGAAGACTCATTAATAAGATTAATTTTTACATTGAAGTCTGTAGGCATGGACTCGTCGCCCTCCCCAACGTGAAATCGGTCTGTCACGATGAAAGTTCGATTAAAAGTCACCCGTGCGCTATCTTGGAAACTCATGTCATCAGCGCAATTGATGCTGGTTTTGTTAGAGATCGTGACGTTCGCTGCGCCGTAGATCTTGAACGCCGAACTCAGGACGAAGGTACAGTTGGAAAAGCTGGAAGTGGCGTTATAGATCCAGATGTAGGTATTTAAAAAAGTGCAATTGAAAAAGTTGGAGGTCGAAAAGTTCCAAATTTTCAACGTATCCGTGAAAGTATCTCCTGTAAAGTTCCAATCATAATCTAAGTCAAGATCCCCAATTGTCTCTTTTGGTTGGAAAAAGGTGGTTGAGGGTTCAAGTTTTTGAGTTGTTTCCCCTACATATGTATTCATTGTCGTGTAAGATAAAAAGAAGACGAATATCAAGACAAATGCAATTAATTTTTTATGATTCATTCTAATCACGATATTGTTTTAGAGGATTCTCAAGTGAGCATATAAAAACCCCACAAAATTAAATGCGCAAATTCCAACGGTGTTTATAAAATGAAGAACGAATGAAGATGTGATTGAATAGCATCACACTAAACTATTTTAAAGGGCAATAATGCATTTATTATTAAAAGACTCTTTAGTGATATTCGTAATCCTTACTGAAAGAGATTGATATTACAGGCAATATAACATTCTTAGGTTAATTCAGGATGAAACAAAAAAGAGAGAAATTAAAAGTTATGATTCTCGCGATTGTTATCATCTATACTACAATAATCAGCTGTCTAACGCATATGTCTCCCCTCATTTATATCAATACAGAATCTTCATCGATCTCAGAAGATTATATATTCACAACAATGACGAGGGGCTGGTCGGTGACTGAAGTTCTTTCTAACGAGAGTGTAACTGATGCACACATGCCTAAAATGGTGGTCGACCATATGGGAAACGTGCATGTCGTCTGGTACGACTCAAATCCCTCTGAATTTGCATACCGATTATGGAATGCCACCTTGAAGAGCTGGGCACCGGTGGAGGAGGTCTCCCTCGGGTTAAATGGTACTTCTTCTGCGCCAGCGCTTGCGGTCGATGGAGGGGGACACCTACATGTTACTTGGGTCGATACTACCGATTATAGCGGTGCGGGTGGGGATTATGATATTTTCTATGCGCGGCGGAACGCCACTACGGGCAATTGGACACCGGTACTAGTTGTGTCTAACATATCTACGGGTATGTCCGGCAGTCCCGCAATTGCAGTTGATGCATCGAGTAATGCCCACGTAGTTTGGGATGATGATTCAGCTTATAACGGGTCCGGCTCTGATCTGGATATTCTCTATCGGATGTGGAATGCCACGACCGATACTTGGACAGCAACCCAAGTGATCTCGATAAATAGGACAAACTTTTCTGATAACCCCTCAATCGCGGAGGATTATCAGGGAAATGTACATATAGTTTGGTACGAAATGGAAAGTCCCCTCTTCAACTCATATTATAGATACAGGAATGCCTCGACTCGTCTATGGAGTCCTATTGAACTCATCTCTACAGAGAGTCAAGGGAATACCTTTCCACCAAGAATTGCAGCAGACTTAGCAGGGCATTTACATGTCGTTTGGTATGAAGATGGAACCTATAACAACTCAGGGTCAGATGAAGACATTATTTACAAACGGAGGAATGCCACAACAGGGAACTGGACTATCGCAGAGGTGGTGTCTGTTGAGAGTGGCTGGAACTCACTCCGTCCTGCAATCATAACAGACTATAGAAATAATTGCCACGTGGTATGGGGTGAATCATTAAATGGAATTTTCTATAAATACTGGAACGCTACTAGTGGAGCTTGGACCCCTATGGAGGAGGTCTCAACAGAAAGCACGGGTGTATTTGCGAAGCCAACAATCGCCGTCGATCCAGCGGGATATGTCCATATTGCATGGGAGGATCGGTCTAACTATAGTGGCGCTGGCATTGATTTCGATATCTTCTATAAAAAAACTCTAGACCTGCTAGACGCCCCTATTTTGGCAGTCATAGTACCCAATCCTAATTTTGATGGAAATATATCCTTAAACTGGAGTTCGGTAACATGGGCGACTTCTTACTATGTCTACCGAGATACGTCCCCCATTACTTCAATCATCGGTCTTAGTCCAATCCAAAACGTCACCAACACCATTTGGAATGATACAATTTCCATTAATGGGCAGTATTACTACGCGGTGGTTGCAGGCAATGCCACCCATAACAGCTCCCTCTCGAACTGTGAGAGCGTGCTCGTGCAGCTGCCTGATACCAAGCCCCCGCAGTATTCCAATGTGGTCGAGGCGCGACCCTCCCCGCAGAATTACACCGCCAACCAGCTGTATCAGTTTAACCTCACGATCACCGAGGAGGTGGGACTGGGCACCGTGTTTCTTGAGTGGAATGGCACGAACTCCACCGTGAGCACACACGAGGGAGATGTATATTATTACGAATTAGGTGATCTCGGGGCAGGCACCTATCAGTACCGGTGGATCTTCAATGATACCTCCAATAACTGGAACGCCACGCTCCTGAAACCGTATTTAGTTAATAAAATAAACCCGAACATGGACCTCCTGCTCAATGGGACGCCCGCCAATCATCAGACCAATGGGACGTGGTACTGCAACCTCACCATTACCTTTCCCCTGGGCGACACGGTCTACCTCTACCTCAACGAGTCGCTCCTGGATGCCGGGCTCGCGCCGCTGGTGAATGTCTCGCAGTTCATGAAACTGGGCATGTATAACGTGACCGCGTGGTACCCAGGCGGGGCCAACTATTCCGCCATGGCGCGGACGCACTGGCTGACGGTGAGGGATGGCATCCCCCCAGGGCCGTGTAACCTCACGATCGTCTTTCCATATCCCCCTAATTTCGTCCTCGAGAGTACCCCCTTCGAGATCTGGGGGGGAACAGATCTTGGGGAGGGGATCAGCCACTATCAATACCAAATTGATGTGGGGGGGTGGCTGACAGGGGCGAATTTTACCCTCGCAGGGATTTCCAATGGGCCACATGTCATTTCGTATCGCGCCGGGGATGCATCGGGTAATAACGGCACGACCCAGAATATGACGGTCTATCTCTTGGAGAACACAGCTGATTATGATCAAGATGGCTTAACCAATGCCGCGGAACTGAATATATATGGTACGAATATCTTCGATCCCGACACGGACGGGGATGGGCTTCTCGATGGTGAAGAGATTGCACTCGGAGCGAACCCCCTTGATCCGCTGAATCCCCTCCTTGACCGGCTCATCTTTTTCATTAGCATCATAGGGGGCGCAATTATAACTGGAATAGTAACAATAAGAGTTTTGAAACATACCAATAAAAAAACTCAAAAGCTACAGGAAAAACTCCTAAAAAATTGAAAAAAAAATTGCAGGATCATTTCAATTGGGAGCAAATCGACAAGGTTGTGAACTTATTATTAGAGTGTTTAAAGAATAAGCATTATCTTCCAAATGAGAATGCTATCCATTTCGCTATTAGAGAAGGATTAAGTAAGGATTCTTGGTTCAAGTCTAACCTTGAAAAATAATTTCCGCTTTTGTCCCACTCAACAAACAATTGAGTGCTCTCAGACCTATTTGGTAAATGGGTTGAATTTGATCCTTTTTTTGAATCCCCCGCCTACTTTTCAGTAGTCATTTTCTTCTAGAAGGATTTTTTCTCAATATATGAAGCCCAGAATTCAGGTGAGACGTGATCATTTCTCTGTCGATGTAAATTCCAAAACAACTCAACCAAGGGTTCTCGCACAGCTTCGGGAAGCGCGTTGCCAAGGTTATGCCCATAATAATCGTCATCGACGGTACGTAAGAATCGACTCGCGCCCCCATCTGAGAAACTTTGGATATAAGTACGGATTTGATCTGGGGTTACAATTAGGGGGATTAAGAAATCTATTGCTTCTCTCCAATCCTCTTGCGGAAGTTCTAAATTCTCATCTAAGCCATATAGGTGTTTAATTCGCATTATCACAACACGCAGGTTGGGATTTTGGCTTATCTGAAAAATTCTATTCTTCGCACCTTTGTAGATGAAAGTTAAAATTCCAATTGCTATTAAGGCGTTCACTACTCCCTTAACCACATGACGATCAGTCTCTAACGCTTTTGCCATATCAGAATAATTGACCCCACGTTCGGGATTTTTCCGCAAAATATTACAGAACCGCTCAAGAAAGTCATATTCTTCCTCATCGTTAAATTTAATCACCTCATTATACATGATACATATTTGGCACCGACATTGGTGCCATAGACAGTATCATAAATCACAATTAGTGCCATCCAAGGTACCATAGGTGGTACCATCAAAGGTGCCAAATTATGTTTTTGAAATTCCTCGACATATCGCTGAATAATGAAAATCGATGACGTCTCCCTGAAACAAAACAATATATTCTGAGGGAGTTTTCAAGTGCTTTATTGAGGAATTGATACACGGATTCCGTGTCGTAATCCCAATGTCCATTTGTTAAGCGCTGGGCTTTAATTTTGCCAAATTTCCGATATTTATAGAGAGTTGGACGCGAGATGCGTAATACTTTTAACACTTCTGATGTTTTCATAAAAATTATAAAAATTGATTGTGTATGAACTATACTTTACTGATGTTCTATAGCATACATTTATGTTCCGTATTGAATACTAAATAGATCATGTTGTGGCTGTATATCCTTCTCTTGGGTTTCGCAGGATTCTTAGCACCTATCTGGGTTCGATATGGGATCAAAGAGGGTGATAACCTCGTTCTAGGGGCAGGACTTTTGGAAGTTGGGCTAGCGGTCCTCTGGATTATTCTTATCATTACGTCTCTTTAAACTGATTCATTGGAATACTAAGCTGTCGGGTTTTTTCAACGAGGCTTTTACATAATGTCATCACAAAATTATTTAGCGTTCGATTTTGGGGCACAATCTGCCCGAGCAATTCACGGGAAGTTGGAAGCAGGGAAGCTAGAGATTTCGGAGCAGTATAGATTTCAAACTGGGGGAGTCAAAGTCCATGATACTCTCCGTTGGGATATACTAGGATTTTTTGAGGAGGTCAAGAGAGCCTGTAAAACATATTCAGAAGCTACCGAAGAAGAACTACTTGGTATTGGGATCGATTCATGGGGGGTCGATTTTGCCCTTTTGGATACCGAAGGAAAGTTAGTTTCTAAACCATACCATTATCGCGATAAACGCACTAATGGAATATATGAAGATGCGTTTCGAATAGTTCCGAGAAACGAAATATACCAAAAGACGGGTATTCAATTCATGCAAATTAATTCGATTTTTCAGTTGTATTCCATGGTGCGGGATAAAGACCCCGATCTAAACGCAGCCCATACTTTTTTGCATATAGGAGATTTATTTAATTATCTCCTTACTAAAAAAATTGCATGTGAATACACCCTAGCAACGACTTCGCAACTCTATGATCTTGAAGAAAAGAACTGGTCATTTGAACTTATTAGGAAATTTGGATTAAAGCCAGCTATTTTTCCAAAGATTATACCACCATCAACTGAATTAGGACCACTTTTACCTGAAATTGCAAGTAAAGTGGGACTTAAAGATGTAAAAGTAATTACACCTGCCTGCCATGATACTGCAGCAGCAATTGCAGCAGTACCTGCAACCCACAAAAACTTTTTCTATATCAGTTCTGGAACTTGGTCTTTATTTGGAGCAGAACTCTCTAACCCCTTAGTTTCAGAAGAATCACTCGAAAATAATTTCACGAATGAAGGCGGGGTATTTGGAACAATTCGGTTTCTGAAGAATATCTCGGGTTTATGGATCCTGTCCGAGTGTAAAAAACTTTGGGATGTTAAAAAACCTTGTACATATGAGCAACTTAATCAAGAGGCGGATCAATCAAAATCGTTTAGATTTTTCATCGATCCAGATAATCCACTTTTCTTGAATCCTGAAAATATGCTTGAAGCAATAAAACAATTCTGGAAAAAGACCAATCAAGACATTCCAAATTCGAGAGGAGATATGGTTCGATGCATTTTGGAAAGTCTCGCCATGAAATATAGATATGTTTATAAAATGCTGGCAAATATCCTTGGGCAATCGTTCAAAACAATTCATATTATTGGTGGGGGCTCCCAGAACCAATTATTATCACAATTTACAGCAAATAGCACAGCATTAGAAGTGAAGACAGGACCTGTTGAGGCAACAGCCATCGGTAATCTTCTTTTACAAGCAGCTAGTCAAAATCAAAAGATCGATTTTTCAGCTTTACGAAGTATCGTGCGGAATTCCTTTGATATCCAGACTTTAACGCCACAAGATACCTCTGCATGGGATGACGCCTATACCACATTTCTCGAAATAATAGAATGATTTAAAATAGATTAATTCACACTATTTAATCATGGTTCGTGTAAAAATTCCATGGGCCGCATGGACAAATAGTGAGGATTTTGAACTTACCTTCCCAGATTCATGGAATATACAGGAATATCCAATTCGAGATGGAGACGATATTTCGAATGAGCAAATCAAGCAAGCAATAACGAATCCTATCGGAACTAAACCAATATCTGAACTTGCAGCAGGAAAAAAGACCGCGGCTATAGTAGTAGATGATATGACACGCTTAACGCCATCCCATAAAATTTTACCTTTTATTATTCAAGAGTTAGAAAATGTGGGAATTTCTAAAGAAAATATTGTCATTCTGATAGCTCTTGGAGCGCACCGTCCATTAACTAGAGCTGATATGATTTTAAAGCTCGGAGAACCTATTGTTAACTCCATGAATATTCAAAATCATCATCCTTACGAGAATTTAATCGATCTGGGGACGACTGAGAGTGGAACACCTGTTCATGTAAATAAAACTTATCATGCTGCAGAGGTTAAAATTGCGGTGAGTGGAGTTATTCCGCACCCATTGGCAGGGTATGGGGGTGGAGCTAAAATAATTTTACCAGGACTTTGTGGAATTGATACTTTAGAGGCAAATCACCGAGTAGGTATGGCTAGGGGTTCTGGGTTAGGTTATGTGACAAAAGCGCGGCAAGATATTGAAGATACCGCTAACATTGTTGGTTTGGATTATAGCATTAATGTTATACTCACGATGCGAGGTGGTATCGCTGGAATTTTTGCAGGACACTACATTGATGCACATCGTAAAGCAATGGAATTGGGAAAAAAGGTTTATGCTACAAAAATACCCGATCCCGGAGTAGATATTGGGATTTTTAATCTCTATCCAGAAGATAGTGAATTAAACCAGGCTTTAAAAGGTTTTAATATTATCTTAGCAAGCAAAAAGTTCTTAAAAAGGGATTCAACAATTCTAGTTACTTCCGCCTGTACAGAAGGGAGAGGTTATCATTCATTACTAGCTGAAACTGGCGCAAAATTATATACAAACTGGGGCGATCAAATTATCTGGAAGGCAATCTTTACTCGTAAAAGAAAATTCGCAATTTTCTCCCCAAATTTAAATAAAGCGGATATTGACCATCTTTACCCCAAATCTACACTTTTTTCGCGTAACTGGGATGAAATCATACAAAAAATCGGCGAGAATCATACAGCCTCACCAACTGTTGCGGTTTTTCCATGTAGCATTGCAGTCCCTGAATGAAACAAAACTTCTTATATCCTTTTTTTCTTCTCTTCTTACTAGAATAAACCAAAGATGATTTAAGGGTTTATTCTCTGGGTTGAAAAAAGAGTGAAAGAAGTTAATATTGTAGGTTCTGGGATTGGTGGCTCCGGCGTAGGAGCCCTCCTTGCGAATGCAGGTTTTGATATTACTCTTTTTGAGAAAAATTCGCTCCCAGGAGGGCGATTTTGCACGTATGAAAAGGAGGGCTTTAATTTAGATGTTGGGTGTCACATAGTTGGGAATTGCGATAAAGGGACTATTGGTCAAATCCTTGATCAAATAGGGATGCCCATTCAATGGTCCTATGTGCGTAACCCCCGACCTAAATTCCACTTCATGGGTGAATTCATCTCGTTCCCAAGGGATATACCAAAACTCAACTTGCCAAATGAGGATGTAACAGGCCTTCTCAATATGCTTACTAAAATAAACAAATTAAAAGAGAACGAAATTAGCCAATATGATGATATTGATGTCCGGTCTTTTATTTCACAGTATACGAAAGACCCTCGAGTAAGATCACTTTTTGGGTTTATTATTGGACTTTACCTTGTAGCTCCAGATTTTCAATCTTCAATGGGCGAATTTATTTTTTGCCAACGCGAACTTCAAGAATTTAAAAGCTCGGGGTTGCCTATTGGGGGAACTATTGCAATCCCAAAAACCTATTGTAAAGGGATTGAGAGAAATGGCGGAAACATTCACTTGAACACGCCCATAAAGAATATTGTTGTTGAGGATGATAAGGCGACTGGAGTTGAACTTGCAGATGGAAAATTCGTCCCATCGGACATTGTCATTTCAAATGCGGGGATTAAATCTACAGTCAACGATTTAGTGGGGCGTAAACATTTTCCTTCGGATTATCTTAAGCTAGTTGATTCGTATGAGTATTCCCTTGCCACGATTATGGTGAAGGTAGCATTAAAAAGAAAGATTACAAATGAAAAATTCATCTGCTATGTGTCATCTGATAATTTAGAAAAATTCGCTGAAATTATTTTTGATAAACAAATCCCAGAGAAGCATGCTATGGTTATGGTTCCGATTATTTCTAATCTGGATCCAACGGCAGCCCCGGAAGGGAAGCAGCTGATCTTCGGCGGTGCAGGTGCCCCAGCTAGTCCAGAGCAAGGGAATTGTGATTATAAGAAGTGGGAGGACGCAATTCTTAACTCATTACGTGATATCTTTCCAGATATTGACGATGCAATCTTATGGGTTGAAACAACTACTCCTATGGATATTCGAAAATTCGCAGGGGAAGAGGGAGTTGTGATAGGGATCAGCCAGATCCTTGGCCAGGTGGGGAAAAATCGCCCAAAACAAGAACTCCCCATTGATAATTTATATTGTTGTTGCGCAGATACGGGCAGCCGGCACATAGGTGGCGAACTAGCTGCCGAAAGCGCCTTACGTTTATTCAATAAACTAAAAAACAAATAGGAAGTACCGAGATGGAATCAGAAGCACCTGATAGGAAACAGCAGAATATAATTTTATATGCAATTACGAATTTTGGAGTAATGTTACTATTCAGCTTTCCCCCTACATTCCTCTACTACTTTTTCACCGACCCAACATCAACGGGGGGTTTGGGTTTCAGTCTGCAAGAGGATTCCCTCAGATATCTACTTATAGCTATTGGTCTTTTGATTGGGATAGTGGGAGGTCCCCTTATGGGCTACTTGAGCGATCGTACACGGACGCGCTACGGCAGACGTCGAATATGGATGGCAATTTTTGGTCCATTGATGGGATTCTCGTTTGTTATGCTTACCATCCCTTTCGGCCGGGAACTTTTTGCAACCTACGAAGCGGCAACCATCTACCTTGTTGTTATTTACATAATCTATTCTTTTTTCGTCAACGCCTTTTTCATCCCCTATCAAGGACTTATGTCAGATATTACAACTCCTGAAAATCGACTGAAAATGTCAGGAATGTATAACTTAATGGGAGCGCTGGGTACTGCCTTGGGATTATTTCTTCCGGTGGTTATCCTCGGTTTTACGAACTCATGGGTAGGGGTTTGCGTTGTGTATGCCTTGATTTTAACGGTGCCCGCTTTTATAACCATAATTTCGATAAAAGAACCCCAAACTTATTCTAAAGTCGACAAGGAATTTGAACGAGTCCCGTTTAAAGAGATTCTGAAAAATAGGAAGTTTGTGATTTTTGAGTCCGCCCAGTTCTGTTGGAATTTAGCCTTCAATCTTGTTCTCGCGGCATTACCCGCCATTGCCGACGCGGTTTTCGGTTTGGGAACGGCTTTTGATTTTGGGTTCATGGCTGTTGTTCTTTTAGTCATCATAGGAGTCTTCTTTTTTCTGTACATGAAAAAAGGTGAACAATGGGGGAAACAACGTACCATGACCTTTGGATTGCTGTATCTAGCGTTTGTCCTGCCTCTAGGAACTTTACTTTTTTATACTCGAGTACTCATTCCCATAGATATTATGATTCAGGGAATCATATATATATCGCTATTAGCCGTGGGTCTTGCAGCCATTTTCGTCTTTCCTGTAGCGATCCTCCTTGATGTTATTCGTAAGGATCAAGAAGCGTCGTATATGGGCGTTAATGCGATTTTCATGAATACCTCGGGTGCCGTAGGAACTCTGATTATATTCGCCGTGACGGCTGTTTACGCGGAAGATGCCTTCTTTATTGTAGCACCCATTTTAGGTTTCATCTTATTAATCGCCGGGGCAATCTTCATGTTTTTCCCACTCTATGATAAAAACAACAAATTAAAAGATTAAAATAGGTAAAAAACAATTTCAGTTTGGAGTGATTTACACCATGCCAAATAAAATTATTGAATCGCTGGAAAAACTCAGCAATAAACTAACAAAGAATTTAGGATTAATCTATCTTATAGCTCTAGTCGCCGGAGTGGTTCCATTTTTAATTATAATGGTTCTTAATGGCTGGGATCTTTTGGCCTATTGGAGTACTGGCTTTCTTGAGGGGCTAACAACCTTTTCGGGTACAGTGATGAAATTTTTAGGTGGCTTAGGACTGATAATGACGTATGCGTGGGGTTGTGCGTTCTTCTTACGAAAATTTTCGGATCAAATCAAAGGAAAAAAGAAAGATGCCGAGCGAATGAAGTTAATAATGATTCTAGGAAGTTTAGTTCTTGCGGGGTATGGTTTTTTCAACATAATAAAGGATTTTATTTTAACACAAAGCATAGATTGGATTACTTATTTACTCACAATTTATGGTATAATTAGTCTTATGCTCATGGTCTATATTTTACCTGCTGTGAGAGATCAATTTCAACCT
>JAEOSY010000216.1 GCA_016840125.1 Candidatus Helarchaeota archaeon | reverse complement strand
TTCAACCCTAATTTTTCATAACACAACCCAATATGGAATTGTGCCTTTGCTGCAAACGGCCTGTTATCCGGAAACTCTTTGACAATAGTCTGATAAACCTCAATTGCCTGTTCGAGTTCACCCTTTACCTCTTCGAGATGAATACCTTGGGGCAGGAGCTCCTCAGCGCTTTGGGCGAAGGCCTGATAGTTTCCCAATATCAGGCCGATGGCTAGGCCTAGTGCCAGTGTCTTTTTACAGTTCATTTTAACCTCCAATTTTTTGGTGAATAAATATTCTTCACCTCTAATATGCACTAGACTATGTTAAAAGTCGCAAACAAAGTATGAAAAGTTGTTAAGCTAATGTAAAAAATTACAGCTGTACTCATTCCAGAAATTTGTAACCTATGCCATGGATCGTGATAATGAGCTGTGGTTCCTCAGGCTTGTCTTCGATTTTCTGACGCAGCTTGGCAATATGAGCATCAACCGTGCGCGTATTCGGGAAAGAATCGTAGCCCCAGACATGGTTGAGGAGGTCGTCACGTGAAACAATTTCTCCACGTCTTTCAATGAAGTATTTGAGTATCTCATATTCCCGCGGGGTGAGTGTCAGTGACTGGCCTTTTTTCCGGGTGGAATACGTTCTAAAGTCGATTTCGAGATCAGCAGAGCGATAGACTTCCGGGACTCGTGTGCCGGATTGCGCACGCCGCAGAACGGCTTTGATACGGGCGAGCAGTTCAAGGACACTGAAGGGCTTTGTGATGTAATCATCTGCTCCCAGCTCCAGCCCGGTGACAATCTCCGCTTCCTGGCTTTTTGCCGTTAGCATGATGATGGGCAGTTTGGGCATTTCTTCTTTCAGGCTCTTGCACACTTCGTAACCATTACGCTTTGGCAGCATGAGGTCCAGAAGCACGAGGTCAGGTTTTTCCTTTAGGGCTTTCTGATAACCCGTTTCACCATCGTAGGCAGCGATGACGGTATAATCACGTGCCTCGAGGTTGAACTTTAAACCGGTCACCATGTCTTTTTCGTCTTCAACGATCAGGATTTTTGTCATATTGTTCATTCCAATTATTACAGAAATACCTTTGAGGGCGGCGCGCGCACCGCCCCTACAGGGGTATTTTGATGGTAAATGTGCTGCCTTGGCCGACCTCACTCTCAACTTCAATCGTCCCACCGTGTGCCTCAATTATGTGATTTGCTAGAGTTAATCCTAATCCGCTACCTCTTGTTTCCTTTACCTCGGAAGTTGACACGCGATAGAATTTGTCAAATATTTTTTTCAGCTCCCCTTTCGAAATCCCCACACCGTGATCGGTAACCGAGAGTAGAGCCGAAGTTGAATTCTTGTGAACCTCGACAGCAATATATTTCCTGTCTTGAGAATACTTCACAGCATTGCTGAGCAGGTTAAGCAGAACCTGCGAGATGGCATCCTTGTCAATCTTAGGCAGCACTAATTTACCGGACAGTTTACTTTCAATTTCAAATCCTAAGTCTCTAATATGGAATTTATACGCCTCCAATGAGCTGCGTACTACCTCAACGAGATCGGCTTGTTCGAAGTTGTATTCTTTGACTCCCGTATCCATCCTGGAAAAATCAAGCACATTGTTGATCAGATGCGTCAGCCGTTCACTTTCTTTGCGGATGATACTGTAAAATTCCCGTCGCTTTCTCTCATCGGTAACGATTCCCGTCTCCAGGGTTTCACCAAACATGCGGATCAGTGATAAAGGTGTCTTGAGCTCGTGTGAGACATTAGAGACAAACTCTGATTTGATGCGTGAGACCTCCGACTCATGAATTACGGCACGCACAGTAAAAATAATTCCTATCAGCATGACCACAATGATTCCGATGAAAAGTGTCAGATAGAGTTGCCTCTCTCGTCCTACAAGTTGCTCGATAGATTTTCCATCCCGGTCGAACAGTGCCACCTTCCAGGTAACAAAGAGTTGAGTGAAATTTTCAGATACAAGGTACTTTGCTACAGGTCCATCCTGCCGGGGATAAAGCAAGCTGTCCTCTTCGTCAAGAATCCCTACAAACACATCTCTTCCCAGGTCTACGCTAGTCAAAATTTCCGGAAACACCTTGGAAAGGATATACTCATTTTCAATCCGATAACCCAATGCTAGCAATAGAGACTGTTGAAATGTGGGTGGTAGTTTAAAGTAGCCAAGTTGAAGCATCGAATTATTTTCTTGAAACGAGATGTGTTGCGGTTGTAATTCAGTAAATGATCTACTCTTGAGCTTAGACTCTATTTCAGGGATACTATTTTTATGAATGAACTTAATAAAGCGAGTTTGCTCGAGCAACTCGCTTTCCCGATTCACCAATTCCCCAATGTTCCTTGCAGCAGAATTGATGTTGGAACTCCGTGGATCAAAACTTTGAACTCTCGTACTTGCAGCTTTTAGATAGTAGAGATAATCCCCTCCGGATAGATCCCATGGATGGTCAAGTAGTTGTTGATAGAGTTCGAGCATGACGTTATATCGTTCTTTACTAGCATTCAAGGCCGCATAGCCATCGGCAATTTGAGACAGGGCAACTGTCGATGCCGGGACTTTTCCGATGGTTACTTCTTCGTATACCGACTCCAGGATCTTCTTGTATTCGGTAATTCCTTCTTTATATTTATCCATTTTAAAATAGCATCGTCCAATCCTGGACAAAAGTAGAACACGCTCCTGAGAAGATGTTTTAAATGATAGTGCCTTTTTGTAAAGCTCTATTGCATCTACAACGTCTTTCTTAATAAACTCGGCCTTTTCTGCCATATTAAAATTGGCTGATGTCTGTTGATTTCTAAAAGTCTGGATTTTTCTCGATTTCATCCATCCCAGCGAAACGGAGGTAGAGATCAAACCTCCATCAGCATTGACCAGGAATGGATATTTGAGTGCGGGGTTGTCTGATTCTACAGTCCTGAGCCAGTTTTTTAGTTCAGCATCTCTATCAAGTTTGGGGAATAATTCGATGAGACTGTTGCGGAAATTCTCTTCCAGTTGGATTATTTCGCGTTCCAGCTTGTCACGCACCAAGCTAATCGTACCGAGGTACTTGGTCTTGAGGTTTTCTGCCTTTTGATCGATCGACTGGAGGCCAAGATAGCTGAGCATGGCACTGGGAAGCAAAATCAAAATAAAAACAATGAAGAGAATCTTCGTCTTAGAGCTGATATGCTTAAGAGAGTTTATCATACTATAAATATATAAACTCTGAGGTCAAAAGACTATAAGCAATTGTAAAAAGATGTAAAATCTATGAAATATAATCCCAAGCAATGATCGGGAAATGAGGTTGTAATATGAAACAGAAAGTTTTAAAATTTACGGCCTGATATGTTCTATATCACCTGGTTCGTTAATCACAAAGGTAATTTTCCACTATTTATAGTATTGTTTCTATAATAAAAATTTTCTCCCTCTTAAATTATCAATTATCCAGAATTAGAATATCGCCTAATTATATTCCAATACTCAATTTTTCACCAAATGTAAGAAATTTTCCATTAACCAAAATTCCGGTTCTCCGCCTTTTCTAGCTGTAAACACAAATTTTTTCCCGTCAGGAGACCATGCAATTTTACCGAAAGTAAGTTCTGAGTCTAATCCTGTTTTCAACTCTCTTTTACTTCTGTTGGTAAGGTCAAAGATCCAGATATGCCTCCCTGTAGTATATGCAAGATGTTTGCTATCCGGAGACCATGTTAATTCACTAAAGCGGCTTATGTTATTAACTTTAAGAAGACTAATTTTCTTTCCATCTTTTAATGCAAGCAATTTTATTACTTTATTTGTTGTTATGTAAGCAATGTACCTACCATCAGGTGACCAGGCGATCGAAGCATACATAACACTGTCTCTCCTAGTGGCGAGCTCCTTGTCTTTCCCCCCAATTACAGGGATGGTGTTTATGCTAAAATAATAATCATTCTTTGCTAATTCATTATAGCGAATAAAAGCAATATGTTTTCCGTCCGGAGACCAAACTGGATAGCGATTTTGGGTTGGTTCTTTAGTGTTAGTAATATTGGAGGGTTTGCTGCCGTCTAAAGGAATCGTCCATATATTTATGCCTCCCGTAACTAATGTTTTACCATCCGGAGAAACAACATTTCCCCCACCAGGAGGATACCAATCTGCGCCCTGAAGAAGTATTTTTTCCATTTGTCCTCCTTCAGCGGGGATTGAAGCTATATATTTATCAAAGCTCTTGTCAGGTTTTTCCTCCCAATTATAATGGTAAATTCGTGTTCCATCTGATGACCACTCTGGATCCCAATCATTTTTTAAATTTTTTGTAATTCGTGCAGCCTTGCCTCCTGTTGCAGGCACAGTATAGATTGCACCAAAATTGGGTTCGTTTAAAAATAATCCAATTTTGTCATCACTAGTCCATCCAGCGAGGTGGCCGTATGTTAATAAAGGTAGATCAATTTTTACGAGTTCTCCAGAAGATTCTCCCTTCGATGAAACAGGAACTATCCATAATTCGTTCGAGTCTATCCCTGCATAAGGTAGACTCAAAAATGCGATCATACTTCCATCAGGTGACCAAATAGGGCTTCTTACGGGAATCGGTAAATACGTAACTTGGATTGCTTCTCCTCCACTGCTGGGCATTATCCATATATCTGCGTGGATTTTTTCATCTTTATCCCGAAAAGCTTTTACAAATGCAATCAATTTGCCATCTGGTGAAAAGGCAGGAAGTATGTGATTTGCATCTATACCATCACCGATAGTTATTTCGTTTGTAGGATCTATTAAAGATTTTATTTTTATTTGGTGACGTTTTTTGGGATTGATTGTATATGCCATTTTATTACCATCTGGAGATAAATTTATTAAATAACTTTTATTAGAATCCTTTTTTCTTTCTATTACCTTCGTAGGTTTACCTCCAATAACAGGAATAGTAAATATTTCATTATTACCTGATTTGTCATTTAATGCATTAAAGGCAATAAGTTTGCCATGAGCAGATAAGGTCAATCCATCATTAAACCATGTTGTCCATGCCTTTACATTTTTGGTAAGTCTAACGGGGATACCGGCTAAATCTGTTTCCACATTGCCCTGAATTGGGACTGACCAGATATCTTCTTCAGAAATAAATACTAAATTTTTTCCGTCTTGCGATAACATCCCATTATTTGGTTTTATAGGTATTTTTATTTTCGTAAATTTCGGTTTGATCCTACCTGCTTTTTCTTCCTTTAAAATTGTAGTAAGTCTTGATATTTTTTCTCTTGCCAAAGCTACTTCAATTTTCTGTTCCGGATATTTAGTAATTACCTTCTGGAATGATTCAAGGGCATCTTGAAAGCCTAACTTCTCTTTGCAAATACCAATATGTAATTGTGCTTTCGCACGCAAAGATCGATCTGCGGTTTCGTCTGAAACGAGTTGTTGGTATAAAGCTATTGCTGATTTTAAATCTCCCTCGCCGTTTTCTTTGAGCAGGGCTTGTTGGAAAAGTTGAGCAGGAGTTTGTGAATACAATGGTACAATAAATACTAATACTATTAGTACTAAACAGAAGATAGAAAACTTAGCTGAAATCATTTTACTGTCCTCCTAATATGAAAAATAACCACAGAGCCCACAGAGTGAGTATTTTATATTTATTGACTTAAAGAGTTTATTCTTTAGCTTTCTCTGTGATCTCCCAAAAATCACTCCCATAAATCTATCTTTTTATCTCCAACATTAAATTGATTTCAGATTCAACTCTAATATTCTCTGCCCTCAGATATATTCACAACTGAACAATATCATAGAACTCGCCCACGTTAAGGAGGAATTTCTAAGGCAGAAGATCCTATTTTCTCAATACTATCTTTAAATAAATAGTCTTTAAGAGTTCACAGAGTGATTCTCTGTGGTTTCTGTGGTTGAAGAGAAGATACTAATATCATCAGCTCCCAGTGTCATGCTTAGGTTTGATTTAGGTAAAAAGTGTGTCATAAAATTGTCATTATGGGATAAATTTGTAACCAACCCCCCTTATACTTATGATGTGTTTTGGATTTGAAGGATTGACTTCCAATTTCTTACGCAGATCAAGAATATAATTATCAACCGTGCGCGTCGTGGGTTCGGAATCGTAACCCCAAACTTCGTCCAATAAATCATGGCGATGAACCACTTCTTCGGCATGTTCCACCAAATATTTTATAATGGCAAATTCCCTAGCGCCTAGTTTTACTTCTTTTTTACCAACAAACGCCTGGTATTTCTTGAAATCTAGAACAACATTTCCAAAGGAATGTCTATTTTTGTCAGTCTCTTTTTTGCGATAGCGGCGAAATACGGCCCTGATTCTGGCCAAAAGCTCGGGTAAACTGAACGGCTTTGTTACATAATCGTCAGCGCCTAAATCCAGGCCGGCAATTTTGTCTACTTCTTTGCCCCGAGCGGTAAGCATAATAATCGGAATCTCTGGTTTTTTATCCTTAACCTGGCGACAAATATCATAGCCATTCAATCCCGGTAACATGATATCCAAAATAAGCATATCAGGCGACTCTTCCAGTGCTAGCCTTAATCCTTCATATCCTTCACTGGCAGATAGAATTTTATAACCTTCAAATTTTAGATTATCATACAATCCGCGTAAAATGCTAACATCATCTTCAACTACTAAAATCGTTTTCACCCCATTGGCATTTCCTCCTGCATATTAGTTAGGAACGAGGGGTAAGATGATAGTAAACATGCTGCCCTGGTTAACTTTGCTTTCCAGTTCGATTTTTCCCCGGTGCGCATCGACGATATGTTTGAGTACTGTCAAACCCAGGCCGGCACCTCCTTTATCCTTCTCATGACCAACATGGGCCCGATAATATTTATCGAAAATACGATTTTGTTTGGATTCAGGTATACCGATTCCCTTATCCTCAACCTGAATGTAAATTGACTGATTTTCTGTCCATAAGCGCAGCTTAATTTCTTTGCGCTCAAAAAAATATTTCATCGCATTACTCAAAAGATTTAACACTGCCTGTTCGATAGCATCCCCATCCGCTTTTGTTTTAACATTCGCTTCAATTTCGGATTCTAGCTTAAATCCTTGTTCATTCATCCAGTATTGCATAGAACTTACTGCAGATTGCACAACATCGCTAAGGTCAATGGATTCGAAATGATACTCTTTTTTATTTTTCTCAATTTTTGAAAAATCCAATACATTATTAATGAGTCGCGTTAGACGTTCTGTTTCGTTGACGATTATCGATAAATATTCCTGTCTTTCATTTTTTTTCTTAATGCGACCCAGATGCATCGTTTCGGCAAACATACGGATCGATGTTAAGGGGGTTTTAAGTTCATGAGTAACATTGGATACAAAATCGGTTCTTAATTGGGCTATTCTTCTTTCCCGAGACATATCTCGCAAGACAAGAATAACACCGAAAAACATTCCAGCGATCAGAAAGGTTAGAGCAATACTATAAATCCAGCGCCTCGTTGAAATATAATTATTTATGATTTCTATGCTTTTAGGCTTAATAGATATTTGCCAGGAAGGTACCAATGGACTTAATTCTTTGACCATGTTGAATGGTGTGATATCTATTTTAGTGATTCGCTCTCTCGACATCATATCTACTTCCATTTCAAACTCGGTCTCAGATTGGCTCACGGTAGATATTATTTGATTCTTCAGAGTATCTAAATTTACTTTAAATCCTACCAATGTAGAAGATTTTGAAGGTGATTTGGTTAAAAGTAATACGGGTTGAGCTTCTAAATTCCCAGTAATTGCCTCAAAATTTTCCGCAACGAACCAGGGTGTGGGATTCAAAGTTCCTGAAATGTATTGTTTTATTAAATTTCCTTCTCGGATTGTAAAATTTAATTTATCTCGAATTGAGTTGGTGAGCTGAATTATCTCATTTTTTGACTGCTGCTCAAGAAAGTCTTGCGTTGCGTTCCATTGTGACAATTCCTTCATTAATAAATCTACATGATCGCTAAGGGGTATATTACCACTATTTAAATATGAAAGAATAAATTCAATATCCTGGTAAGTTGTATCATCAGGCGGAAAAATTTCTGCGCGAATTAATTGATGCAGGGAATAATAAGCAAAGGGTATTCCTGCATTGTCGATTTCAGGACCATACTGTTCGGCTAAGAGCCTATAATGGTTTTGGGCCTGTCTTTTAAACCCTCTTTTAGTCAATACCCGGGCAAGTCCGTTTATAGCTGCGGCTTGTTCAGCCTGGCTTTTGGCTACTTTAAAAGTACTATTGTATGCCTGTGATGCTCCTCTAAGATCTGCCTTGCTGAATTCCAGTTTTTCTGCTTTTGCAAACGCGTTTAAAAATTTCTGAGATAAAGAAGGGGATCGTCTGATTTGTGAATCGTGTAGATAATAGGGCCAAATAAATTGGCCTTGATTATCAACTATAAATACTTGGGCGACATATTCTAGTGAATCCAGAATAGAAATACTTGAAGGGAGTTTTGTATTTAAACTATCGGTGATTTTAAAGAAGGTGACTGCATATTCATATAGTCGCTTTTGAAATTGTCTGGCAAGGTTTGTGGCCAGTTCGTTTTGTTCCTCTATTAATCTTTTTTCGGTAAGTTCCTTCTGGTTTGCGATATTCT
>JAEOSY010000215.1 GCA_016840125.1 Candidatus Helarchaeota archaeon | reverse complement strand
GAACAAATTAAGAAGCGAAAAACGCCAATCCGCCTCCAACTTCGGTTGGAAGTTGGTAAACCGATGTGGTTCGAGCTGGGAACGCCGAAACGATTCCTGAAGCTCGTGCAGGCTGGTTATGCCCCGCAGAAAGCCACGGTTATGAAGAAGCGCGGCGGTGGGCTTATTCTCGCCATCCCCTTTGAGAGGGAAGTTCCCAAGAGTCAGTGCCTCGGACGGTCTGACCTCACTCAGACTCAAAATCTCGTCATCGCGGGATTGGATCCGGGGTTGAAGACGTGGGCAGTTCTCAGTATTGGGATTAGGGACAAGCTCGCCGCGGGTGTATGGGGGCAGGCAGGGCAGGAAGTCGCACGGTATTTTTACGACCAGAAACAGTTCGGGGAGCGGCGTACCGAGTGGTTCAAACTGTTGAAGAACAAGGCAAACCCCCCCGATTATAAAAAGGGGAAATTCCCAAATTTGAAACGTCGATTAGCTAATCTACGACGGGAGCTGCGCCGTTACCAAAGCGAACGGGACGAGTATCGCAACGCCTGCCGTAAAAAAGGCATTAATTTCCGTCATAAACAGAAATTCTTTGAGCTGAACCGCAGAGTAAAGCAAATTTGGGATAATATGAGTGCCCTCCATGACGAACTGACGCGGCAGATAGCCACCTGCATCCTCGCCGCCTGCGAACATCACGGCGTTAACATCCTTCGGATGGAAGACTTGCGCTGGTCAAAACCTTCCAAGAAATATGAAGTCAGTTATTTTCTCGCCTCGAACCAGATCCATTGGTTCTTCGGGCAGATCCAAGCGCGCATTGCCGACCTCGCCCCCCGCAAGGGCATTTTCGTAGAGTGGGTGAAGGCAAAGTATACCTCGAGCCGCTGCTCGAAATGCGGGCATATCGGTAAGACGAAAGCGGAGCGCAAAAAGGCGCGTCAAGGCAAGATATTCAAATGCACCAACCCAGAGTGTGGGTTTCAGCTAGACGCTGATCTCAACGCGGCGCGGAACATCCGTGTCGCCCCTATTTCAAACAATATTCCCCCATCGCTATATGCTTTGGGTGGCGGGAGTCCGTACAACCCGCCTTCAGACGACGTTTGAAGGCATAAGTTGGGAATCTTCCAAGATTGTCCAACTTTATAAGAACGGTAACATTGTTTCATCCATCCAATTGTGAAATAACTAGGTGTAATAGTCTAAACTATATCTTTTTGACTCTCTCTTCTTTTTTGACTTATCGTCTGGCAAATCATCAGAATCTTGAATCTTAACTATATTTTTAGAGTTTTCTATCGTCTCTTGGGGATTAACTGCCTCCGAAATGGGGCTGTCTAATGGGTCTTGTTTCTTTTTTGATTCGTTTTGTTCTAAAATTTTTACGATATCTCCCCAAAATTTGTGGAAATTCTTGAAAATTGGAATAAGGACAGATTTCTCTATATCCCAAACTAACGGTTGTCTAATATCTTTTAATTTCGTATCTTTAGAAAGTTTTTGCCCAGCTTCAAAAATTACCACTTCGTATCCCTTTTCTTGTGGCAGATTAATCAGCTGTTTCAGGCTCTTTTTTAAATCTGCAATTGTTTCCCCTTCCTCCATTAAAATCCGATAACGTAAGGTGGGATTATTACCCACATCTTCAATTTCAATTCCCTTTCTTGGTATCACTTTGATTTCAGAATCATCAGAAATCCGTGAATCTCTCCTAGTGGGTTTATCATCTGCTTGAATTGAGGGGCGTGAGAGAAATTTCAAGGACTCTGAACTAATCTTTTCTGTGAATAGAAAGAGAAAATCAGAATAAGTAGAATTTTTGGGTAACATAACTTTTGTTTTAAATTCAATTTTAATCTCCCGTTCCAGTAGTTTTTCTTCTGGCGTCAAATTTCGTATGGTTACATCAACGGGAAAAATTTTTTCAGATGTAGCTGTATATCCCTTGATTTTTTCGGACGGATCAACAATATAAATAAGAAAGGCATTCAATGGATTTGCATTCCCATATCTTAGAAAATTTCGTTTGTCAGTTCCGCTATACTGTGTAAAACCTGGGTGTTTATGCATATGCCCTACAATTTGAACCCCCAATGGGAGCCCCGCTTTTAGTCGAACATATCTAGCCATTCCTGATTCAATAAAACCCCCACTTTGTTCAGAATAATCAAACTCGATGATATCGTGAACGTAACATACCCCATTCTTGAAAAGGCCTATTAAATAAAAGCCTACTTCTTTATAAGTTTCATACCCTCTCCGTATTGCGTGTCTAAATAAAAATGGTGGGAGGATAATTTCTCTCACGTGCGGCTTCTTTTCAGCCTCTGTGTCATCTAACCGATCCCATTCATCTTTCGACCACTTCTTGACCAGAAAAAAGCCTCCTACTTCTTATATTTTCAAACTAGTATGCTCCAACGCATAATAATAGCTTAGTATGACTAGAAAATGCGGAATTCCAAATTTCCCATCTGACCTCCAACGCTTTACAAGTACCCCGAAGCATTTATCGCCTAATGTAGTATGGTGGTCTCGTGATTCCCGCTTAGCCCTTGGGAATTTATAAGGATACCGTAGATCTAAACGGATTTCAATTTTACGTCCTCGACTTCTCTTCCCCATTCTAAACTGTGCATGCCAGAGCCTGTTATTATCCGATACTTGTGTTAATTGATCATACACTGGAAAACCTACTTGCTGTACATATTTTTCTTTTAAAAACTCAAAAATTTCTAGTTCTTCTTCCACTCTCTTGTGCCAATTTCGAGAACGTGGGTCATAGACATTGCTAAACAAGGGTAATTTCTCAAGGATAATTGCGCCCTTAATTTTCAACTGAAGTGGGGTAAGAAAATGCTTTTTTATATAACTATCATAGACATCTATAGAGATCGAGTCGATATAATCTGAAAGATCGATAGAATTTTTGTCTTCATTTCTTCTGCGCACTATCCCACCTGAAAATTTCCATTTGTATTAGTTAGAATCTCAATTTTCTCGTATTAAAAATTATAAAAAAAGGGCGAATAAGTTTGGTATGCGTGAAATTAATCTGTATATTTATTAACCAAGCTGATCCGGCGTGCCGATTACATAATGATTAGTGCGATATGTGTCAATTACTTCTCTGACAGATTTATCGGACCAATTTTGAACAATTGCCCCATCTTTTGTAGCTATTCCAACTCGCTGAGGCACAGGGGTAAATAATTGTTTAGCAGCTCTCCCAACATAATCCCTTAATAATTCTCCAGTAACTGCGACAATTTGCCATTTCTTACTTTCATTAGCAGCGTTCTCAAAGGTTAATGTTACAACTTCTTCTTCGTTAGTCATAATAACCTCCTCTTTGGGTTTTATTTCACCTTTTTATTCATAATCTCGTTATACTATTAAAGAAATGGTATCATTTAAAGGTACGGAATCGTCGCGATATTCTCAAACGGATTATAAAAATAAAAATAATAATTAATGAAATACTCTAGAATTCCGAATTACTTGAATATAGAGGATTATTTCAATAAAATTGACCTATATTGCCTATCACACGAGCAATATCCGTATATGAACCACCGACGTCTCCATCCGGTAGAACATAAGCAACCGCTGAAACTTTACCCGTATTAACTGCTACGATATGTCCCTGTCCCCTTAAATTCGAACAGACCAACCGTTCTGGCGTACATTGAAGGGTTGTGTATTTGACTCCTTGGACTTGAACCGATGGATTTTGCCCATTCCATGTCGAATAAATTGCTCCAAGATCTGGAGTAATGTCCCAATTACTAGTTTGATATAGAATAGAATTATTCGAATTATGAAGAACCGTAATGGCGGAAACATATTGATTCGTATTCCAAAGTTCTGTTAAAACCGATTCAATATTTTGCATTCTTCAAACCTCGTAATTTAATTATAGGTGACGTAACTATAGATACAAAAACTCGCTTTTTAAGGTTATCTTTCCTGTAAGATCTTCATGATCTACCATCTAGCACCAAAAAAGTTTAGATTGGTGTCCCACTTTTACTTCGGCTTTCGAATTCGAGGAATTACTAATTCGATTGCGAAATAGTGCGCGCGCGTTAGGCGCCACCCAATTCCAGCTCAAAATTCCCGCCTAGAATGGAGGAGGGGCGAGATTTATTCAAATAAATATTTATTTAATTAAAAGGTTTTTATATGATTTTGAATACTAATAATTGAAAATCAAATTTTGAAAAAATGATGATATTTTGCAGAATTAAGTTAGTTAGTGGTAGATCCAAATGGATATAGTAAAAAAAGCGAAAGTTGGGCATTCGATAGCCCCCTTAGATGTAAATGAACTCCCCCAAGCTAAATTTTTAGAGTTGGTTGAACTTGGAGACCTGCTTCAATTAATTACAAACAATCAGGATCAAACAATTTATCATTTAGAACGCAATGGGGAACATCTTTACCTAGTTTGGATAGTAATTCACGATTTTTACCAGTTGAATGGACTCCCAATCGTTATTTTTGTTCGTACCGAACATGAGCCCACTCGATTCATTAAATGTCGACCCGACTTAGGGAAAATCGAGTTTGTTAATAAAGTTCTGGAGTCTACTGCAGCCTATATTAGGATAATAAAGATCAAACAGCTTCCATTTTGCCTAGATGTGACATTATAGGCTCCAAACCCTTTCTTTTTTTTATTGAGATGCAAAATTTCGCGTGATATAATTCACTGCTACTTGAAAATTATCAGTCTTCGTTTCGATCTCAAACAATCCCGTTTTCCGGAGAGCTTCGTAAATCAAAAACCCTAGAAGGTTCATAGAAATAAGGGAGCCGATTAGGATTGTAAGCCATCCAACTACTATGAGCGGAACATTCAGAAACGGCGAGCCGTCAAAAATGAAGGGGAAAAATAGTGCCAAATAGGTTCCAACAATAAAATCATTTATTAGTGTTTGGATAGTAATTGCGAACTGTGTTCTTAAGATACGTTTAATTCCTTTGGAGTTATTACGTTTTTCTATCTGATAACCAATATAGCCAGCTAGTAAATTGGCAATTGGCCCCCCTATAAGATCAAAACCTAACAAACCTCCATAAAAATTCCCCATAAGACAGCCAATACTTACTCCAGCGGCACCCCAAAGACCAAAAATAAAGGCTTGAGGAATTAAACAATCTGCTACTCGTACTTGTGGAAAGTAAAAAGAAATTGGGAGAAAAATAATTACTAAAACTGCATATAACGCGCCAATAATAGCGACAATTGCAACTTTATAACTGATTCTGTCTTTGTAATAAGCCATAATACAACCTCTTTGCCCGGGATTTATTGTTTTACGTGGCGGAACACGGTAGGAGGAAAGCCCACCCGCCACAATAATGTGATTTCACAAACAAATAATCTTATTAAAACTTTTCTTTAAGTAGGAATTAGAAATTAATACGATTATAGTAATATGCTTGGTAAAAATAAAGGTGGATTCCATGACAAAACCAAGAATTAGCGTAGTAATTCCAACCTTCAATGAAGCCAAAAGGATTAGAACAACTCTGCGCAAATTAAACCATCAAACAATCCCCCGAGATGAATATGAGATTATTATTGTCGATGGAGGCTCGACAGATAAGACCTGCGAAATAGCAAAAGAGCTGGGTGCTCGAGTAATTATGCAAAAACGGGAAGGAATTGGGGGCGCACGTAATGATGGATTTTTGGCAGCAAAAGCTGACTTTATCGCTACCACTGATGCAGATTGCATCGTTCCGAATCAATGGCTGGAGATTTTTTTAGAGGATTTTCAAGATGACCGAATAGTCGCAATTACGGGTCCAGATGGACCTATTGAGAAGAGTTGGAAATCTAATTTGACGTACTTTCTTTTACGTTGCTTCATTCAAGGTATTACCCTTTTTAATTTGTATGGAACTGCGGGGACAAATTCCGCCTTTAGAAAATCGGCGTTCAAAAAATGCGGTGGATATAAATCACTTCCGCACAGTGATGATGTGGAAATCGCTTTTCGGATTAAGAAATTAGGTAAAATAAAATATGATCCTCGTACTTTCGTAAATCTCTCTGTACGACGTTTGGAACAAGAAGGGTACGGGAATGTCATTACCACCTGGCTCAAGGGCGATATCATGATTTTTCTTGGAAAGGAAATCGATCCCAAAAAACAATATGCGAAAAAAACTTATGAATAAATGGAATTATTAATAGTAGTTAGCTCTTAATCAGCGAAGACAAATCTTTATTCCCATTTCTATTTTCGAACAGACCAATTAAATTGCCTTCTGAATCGGTAATTTCTGCTAGAAGCCCGAACAGTCCAATCGATCCCTTGGGAGTTATAAGTCTCCCGCCTGCCGCTTTTACTTTAAGCATAGTTTCATCTATTGAGGGGACTTCAATTACTAGTGAAGGTGCGTCATTTGGCCTTTGACGTTTATAAAGCGCACCATACGTGGCTCCTGGCTCACTTGGTGTCCCCAACTCATCTACGGGCACGGTTTTCATGATTTGAAATGCACTTCCCGTATCTTCTATATTCCAGCCAAAAACTTCTATATAAAATTTCTTAGCCCTGGTCATATCATCCACAGGAATATGGAAATGTGTTAATTTACTCAGTTTAAAATCACCTCATTTATGTAATTAGATTTAAAAAGAGATCCTTTCTTATAATCAAACCGTCAAATATCGCCTCAAAATCATACTGATTAATTTCATTATTTATCAAGAGGGATTGATTTAATGGTTCACACGTATGGGGAAATGCCTGATGATTTATATTTAAAGCCTTTCTTACCTCTCCTTTCCTTTCTATGGCGCGTATATAAAGAATTAGGGTGGGATGGCGTTGATAATTATGAAGCCATGGGTGATGAAGCGATTTTTGATTTCTTTGAAACAAGACTCAATGAATCAATCTATACGGTGAAGGACGTGCTAGATGGGAATATTGCCCATCCCGAGAAAGTCCTATCCTATATCATGATGCTCCCTTCTCTTGTTATTCGGAGTGATTTGGTTATTGGTACCCAGAGATTATTTGCTGGTGATAGTGCAGATATTACATTCGCCGTTGCTCATGATTATAATGCAGAGCTTCTTTTACTGTTAAATTGCCATATCGAGGACGGGATTCCTGTTGATTGGTATATGATACGTCAGGACGATGAAATACTTGATCGTCGCCACCTGAAATATGGTTATCAATTAAGAGAAATCCCACGTCGTTTGAAGGATATGAATAAAGCCTCTCAAATGTTTATGGATATTCTAAAAGATATCCGTAACGAACGAACTCCTCAATGGGCTGATGCTGATTACCAGGTCGGCACTGTTGTTTCAAGTTGGGCTATTAATCTCATGTGTATTCCCTCTAATTATGAAAGTATAGGTGAAACATTTGATGGATGGGCTAGTAAAGAGCTTTATGGATTACCCGATTATACTTTCAGCTTGCATCCCTTTCCCTCTGCATTGAATATGTTCTTCTACAAGGGGCGGAAGGCTTTCTGTTCCATTCTCGCCTCTATTACTACAAACATGAATTTCTATATTCAACCCTTTGAACCTCGAAATTTAGAAATCATTCGGACACGAGTCCCTGAGCTTTTCTCAATTTACAAAGAACAAATCGAAACCGAGGGTGTTCCCTTTCCAATTCAAACCATAAATTGCGAATATCCTAATTTAAAAAAGAAAGATCCGAATATTCAATTTGAAAAACATTATCCAAAAGGAAATTTCATAATTCCTGCCGATTTAGGCCTTAATCTTGAAGAATTTTTAGCTGGTATCTATTTCGATATCAACCATGAAACCCTACCTCAACAAATTGATGCCTCCAAAATTATTTCAACTGGAATCGGTCGGAATACTTCATTTAAATAAACAAAAAATGATATTAGCGTTCTAGATCAAAATAAGTTAAATAATAATTAAATCGATTTCAATTTAGTTAAAAGGTGTATTGGTTCATGCCAAGAAATGTTTTTATTGTAGGCATTAGTGCCTTTCCATTCCGCGTCCGTCATCCAAATTACACATATTATAGAATGGCCTATGAAACGGTGAAACGTGTTCTGGAAGATACCCAGCTAACAATCAATGATATTGATTCTGCCATCTATGGCATTTACAATGATTTTTTTGAACGCCAATTCATGCCCGATATTATTGTCCATGATTATATTGGGATGATTTTAAAGCCCGGAACCCGTGTAACTACCGGTGGGGCGACCGGGGGGTATGCTATTCGCACAGCTTACATGGAAGTCGCGAGTGGCTTGTCCGATGTGGTGCTCTGCTTGGGGGGGGAGAAATCAAATGATTGTTGGGATCCAGCGACTCAATCACGAACCCCTGAACTCGTTAAGGCCATTAGTTACAGCGCAGATTGCGAATTTGTGCGTCCCTTAGGTTCATTCCCTGCTGCTTCCTATGTTCTTCCAGTTAGAGCGCATATCGAGAAGTTCGGTAATCCCTCGGAAGAATCCATGGCCCGAGTTTCCGTGAAAAATCATGGTAATGCCATTGGAAATCCTTACGCGCAAAGTCCTATGAAAATTACCATTGAGGACGTGCTAAATTCCCGCTGTATCTCCGAACCCTTCAAAAAATTGGATTGTTGCTTGTATAGTGAAGGGGCTGCGGCTATGATTCTTGCTTCCGAAGAGAAGGCTAAAGAGATTTGTAAAAATTCAGGGAAGGTACCTATTCAGCTCACCGGCGTGGGGGCAGGAAATGACTCTAATTTCGGAGGACTACGAGAAAATCTGTGGTCCCTAACCTCGAATGTTTATGCCAGCAAACAATGCTATAAAATGGCTGGAATAACCAACCCCCTTAAAGAATTGGATGTTATTGAGCTTCATGATGCCTTTACTGGTCAGGAAATTTTATCCTATGAAGATTGCGGCTTTGCCAAACATGGTGAAGGGTATAAATTAATCGATGAAGGAATCGTTGAGGAAGGCGGTGAATTACCTGTGAATTTATCTGGAGGTTTAATCGGAGCCGGTCATGCCGTTGGCGCAACTGGAATATATCAAGGGACTGAAGTTGTCCAACAACTACGAGGTGAGGCCCGACGCCAGGTCTCCGATGCTGAGAAAGGTTTACTCCACTCGGTGGGCGGTCCAGTGACGGCCTACTGCTGTGTAATCGTCATGGAGAGGAAATAGATGACTAACCTAAAAGAAACTGAAATAGACTTCCTCGCACGCATTGAAAGCGAGGATAAAAAAGATTTCTACGAGAGGTCGGATGATATGACCATTCATTACCGGTATTCTGTGGGTGAACTAACTAAATTCTTTAAAGAAATCCGAGATAACGGGAAACTCTTTGGAACACGTTGTACGAAATGTGGATTTGGATTTTTTCCACCACGTTTAAACTGCCAAAAATGCTATGTACCCTGTGAATGGGTAGAGTTAAGCGGTAAAGGCGAAATTACAGCAGGGACTATGGCGCATTTCGGCGTTTCAAACTTCGGAGACAAAATTCCTTTGGCTATAGCATTTATAAAGATGGATGAAATGGATATGGCCATAAGACATTCAATTATATTAGCATCCGAAGATAAAAAAATAGAAAATCTTAAGAAAGGAACAAGAATCAGGGTCGAATTCAAACCTAAAGAACAGCGAGAAGGAAAAATAACGGACTTTTACTTTATTCTCGATAAATAATTCTTTTCCTATAAGAGTAATTAAAAAACTTAGTTCTCTTCACTGTCGCTTACGATTTTTACTCCTGAACTGGTACCAATTCTATTCGCTCCAGCTTCAATCATTGATATTGCCGTTTTATAATCACGAATTCCTCCTGAGGCTTTAACTCCTACTTTTTCACCGACTGTCCTTCTCATTAACTTCACATCCTCTAAGGTGGCACCTCCTGTACTAAGTCCCGTGGATGTTTTTACAAAATCTGCGCCTGCTTCCACTGCTATTTCACATACTTTAATTTTTTCATTGTTATTAAGTAAACAACACTCAATAATAACCTTCAAAAGCCCCCTCCCATTTATTGCCTCCACCACAGCTCTTATTTCCTCTCTTACTAGACCGTAATCCTGTGATTTTACCGCACTAATATTAATTACCATATCAATTTCTTGAGCACCATTCTTGATTGCATCGTCAGCTTCAAATGCTTTGGATTGTTTAGTTGATCCCCCTAAAGGAAAACCAATAACGATGCATGTTTTAATAGGTGTACCGCTTAACTCCTTGCTTGCTAATAGTGCATAACATGGATTTACGCAAACTGAAGCAAAGTCGTATGTTTTTGCCTCGTCACACAATTGGATAATCTGTTTTGTCGTTGCGTCTGGTTTTAACAGTGTATGATCTATATATTGAGCGATTTTCATGGAAATTCACAACTTCTTTAGGTATTTTTCTATTTCATCACGATACGGCATAGATGGAGCAGTACCTATCTTGGTCACTGATAAAGCTCCTACTACATTTGCAAATTTTGCTGCCTCTATGACATCCTTACCCTCGGCTAAAGCTGCAGCCAATCCTCCATTGTAAGCATCTCCAGCACCAGTAGTATCAACAACATCGACTTTTAACGCTTCTATGTAACATTCAGTATCTTTATTAAATAAATAAGCACCTTTTTCTCCCAAAGTTAAGATAACTGTCTTCACTCCCCTATTTAATAACTGTTTTGCAGCTTCTTTTGCATCACTTACGTTTTTCACTTTAATATTTTCACACAGAATTTCCGCTTCCGTTTCATTGGGAGTGAGAATATCAATTTTCTTTAAAAGTTCATCACTGAGGGACTGAGCAGGGGCTGGATTTAAAATGACAACTACCCCTTGTTTATTGGCTATATCAATTGCTTTTTCCGTCGCATCCAAGTTAGCTTCAAGCTGGGTTATCAAAACATCCGCACTTTCAATGTTCTCACGTGCAAGTTCCACCTCTTCAGCTGTGATGCGCTCACATGCCCCCATTTCAATGACTATTTGATTATCACCAGTTTTATCATCTACATAGATTGAAGCTACAGCAGTTGGATAGGCATCATCTTGAAAAACAAACTGAATGTTAATACCTTCTTTTCTAAAGTTATCTAAGCCAATCTCTCCGAAGCTATCTTTTCCAACCTTAGTTATCATAGACACTTCTGCCCCTGCTCTCCTCGCTGCAACAGCTTGGTTTCCCCCTTTACCACCCGGACCTATTTTAAAAGTATAAGCCTTGAGTGTCTCCCCTTTCGTGGGCAATTTGGGGACTCGAAACATGAGATCTACCACGAACGAACCAAAAACACTAATTTTTCCCATTTAAATTAAACCTCAATAACGATCCTTTCTTCTCTCACAAATTATTCTCTAAATTTGATTTCATTTTTTTTTTAACAAACCATTAGGTCTCATAATCTCTTATTTTTACTTATTGTTATGGGGTGTATCGAGTTTAAGAAGGAAAATCAACAGTTCTTCGTTGATTTAGAAGGGATATAAATGGCAAAAAGTGTTGGGAAATCAACGAAAAAAAAGGTTGCAAAACCGGTTAATGCTAGTTTAGATGATATTAAGGATCATTCAAAAGAAGACGAAACTTTGCTTGATGATATCTTAGAAGAAGAAACTCCCATAGATGAAGTAATGAGTACTGATATAAATTTAGCTTCTGATTCCAATGTAACATTAGAAGATCTTCCAGGTGTCGGTCCAACTATTGCAGAAAAGTTGCGAGAAGCTGGATATAATACTTTTGAATCAATTTCAGTCACATCTCCAAAGGAAATATCTGCCTCGACTGGCATTGGAGAGGCGACCGCTCAGAAAGTGATTCTAGCTGCGAGAGGCAAGTTAAATATAGGATTCAAGACAGCCGAGAAATTATTCGACGAACGAAAAACAATAAGCAGATTGACGACTGGATGTGAAAAATTAGATGGCATGCTTGGCGGTGGAATTGAGACACGATCAATCGCTGAATTCTATGGAGAATTTAGAACGGGAAAAACTCAAGTTGCTCATCAGCTCTGCGTAACTGTACAAATGCCTACCGACAAAGGTGGTCTAAATGGTGCTGCATTATACATTGATAGCGAAGGGACTTTCCGACCAGAACGGCTCCTTCAAATTGCTCAGCGATACGGTATGGATGAGAAGAAAATCCTTCAAAACGTCTTTTATGCTCGAGCCTATAACAGCGATCATCAAATCGTGATTGTAGATAGTTCACCCAAGCTGATTCAGGAAAATAATGTCAAATTAATCATCGTTGATTCTGTTATGAGTCATTTCAGAGCTGAGTATGTTGGACGAGGAACTTTGAGTGAGCGTCAACAAAAACTAAATAAATTTGTCCATAAACTCTTACAAATCGCCGAAGCATATAATGTGATTATAATGATCACCAATCAAGTCATGGATTCCCCCGGAATCTTCTTTGGAGATCCAACCCGTCCCGTAGGAGGTCATGTCCTTGCCCACTCCTCAACTTATCGGGTATATTTAAGAAAATCAAAAGGAAATAAGCGCGTTGCACGACTCATTGATAGTCCTTGTCTTCCAGAGAGCGAGGCTATCTTCGAAATTACTGATTTAGGAATTGAAGATCCTTAAATCCCTCTTTTTTCATTCATCTGTTTTTTCCGATTTGGATAATTTTCGAGAAGATATACCTAAGACGCTAAATATCTTGAAAAAATTTGTTCAATTGATAATAATTATACAATTATAAGCTTTTAAAAATGTTAAAAAGAAAAAAAGAATTGAAAAAGAAAAAAATTAAGATGGATTGCCGTTTAAGGCCATGGCCAGGGAATCCAAGGATCAGCACTACCTGTGCCTAATACAGAGAGTCCCATAACTATACCCATCAAAACCAACGCTAAAGTTAATACTCTGCTATCATTTAGAAGTTCGATTTTGTTCATTCTAACACCTCTAGGGTAATCTATCGGTTTTATTTTAATGAGCATATATAAACCCCCAGCTAAAATGCGCATTTCGCTTCTTTTTCACAATTAACTACACTTC
This sequence comes from Candidatus Helarchaeota archaeon, assembly GCA_016840125.1. The sequence goes on along the minus strand of JAEOSY010000215.1, from coordinate 1,932 downwards.
TTGTAATCTCAGCTAGCCATTTTAATAGCAATAAAGTACCAATTAAATTGATTTTATGGCAAAATTCAAGAAGCTCTTACAAGAGAGACTAAGAGACTCACTGCCACCAGAAAAATTGACGCTTTTACCCTCAGGATTCCAACAAATCGGAGATAAAGCTATTCTAACATTAAAATCAGAACTATATGAATTTAAAGAAGATATTTCTCGGGAAATATTAGAGCTTTTTAAAAAAATAAGAGGCGTTTATTTAAAAACTGGCGCGGTCATTGGAGTTTATAGAACCCCACAGATTGAATTCATCGCAGGAGCTGATGAGCCCGAAATAATCCATAGAGAACACGGGATTTCATATAAATTTGATCTTAAAAAGATAATGTTTTCAAAGGGTAATATCAACGAGCGCGCCCGAATTGCTCAACTTGTCGAACCGAATGAGATCATCTTTGATCTTTTTGCAGGTATTGGATATTTTAGTTTAATCATTGGACAGACTAAGAAACCAAGGAAAATTTACGCCTTTGAATTAAACCCAACTGCTTATCACTATCTTGTTGAAAACATTAAATTGAATCATATCAATGAAGAAAAGGAGATTATTTTCCCCATCTTAGGAGATTCAAAATCTGAACCTCTTAAGCTAACAGATAAAGCCGACCGTGTTATTATGGGTATTCTCCCTGCACCCCGAGAACATATTGATACTGTTTTCAAGATAATTAAAAATCCCGCTATAGTTCATTATGAAGGGTTAGTTAAAGAAAAAGAAAATATAGATCGCCTATTTATTGATTTTAAACGAAAAAATACAGCGTATCAGCGAAGACTTGAAGTTCTTCAGGTCAATTACGTTAAATCTTATGGACCCAAGCTTTATCATGTCACTCTAGACATAAAAGTTTCTTAAATTTACCTTTCATATCAAGGCGACTTAATTTTTTTAAGCGAAACGCTCGAAAAATCTCATAAATTTAAAATGTGTTATTGCATTGAATATTATTCAAAACTTTTTTATTGAATATTATTCACCATTTGTCAACTTTAACAAGATATTATTCACTTGTATCGTACTTGGACTGAACTCAATTCGGTTTGGACGGATATTATGGCGGGTGTAGAAAAGGGTTTCGTCAAATTAGACGAAATCGATAGGAAAATTTTATTTTTCCTCCAGGCAAATAGTAGAATCCCCTATCACCAAGTTGGAAAGGAGTTAAAAATTGCTGCTAGCACAGTACACAATCGTGTAAAGAAAATGATTAATAGCGGGGTAATTCGGCGGTTTGCAGCAATAGTTGATCCTCAAAAATTAGGTTTGCGCGTAAGCTGGGTTGGAATTAATGTCGATCCAAACCAATTGATAAGTATTGCGAAAGAACTCGCAAAGCATGAAGAAATACAAATAATTGGTGCTTCTTATGGGGATCATGATATTTTACTACAAGTTATGTGTAGAGATGACAAGGAACTTTCAGAATTCATTCGATACAAAATAAAACCTATCAAAGGGGTAAAGGATGTCCCTAGCATTACCTCATCAATTTTTACTGAAATATTTAAAATTGTAAATTGGGTTCCGCTGAAAGAGGGCACGAAATTAAAGTAAAAATAATTTCAGGAGCCTACTACCAACTTTACGCGGTCTATGAATAATTTTTGTATGTTCCGTTTTTGCTCCTGACTTATTTTATCCCAACTTCCTGGAAGAAACTGGATCTTCGATTTTTCTACCGAAAATTTACAAATCAACCCATCTGGCCCTTCAATGGTGTAGATTTTGTTGCTTCCTTGAGTAGCCAGACCCACGAAAACATCTGTAAATTCCTTTAGAACTGAAGAAACAACAATACATGCCTTCACTTCCCCGATCACTCCTTCATCTGCGATGGGTGCGGCTGGAGTGGGGCTTTTAGGAAGTTGGACTGTTGCTGG
>JAEOSY010000214.1 GCA_016840125.1 Candidatus Helarchaeota archaeon | reverse complement strand
TTAAACCTGGAATTAGAGGATCCATGAATTTACTCCTCAAAGTACTTACACCCCGTGATTATATTCACTTAGAATTAGAGCGAGGCAAATATAGCCCTTTAACCGCTCATTCGCAGTTGGAAAACTTGTTTAAAAAAGTTCATGAGGGTGACACCAAAGAAGATAACACAAGCATCCCACTTGATATTTACAAAGAGGAAGAAACTGAAAGGGATGAAAATATTAAAATTTGTCCATTCTGTGGTTTAGAGAATGAGAAATCTGCTGAAACTTGTAAAGAGTGTGACATGTGGCTACCATGAAACTTGTTGAGGGTTAAATCATGGTTAAACGTTATTCATTCATTTGTGCTCACCCGGATGATTTAGAATTCTTTTGTGGAATGTTCATTCGCTCTGCAGTAAAAAAGGGGCATGATGTGGAAGTTGTTTCCATGACCCGAGGTGAGTGGGGCACCTTAAATAAAAGTTTTAAGGGCAAAAAACTTGCTAGAATCCGTTCCAAAGAGCTCCAAGATGCTGCTGCCTATCATGGAGTCCCCAAAAATAAGGTAAAATTTCTTTGCCTTCTTGATGGCCGTGTAAAGATGAAAGAAGCAACAATGGCTCTCCGAAAGTACATTAAAAAGCGAGCCCCTAATGTCATCTTTGCCCCTGAATATACTTTTTCTGTCTATACACATTCGGACCATATCGTCACAGGGAGAGCTACATGTTTCCTCTTGAAACGCGAATTTACCGACCCCCGTCCCAAACTTTTTGTCTATCATTCGTTCAAAAATAATCTCTATATCCGTTGTGATCTCCGAGCCACGGGGAAGGCACTTGGAATCCATCAGTCTCAGGTTCAAGTTATTGGTATGCTTTATCCCCTACGATGGATTTTTAATATCCTCAATGGATTCTACTACTATCGGCGAATTATCTTCATGGAAGGTGCGCGGCGCGTGTTTTTTGATAAAAAAATCAGAGTAACCCTACTTGATCGCTTGTTTTATGCGTTCTACAATATTGGGAAACTAATTTTTAGGGCTTGGACCCCTGAAGACACTCAGGATAAGAAATAATTTTGAAAAACATGAGAATCTAGTAGTATTTAACGCCCTTTTCGGTGAAAAGCTTCCAAACGGGTCTATCACCCAAAATTCCTACTAATAAGAACTGAACCCACATTACCACGCCACCCACTGTGAATAACGATAAACCCAAACAGATCAAAAGCCATATCAGAGTCTGATTGTCAATATTTTTTAGCTCAATTCTCTCTTGAAGAATGAGATAGTAGAAAAGACCGGATAATATTCCCATTATAAATCCTGGTAGAAACGATACCAACGACCATGACACATATCCAGTTGGTTTCACCGGAATGACTGCCCACCATAGCGCTGATAGTCCAAAGGTAAGCCACGGGACTAATTTGTTCAAAGGCTCTGCGACTGAGTACCAATCCATCCATATGGGGTTATCATAACTCATATTTCCACCTGTAACCTGAATAAATAAGAAAAGTTAGACTACTTTATAAGAGGTGTGGTTTAAATGCGCGCGCGTCATCATATACGAGGATTTTTATGAGAGAAAATGCAAAAAATAAACGACTAGGGTGAGTTATATTGGAACCATATGATGCAAGCGAATTAAAATTACGAGCGCCTGGAGAAGTGCTACGAGAGATTCCCGATTCGTATTATGGTAAGCGATTTATTCCTATGTGCGATAATCTACTAACTGCCTTACGATTAATAGATAGCTGGGAGGATTACTTAGGAGATAGAAATGATCGCGAAGCTTTTGAGGAATCTATGACGGATAGCATCGAAAATCGAATGAATCAATCATTTAAGATATCAAAAGTTGTAGAAGAAGGGAAAATATCTAAGGAACGACAAAAGCAGACGATGTGTTTCTGGGGGTATCCGCCACTCCTTCCAGTACGAATGGATATGCAGGGTCTCAGCACCACAATGATATACGGACCGTCTGTGGATATATCATTTATTTGTATCTCAGATGAGGATCGTGATATCTTCTTCATTTTTAATCTCCACGTGGAAAACTCCATACCACAAAGCGATGAGATGTGGTTCTTATTAAAGAGTAAAGACCCGGAAATCTTCAATCGCCGTCACATGAAACTCGGAATAAGGCTCTCGGATTTAGGGAAGAAGATTAAGGATAATATCGAAGTTGCCAGGCGAGTCAGGGAAATTTTAATAGATATTAGAAACGAAAGAACCCCACAATGGTCCCAAAGCGCATATTATGTTGCATTCTATTTCATGGTTGGTACTGCGAACTCGACACTGGAGCTTAGCTCCTATAATTCCTTGGGCATCATCTGGGATGGATGCAATGCGGATGAACGCTACGGGATGGAGAGCCCTCTCTACAATTATGAACCCCTCCCCCCTATTTTAAATATGATGTTTAAACTAGAGCGGCCATTGTGGTTAGATCGGCTGACGACTGCCTTAACCGGCGGTTTGTTGTACCTCAGTCATGTTGAGCAGGAAACACTTGATAGTATGAAGAAACGATCCTATGGGATGTATGATACCTACATGCGATTCTTTTCCTGGCGTTTACACCAAGGTATTGTGCTCCCCAGTCAATCTGTTCAAGCTGTTCCTCCAAAGTATAATAAAGAAACGGGGCAATGGGAGCGTATGGGATTCGAATATCCTCAAGGACCACGTATCCACTATGAAGATCTCGAGCTTGAATTTGCGGATATGTTGAATGGTGTTTTACTAGATATCACACATAAAAGCCAAGTTGAAAAAGTCACACGCGACGATATAATCTCCATCGGTCACGGGTTACAAACTAAGTATCTTCGTCCTGAGAAAGAGTAATTATAAAGCTTAAGCAACTATGATTATCAAAAAAGATTAATAGGACAAAATACCTTAAAATAACTAGGTCTTTTCGTTTTTAAATCGTAGAGCTCTCCCGTGGCGAGTAATTATGAAATATAAGGATAAAATAGATATCTATGACGATCGTGGCAACCTTTTAGGAGAAAAATTGCCTCTTGAGTCATTGTCTCCGTTGTACAACCCCTATATTAATAGCCTATTGCAGACAATCAAGAATACAGTTTTTATTAATTTAACCAAGCTTCAGAAATTGCTATCGAAGGGTCAAGTGGGTTATACTACATCCCTAAAACAAGATGAGGTCAAATCGATGCACAAATTGGACTTGGATTTATTAGCCAATGCCCACGCAATCGTAGACGCGATGGAGAAAAAAATTCAGGTACAAAATTACAAGGGCTATGAAGATGATACTGCCGTTCAACTTTTCAATGATGATCAGGTGATAATGGTTCGAGTACCGACACTTCGGATGGCAATTTCTACGGGTAGAGACGTTATTTATACTAATGTAGGGTTATTAATGGCCCAAATCTTATCAGAATTATTTGATGTTACTCCAGATAATAATCCCGATGGTTGTGGATTAATTAAAACTGCGCTATTTGGACGATACCCTCAAATGCAAGGTTTTAATCCTGGGAATCCACTTTTCGGATTTCTCAAACTGCCCCAGGAACTTGAAGGAATGGGGCGGGGATTCCAAGGTATAATGATAAATCATCTTGTTGCACTTGCAAACAGGCGAACCTTAGATGCGGTTGCATTAGCTACAATATTTGAACAAGGTGCCCAATTCGAAATGGGTAACGCAGCCGGTTGGTATGAGCGATATAATCTTTTAGGAATGGCCTATCAAGGATTCAATGCAAATAATTTAGTTCTTGACCTTGTAAAGGAGAACCGAGACGGCACAGTTGGTGGGGTAATAAAAAGCACGATGCAACACGCTATAAATGATGGTGTGATTCGGCAGAAGGGTGAGAAATATCCTGATATATTATTTTCAGGGTATAAGCTTTATACTACAGATGACCCTTCAATGTGGAACGCTTATTCATGTGCTGGACTACTGGCAGCTTCGATTGTGAATATTGGTGCAAGCCGAGCCGCTCAAGGAATCTCAGCGGTGCTCTCTGCTTTTGGGGATTTACTTATCTTTGAATCGGGGGGATTGCCTGATCCGGATTTTGGAAGAATCATGGGAACCGGTCTGGGTTTTGCATTTTACACTCATTCAATTTATGGTGGTGCGGGACCAGGCGCGTTCCAACTGGATCATGTTCTTATTCGTCATACTAGTGGCTTCTTTACCCCTTGTGTAGCTGCAAGCATGTGCTTGGACTCCGGCACCCAAATTTTTAATCCACAGGCAACCTCTTCGCTTTTCTTCAAGATTCGTGAGGCACTGCCTGTGTTTCAAAATCCTCTTCAAAGGATTGTTGAAGGGGCTGAGCAAATTAAAGATAAATTTAGGTGATTAAATGAGTGAAAAGAAAGTGACGTACGAGCAACAATTTTATCCCGGCACCGAGAAGGTCTCTGAACGTCGGAGAAAAATAATGGATCCGAATAGACGACTTGTCAAATTGAGGGAAATTCCCGATGATGATGTTGTCCATATACTCGGACATCGTTCCCCCGGCAGTCTTTACACATCAGTACACCCGCCTTTGGATGAAATTATGGAAACTTATGATCCAATTAAAGATTTGGTTACACCTACCCCTGGAGCTCAAGCAGGTGACCGAATTCGATTCGTACAATTCACTGACAGCTTCTGGAGTCCTGTGATTGCTCCTTGGTTACGTGCTCGTATGTACTTCAATCGATTTCGTGGAGTTGATACTGTTA
>JAEOSY010000213.1 GCA_016840125.1 Candidatus Helarchaeota archaeon | reverse complement strand
CCTACCTGATATTGAGGAAAGTTTTGGTGTAAAGATTTCTGATTTAAAGGAATCAATGAGTCTCGAAGAGGAACTTGCGCTTAAATCACAATATCAAAGGGGATTTGTAAAGAGCCAACATAATGTGGAAATTGAGTATGATGTGGAAGCGACAATCCAACCGGTTGCGAGTCTCACAAAAGATCAAGTGCGCCAAGTTCTGGAATTCCTAGAAATGCCCCAAGAACTTGTTTATCGTAAAGCTTTTCCAGGTCCAGCTCTTTCAGCACGCATAGTTGGTCCTGTGAGTGCAGAAAATCTCGCCTTTGAGAAGAAGATCCACGATCTTGTTGAATCGATGGTTGATGATTATTATACTAAGGAATTCGGAAAACCAATGATTATCAATAAGGAGGGCATGCAAGAGCCCTTCCAGGTGTTTGCAGCAACAATAGGGGATGTACTCAATACAAAAGTGACTGGATTACGTGATGGTATGCGAACTTATGAAGTACCTCTGTGTGTCCGCGCGAAGTGGGATTACAAAAAACTTGTACAACTAGCATCTAATATAAAAGAATATGCACGAGTATTCTACGAACTGGGTATCAATCCTGAAGGAAAATTTGATATTGTTATTCGAGCTATAAACAGTAAAGATGCAAGGACTGCTACGATAACAAACTTACCAATTGAATTAATACGCGAGATTAGGGATAAGTTACTTCAATTCCCTGAAACCAAAAACATCTTCATTGATGTGACCCCAAAACCTCCTGCCACTATTGAATATGTTTAATGGAAAATAGTGATTTTGTGGGTATCTTACAAAAAAAATATGCAAAAAATCTAGCAAATATCGCTATCAAGATTCGAGATCAAGTAATTAAAAAACTCCAAAGTGAATCGCCAGGCAAATTAATACTTAATATATTCAAACAATTTGCTTCTATGGTCCCAAGCTTAGATATAGAACAATTCGCGGACTACTTTGCCCAAATAATCTCCTACACACTTTTTTGGGTTGAGGCAGCTCAAGAGCAAGAATTTACCTTAAACAATTTGGTTAGATTAAATCCCTTCTTGGGAATCATATTCGACGCCTTTATTCAGTTTGATGAAAACCTTGACTATTGGTTTGAGGATTTGTTTCGTTTTTTAAAAAAGCCTGAGATCAGAAAGGTTTTCCACGAAATTCAGCAAAAACAAAATGATGAAGATCCCATTGTATATTTCTATGAACATTTCCTTAAAGCTTATAACCCAATGCAGAAAATCGAACGGGGTGTTTTTTATACACCACCCCCTATAGTATCTTTCATTAATAAATCAATAGATAATCTGCTCCGCACTGAATTTAATTGCTCAAATGGATTAGCCACTCAATCCGAAGCTCCTATCATCAATGCTCATCCGATCCAAGTTCTTGACCTTGCAACAGGTACTGGAACATTTCTATTAAATATGATTGATAAAATTAAGCAAGAATGGGAAAAAAATTATCCAGATCAGGATTCAGGAGAACGAAAAAAAGCTTGGAATCAATATGTCGCTCATTATCTTCTCCCTCAATTATATGGATTCGAACTTTTGATGCCTCCATACATTGTGGCCTATTTGAAGCTCGTTCTAAAGCTCGCTAAAACCGGATATGATTTTGAATCAAATAATCAGCTCCAACTCTACCTAACAAATACCCTTGAAGGAATCTCTTATAGGGAATCTTGCCGACCTGAACTCGATAACACGGTGACAATTATCGTCGGAAATCCTCCATATCAAGTGAATTCAAAAAATACAACTCCTTATATCCAAGAACTCATGAAAACATATAAAGCTGATGTGAAAAATGAGAAATACATAAAACCTCTTTCCGATGATTATATTAAATTCATACGCCTTGCGCATCATCTCATCAGTATCACAGGGTTTGGGATCATTGGAATGGTCACTAACCATGGCTTCCTGTCAGGACTGATCCACCGGGGTATGCGAAGTGAATTGCTACAATTTTTTGATAAATTCTTTATTCTTGATTTGCATGGAAATATAAATATTAAAGAAACCTGTCCCGATGGTTCCGTTGATCAAAACGTTTTTAATATTCAGCAAGGAGTGGTAATCATATTATTCGTGAAAACACTTTCTAAACTTCCTCGACCTGAAGTATACCATTTGGATCTTTGGGGAAAACGTGAGTATAAATATCAATTCATGTTGAAGAACACAGTTTCCACCATTCCTTGGAATCAAATTCACCCAGCTCCTCCAAATTACTTCTTCTTTCCCCACGATACAACCTTGGCACCTGAATATCACTCCTACCTTTCTATTAAAGAGATATTTAATCTTCAAAGAATTGGTATTTTGACTAATCGTGATTGGTTAGTTATTGATTTTTCTACAAATGAGTTAAAGAAGAAGATAGAACGCTTTTTTACTTCATTGGAGCGCCCCGAACTCCAAACTCTCTTTCCTCAATTGGCAAAGACCTGGTGGGATTATAATCAAATAAAGAAATTAAAGGTCCAAACAGCGATCAATAGCATTACAAAATGTCTTTTCCGCCCATTTGATATCCGTTACATTGTATATCATCCATTTCTACTGAACCGTGCTAGAACGGAGGTAATGGATCACATCAATGGAAAGAAAAATTTAGTGCTAATCACTTCTCGCCATCATCGAAAAGCACATTTTACCTCATGCTTTATCAGCAATTATATCGTTGAGCAAAAAGCGGGGGAAAGCACCCGGGGTTCGTACGTTTTTCCCCTTTATTACTATTCCAATGGTGCGAAGCGTTCAAACTTGACTTCCATCGCAAAAAAGGCCTTTGAAGGATCAATTGTAGGGATAAGTGAAGTTAGTATTTTATCTTATATTTATGCTATTCTATATTCAGCTGGGTACCGTTTACGTTATGACCCCTTTTTGAAACTTGATTTTCCCCGTATCCCAATAACAAGAAATCGAACTCTCTTTGAAAAGTTAGTTAATCTCGGTAGAGAACTAATCTCACTCCATCTCCTTGACCAAAATCCCCTACCTGAGGTGAAATTTGTAGGAATTGGCGATAATCTCATAAAAAAAGGTTATCCAAAATTTAAAAATAACTCTATTTTTATTAACGATTCCCAATACTTTCACGGAGTTACAGACGAATCCTGGGGTTTCATCATTGGTGGTTATCAAGTCTGCCATAAATGGCTTAAAGATCGGATAGGTCGTACCCTTAGTGACCCCGATTTATTATCATATCGAAAAATTATTACCGCTATTTTAAAAACGATCCACCTTATACGCAAAATAGATGATACAATCGAACTACATGGTGATTGGCCTATTCAATAAAAAAAGTAATGAAAACCTTTTGAACTTAAACAGGAATTGTATTTAATTAATTATTGAAATGAATCAGAGTGAGTCAGAATGTCTGAACTACATAAAATCGTCTTTGTGGGGCTGGATGCTGCTGGGAAAACCAGCATCCTCAGGGCTTTAGAAGGAACCTATAGCGGGTTGGATCAAATCAAACCAACTTTAGGTACAGAACGGTCCGACTTTGAAATTATGGGCTTCCAAATCAAAAATTGGGATTTGGGTGGTCAAGAACGCTACCGTAAAGAACATTTACAAGGATATAAGGATGTACTCTTAGCCACGGATTTCCTTATTTTCGTGTTAGATATTCAAAATGATAAACGCTTCGAGGAAGCTGAAATTTACTTTGATGATGTAATACTCGCATTGAAACGCCTAAAAATCAAATGTCCTGTGCTTCTATGCCTCCACAAAGCAGACCCCGATGTAATTGAAAGTTCTTCTCTCCAAAAGAATCTTAAAGTAGCTGCCAATTTGTTTAACGCCGCTGCCAAAAAACAGGACCTAAAAATTAAGACCTATAACACAAGTATATATGACCGGAAATCTCTCTTAGAAATGTTCTCCTACAGCATCTCAGAACTAATCCAATTAACATTGCTCAATCGAGTCCTTGATGAATTTCGCCAGGAAAGTGATAAATACGGTGTTCTCGGGTCGGTTTTATTTGACCAGCATCTCTTTGTGGTCGGAAGTTCCTTTCCCAACCCCGCCATAAAAAGTGCTTGTTTCAACACCTTGAATGCTCTTACTGATATAACTCGCGACTTTAAATCCGTATATGACGCGAATCGTCCCATAGAATTGAATTTACCTGTAATAGGAGGTAGTCTCTACAAATTTTCCTTTATGAGAATTCCCAAATTACCCGATACCTATTACCACTTAATTATGGGTGCTCCATCACTGAAAGTAATCGAATCTATTGCCCTCTTTCAAAACAATTTTGTGGCGAAAATAAATAACACGATTTATAGCCAAATTCAAACCTCAAATTAATTAGGATATTTCCCATATTCCCTTGAACAAGCGACATTGTTAATATAGTTAAGATTAAATTGGGAAATTTTTGGAGAGCAATTTATCACTAGGTATCTCGATTTCTATTTCGTTTCTAACGATCTCATCATTCAACCCAAATCACGTGATAAAAAGATAGATTTTTTTATAAACCTAATAGGTTCGGAATAAAATTTGTAAATTATGAATTTACAATGTTGTGTTAGTGAGTAATAAAAAAATGCAATTCAAATAAAATCCCGCATTGGTGTTGCGGAGGTGGCATGGGACAAATATACATCACAGATACAATCGAAAAGTTAGGGCGCATAAGAGTAAATGATTTTTCTGAGAACATTTTAACAACATATTGTCCAAGTTGTTACTGGATGCTTAAAGTCTATGGTAAAAAAGAAAAAAGAAAATATAAGTT
>JAEOSY010000212.1 GCA_016840125.1 Candidatus Helarchaeota archaeon | reverse complement strand
TGTAAAGGAGCTGCCCATCTGCGGTGATGACCTCCCACCAATCGGCATACTGGTCGCACCCGGTATCTGGGCTGGAGACCTCAACCGAAAATTGGTAGGCAGACGGGCTGCCTGATACTTTCACAGAGAGTACATCGGCTATCATTGTCTCCACTTCTTGGGTGGGAATTTCCGGGGCATTATCGGGCTGGGGATCGGGTTGATTGGAGGAACAGGCCCAGAGACGGGAAAGGCCTAATACAAGAGCAATAATTATATGGTCGCGGCTCATTACTTGTGTTTGATACATTCCTGCGGGGATAGCTATCTGTTGCGATTTTGCATGAAATGCTATCTTTCCATTGCTATCCATTGGATAAATTTATCAAAAAAATATGTGGTTTTTCCTTTACCACCTTCATAATCCCAATATGAGCCAGCAAAGGTTTCATATAATCCGGTTCTGTTTAATCTAACAAGCATAGATGACAACTCGGATCTATTGACCCCCAGTCCCTTATATACTGATTCTTCGAAGTTCTCCCAAAATGACGAGGCAAAATTGAGATCATTCTGATTTTCTTCCTTTTTAGTCGTATTTTCAAAACCATGTAGCGTGAGTAGAATTTTAAATTCTCTCAACGATAAGTCGTCAAGAATAGCTACAAATTCTTCAAATATGTCTGTATTGAGCATGTTTGTTTTTGCGGCATATAACAGGAGTCTTCCGAAAAGTCTAATTTTTTCTTCTCTGCCTGAATTTAAGGATGCTCTCGTTACACAAAAGAAGGCATGTAGGAAATCTTCGTTATCTATTAGTTCGGGCGTCAATTCTTCATCCCCGGTAGCTAGTTCATCCATGAGAGTTCGAAACCTTTTATTTCTCATCTCAGATATTTTGTGCGATAGCATTACATCATAAGCGCTTCCAACGCCAGTTGGATCTAATTGAAGAATAGCCCTTAAGTTTGGACTATCAGCAAATTTCTTTTCGATCCAATGATCAATTTTTCTTAGTTTTCCCATTTGTCTCAGTAATCCTTATTCCTAATACGGGGTTAGGCTTCATTTTCTTTGCGTTATAAATTTAATTCATTTTCTGCTTTTTCCGATATATAAAAAATTAGCTTCAATAGATGCAATACTGTGCGGGTAAATACTTGGTGAAGAACATTCTCCCTTATTCCATCCCTTGCCCATATTTCATACCTTTGGCGCTTATAATAATTTTTCGTATGGCTAAATATTCCATTCAGCACAACATCCAAAATTTCTCCCCGTGTTGGAGTTTCACCTTCATTGAAAAAGTTCGGTTTAATGTTTAGAGGATATCCATTTAAATAATCGAAAAATTTCTTTCGTGATCTAGTTATTTCTTCTCTAAAACCCTTCGAGAGTGCCTCATCATTTGAAATTTGATCTAACTTGTGAAACGAGAAAGGCTCTCCTTGTTGAAGAAATAATCGAAATGTAAATAATGATGCATCTAGATCTTTCTCTTTAGGTTGGTCAAATTCTATTTCCCAACTTCCATTTTCAGTTACATTGCCTCGAAATCCAAATCCAGTATTTCTCATGTGCCCATCAAGATTCAGCCTCTTTAGTTTATTTGCCTTATCCACAAAATTATTAAGTGCGCGTTCTGTTTTGATTTTCAAAATAAAACTCCATAATCTATGAGCCTAATGGGGTGTGGAGCAAGATATTCATGATATAAAACCCTTCTCTGAAGAATTATACACCCAGGGGGTAGGAAATTAAAAAACCTTTCTCTACATGATAAAAAATGGGCGCAGCATGCTGCGCCCATACGGATTTTAAATAAAGATTACCTCACCTCCCGCTCATACCTGGGCGGCACGAAGTCCTCCGGCATGGGGCAAACATATTTTTTCCCGCCGGTTGCTTTATCAAACTCCTTGCGGATCTCTACGAGGTGTTTGGGGTCTGAGTATACGTCAAGGGCGGCTACGGCCATAATTTTGGCGGCATGCATCATCCCTTTGTGCCCGATGGACATGGCGCAGGTGGCGACGTTCCCCCAACTGTGCCCGGGGCTGCCCGTGGTGAAGCAGGCTGTCTCCAACAGGCTCACAGGGGTAACCTGGCTGAGGTCACCTACATCCGTTGAGCCGGTCGCCATAAAGTTTTCATCCAGAGCAGGGAAATTTTCACCAACC
>JAEOSY010000211.1 GCA_016840125.1 Candidatus Helarchaeota archaeon | reverse complement strand
GATCCCTTCAATTCGATGTCCGCCATATCCATTTAATAATAATGTAGGACATTGTAGAGCTTCCGAAGCTGCTATTTTACTTTCCGGGTATTTTTGTTTGAGGTAATCACCGCAAGCAATAGTACCAGCAGAACCTGTGGTTAACATAATCCCAGCAAATCGATCATTCGATGACAGCTTGTTTATCAAAACTTCTTCGATTGCCTTACCAGTTACAAAATAATGCCATAAATAATTACCAAATTCTTCGAATTGATTAAAAATCACCACATCGCCTCGATTTTTGCGTAATTCCCAACATTTATCATAAATTTCTTTTACATTGGATTCGCATCCTGGTGTGGCGATCACTTCTCCTGCTACTGTTTTTAACCAATCAAATCGCTCCTGACTCATTTCTTCTGGCAAAATTGCTATGGATTCACAAGCTAATAATGATGCATCATATGCACCGCCACGACAAAAATTGCCAGTTGATGGCCATACAGCTTTTTGGTAAGTTGGATCAAATTGACCGGTTATTAACCTGGGAACAAGACACCCAAAAGTAGCTCCGACCTTATGTACTCCCGTTGGAAACCACTTTCCTACTAAAGCAAAAATACGATTTGGAACTCCAGTTAATACTGATGGGATTTCCATTACGTTTACTTTATTATAAAATCCACCTTTAGACTTAGGTTCGTTTTTCCATGAGATACGAAAAAGGTTTAATGGATTGACATCCCATAGTCCAACATTCTTGAGTTGATTTTTAGTTGATTGTGGGATAGTTTCTGGATTTATCTGTTGTTTGAAAGTCGGGATAACAATATTTCTTTCTCGAGCCCTATCTATTGTTCGTTTTAATTGGTTTTCATTTACATCCAGGTTAATCACTTTAGCAATACCTCTAATGAAAAAAAATAATTACAAAAATTATATGATTAGGTTTCTTTATTTCATAAAGATATCTAATTTTACATATCTTAGTTTGAAAATGCAAGCACTATTCTAGTTAGATTGAAAGGATGAATTAATTAAATAGGAATTTGAAGAGTGTTTTTTCTAAAAGTTTATTCAATTCCTAACGTTCGAATTGAATCTAAAACTTGATCGTGTAAATAGCCATTGGTAACTACTACACCTTTGTTTTTTTCAAGCTTTGTTCCTAAGGTGAAATCTAAAGGTTGACCATGAATATCAGTTACTTTGCCACCAGCCTCCGTCACAATTAACCACCCACCTGCATGATCCCATATTTTCTCTCGATAGTCTTTTTTTGTCGGTAGGCGCAAATATATTTCAGCCTCTCCTCTAGCAACTACTCCATATTTTGCCTGACTGTCTAATCGAACCGATTCTTTTTTCATATTTAAAAGGTTTGCTATAGAAGCTGAATCTGAGTGAGAGCTATGTCCAGATTCTACTGATTCACAAAATTTAGCATTTGGGGAATTCGTTTCTTTACTTACACTGATTGGCAGTCCATCATCGGATTCATTCAATTCATATTCAAATGATCCAGAATTCTTTTCAGCTAAAAAGACAATTCCTGTACTACCATCCATATTTTTTGAAGGAGAAAGATTAGGACATGCTACAGCAGCAATTTCTATTTCACCATTGATAATCAGAGCAAGTGAAACTGCGTATTGTTCTCCGCGAAGGAATCCTTTTGTTCCATCGATAGGATCTAGCGTCCAAAATCTATTAGAATAAACTGTAGTATTCCCATGATCAATCCAATCACAAACAAGTTTTTCATTTGCATGACGTTGGAGTTGACGGACATGATCGATAACGCTTTTTAAAAGAGTTTGATTCTCTGGTTTTTGCAAAGATGTTGAATCTTCTTCTGCTATTATTGGATCATTTGGAAAAGTATCTAACAATCTACGACAAACCAAGGCTTGGCTGCCAAAATCTGCAATTGTTACTGGACTGTGATCTTTCTTTTGCAATACTTCTGAGGTTATTTTTTTTTGAACTCTTGAACAGAGTTTTGCCGCTTCCTTTACAGCTAAAAGTGCGGTTTCCTTTTCAAGTTTGTATTTTGAAGACATAATTCATTAATCGTCAAACATTCGCTATATCTTAAGTCAAATCTTTTGGATCATAAGGTTCTATTTTTTCAATCTTATAACGAATTATCCCAATCGGCACTTCTACATCAACAATTTCTCCAACTTTTTTCATCATGAGTTGCCGAGCAATTGGAGTTTCATAGGAAATTATATCATTGTCTACATCAGATTCTACTGGTCCTAAAATAGTATAAACATCTAATCGATCCTTATCCAAATCGCGTATAGACACTTTCTTTCCAACAGAAATTTGATCAGCTGATAGATCTAAATTTTCAATAATTTCTGCTCCACTAATCATTTGAGCAAGCTCTTGCATCCGAGTGGCAAGTAATCTTTGTTTATCTTTCATTGCATGATATTCAGCATTTTCTTTTAAATCTCCCAAAGCTCTTGCTTCCCCAATTTTTTTAGCCACTTCACCTTTCAATTGGTTTTGAATGTCTTCAATTTCATTTTGGATACGATCAAATCCTCCATGTGTAATATAATTTGGCATAATCTCCTCTTATAATTAATAAAATAAAAAAATCAGCCGAAGCTGATTTACTCAATTAATAATTTGAAAATAAAGTACAATTGCAATTTTACATTGTCAAGAAGTTTTAGATTGGGAAATAAAAAAAGGGAAAAGATATTAAATGTTTCTTTTCCCTTTTAATAAAAAAATCCCGGCAACGACCTACTCTCCCGCAAGGTCGCCCTAGCAGTACCATCGGCGCAGGAGGTCTTAACTTCCGAGTTCGGAATGGGATCGGGTGTTGCCCCTCCGCTATTATCACCGGGATAAACTAATCTCTAGAAAACCATTATAAAATACAAAAACAATCTGCAGTGAACAAAAAATTCGGTTAAGCCGCACGGTCTATTAGTACCACTCGGCTAAATATGTTACCATACTTATACCTGTGGCCTATCAACCTTGTAATCTCCAAGGGACCTTTAGCTCCTCTGACAAGTCAGAGGAAAGGGATATCTTATCTTAGGGTGGGCTTCGCGCTTAGATGCTTTCAGCGCTTATCCCTTCCGCACATAGCTACTCTGCACTGCCACTGGCGTGACAACAGATACACTAGAGGTGCGTCCACTCCGGTCCTCTCGTACTAGGAGCAGCTCCCTTCAAATATCCTTCGCCCGCAACGGATAGGGACCGAACTGTCTCGCGACGTTCTAAACCCAGCTCACGTACCGCTTTAATTGGCGAACAGCCAAACCCTTGGGACCTTCTTCAGCCCCAGGATGCGATGAGCCGACATCGAGGT